>NZ_JBWGIG010000024.1:0-102215 GCF_056312595.1 Pseudomonas sp. GYB4201 | reverse complement strand
AGCGGAGGGCCCAAGCAGGGGCAAGCGTTTTTTGCTTACTTTTTTTGGCGTCTGAAAAAAAGTGAGTCGCCGTAAGGGCGAAACGGTCGGTGGTCGCACCGCGAAAATGGATATGTCCGAATCCCTCAGAAGCGAGATTCGAAAGCCATGCACATATCCAATATCAAGGGTGATGCAGAATCACCTTTCCGCCCTTACGGCGGCTCACTTTTTGTCAAACGCCACAAAAAGTAAGCAAAAAAGGCTTGCCCCTGCTTGGTCCCTACGCTTCGCTGCGGGTCCCCTCCCTCCGGCGTCGCCCAAGCGGCCGACGGCCCGGAATAGAAGCGCCTCCGGTTCCGTCTTCCCCGGCTACGCCGTGGACCGCTCGGCCAACGCCTCCGGTCGGCCCTGGCGCTTTACGGGGCACACAATCAAGATCAAAGGCCTCACGGAAGCAAAAGCGATCTGCGGCGCCACGACAAGCTATGCACCGGTCACAAAAAAGGGAGACCCTGCGTCAGCGGCCTCCCCCTTCTTGATGCCAGCCGGCAATCAATCCATCTTCTGCACCGGCACCTGCGGCGCAGGCGTCACCGGCGCCTTGGAGATGACCGAGTCGTTCGCAGAACCCGCCACGCCAGGCGCCGCGATTTCCACCGGCAGGCCGTCCTCGGCCGCCACCACGTCACGCACGGTATCCCAGTTCATCTGCATATTGGTGCCGTTGAGGTCCGGGCGGTTGAGCATCGCGTTGATGACCGCAGTGTGCTTGTCCACCGCCGACGGGTCGCCCTTGGCGTCCAGCGGGGTGTGGGCCTCGATGTAGATCTTGCCTTCGCTCACGCCGAACTTGTAGGGCTCGTTGATGATGCGCACCGGGGTACCCACCGGCACCATTTTCGACAGTTCAAGCACGTTGAAGTTGTACATGCGGAAGCAACCATGGCTGGTGCGCATGCCGATGCCGAACTTCTTGTTGGAACCGTGGATCAGGTAGCCCGGAATGCCCAGGGTGAACTTGAACGGGCCCAGGGGGTTGTCGGGGCCGGCCGGCACCACGTTCGGCAGCGGGTCGCCGTCGGCGGCGTGTTCGGCCTTGATCGACGCGGGCGGGGTCCAGGTCGGGTTGGGGATCTTGCCGGTGATCTTGGTCTGCGAGATCGGCGAACCCCAACCTTCGCGACCGATGCCGATCGGGTAGGTGTAGACGACGTTCTCGCCCTTGGGGAAGTAGTACATGCGGTATTCAGGCAGGTTGATCACGATGCCTTCGCGCTTGCCCGGCGGCAGGATGAAGCGCGTGGGCAGCACGATCTCGGTGCCGGCGCCCGGCAGCCAGGCGTCGACGCCAGGGTTGGCGGCGATCATTTCCAGGTAGCCCAGGTCGTTGGCTTCACCCAGGTCGGCAAAGGTGTCTTCGTACTTGGCCTTGATCACCTGGACCTGACCGACGATGTCCTGGCCAGGCGGCGGCAGGGGGAATTCCAGTGCCGCAGCGGGACCGGCGGCGATGGCAGCGGTCAGGGCCAGGCAACGGGTGACGACGGAAAAGCGCGGCAACATCCGAGGATCCTTTGCAAAACGAGAGGGATAATCGGACGATTGTACACCGACGCCCCGCTTACCGGGAGGCCTGTGGGCGGCCAGCGGATGAACAGAAAATCAGTTGGCCAGTTCCGGCCACACCGGGCGGGTGCCCTTCTTCTGCGCCTGCAGGATGGCCTTGCAGAGCGGGCACAGGCGCCGGTCGCGGAAAATCGACGGGGCCACCCCGGACCAGCGCGGCTGGGCCGGCAACAAGGTGCCACACAACGTGCGGTCGGCCGAGCCCCCCAGCTCGAGCTGGCGGGCGATCAGGTGCACACGAATTTCCTGGCACGCGAACAGATCGAGCTGCTCATCGGGCTCGATAAGTTGGTACGCAAACAGGGACCAGGCAGGACGCGGCATTGGGGGCTCCAGATCGGGGGGCGCCACATTAGCCGAAACGCGGTTGCTAGAAAAGCGTCAAAGCAGCGGTTTTAGCTGCGGCCAGACATTTTCCAGCAACTTGCCCTGGGCGTTCACCGCCGGATGGATGCCATCGGCCTGCATCAGCGCCGGCACCCCACCCACCCCTTCGAGGAAAAACGGCACCAGCGCCACCTGCTTCTGCGTGGCCAGGTCGCCATACACCCGGGCGAAGGCAGTGGTGTAGCGCACGCCGTAGTTGGGCGGCAGTTGCATGCCCAGCAACAGCACCTTGGCACCGGCGGCGCGGGCGCCATCGATCATTGCTGACAGGTTTTGTTGCAATTGCGCCGGCGGGTGCCCCTGCAGGCCATCGTTGCCGCCCAATTCCAGAATCACCACCTGTGGCTTGTGCGCCGCCAGCAGCGCCGGCAGCCGCGCCTGGCCGCCCGCCGAGGTGTCGCCAGAGATGGAGGCATTCACTACCTCATCCTTGAAACCCTCGTGCTCAAGCCGTTGTCGCAACAAGGACACCCACCCTTTGCTGGTATCCAGGCCCAAACCGGCGCTGATACTATCGCCCACGACCAGCACGGTACCCGCCGCTGCGTTCTGCGCCAGCACCATCAGCGCCAGGCCAGCACTCAACCACAACATTCGCATCGGATTCTCCATGGGCATCAGCATCCTCAAAGCTCAGAACCTTAGCAAAGTGGTTCCCAGCGCGGAAGGCGACCTGACCATCCTGCACGAACTGTCACTGGATTTGCACAAGGGCGACAGCCTGGCCATCGTCGGCGCCTCGGGCTCGGGCAAGTCGACCTTGCTGGGCCTGCTGGCCGGCCTCGACCTGCCCAGCGCCGGCAATGTCACCCTGGCCGGCCGCGACCTCAGCCAGTTGGACGAAGACCAGCGCGCGCGGGTGCGCGCCGAGCACGTGGGCTTCGTGTTCCAGTCGTTCCAGTTGCTGGACAGCCTCAACGCCCTGGAAAACGTGATGCTGCCGCTGGAACTCGATGGCCGCCACGACGCCCGCGACACCGCCCGCGGCCTGCTGGAGCGGGTGGGCCTGGGCCAGCGCCTGAGCCATTCGCCGCGGCAGTTGTCCGGCGGTGAGCAACAACGCGTGGCCATCGCCCGTGCGTTTGCCGCCGAGCCCGACGTGCTGTTCGCCGACGAACCCACCGGCAACCTCGACAGCCACACCGGTGAGCGCATCAGCGACCTGCTGTTCGAACTGAACAAGGAACGCGGCACCACCCTGGTGCTGGTCACCCACGACGAACGCCTGGCGCACCGCTGCCGGCGCCTGATCCGTCTTGATGCCGGCCGCCTGGTCGGCCCCCTGGAGCCTTGACCCGATGGCTGGATTGCCACTCACGCGCCTGCTCACCCTGTCCGTTCGCCAACTGCTGCGCGATGCCCGCGCCGGTGAACTGCGGGTGCTGTTCTTCGCCCTGCTGGTGGCCGTGGCCGCCAGCACCGCCATCGGCTATTTCGGCGCACGCCTGAACGCTGCCATGCTGCTGCGCGCCACCGAGTTCCTCGGCGCCGACCTGGTGCTGCAAGGCACCACGCCGCCACGTCCCGAGCAGATTCGCCTGGGCCGCGAGCAGGGGCTGGAGCATGCGCGGGTGGTGGAATTCGCCAGCGTGGTGGCCACTGATAACGGCATCCAGTTGTCGAGCATCAAGGCGGTGGACGACAACTACCCGCTGCGCGGTGAGCTGAAAAGCGCCGCCCAGCCCTACGGCGAGGAAAGCGCGGGCGGCCGGCCCGGCCCCGGCGAGGCCTGGGTGGAGTCACGCCTGCTGGCCGCGCTGAACCTGAAGATCGGCGACAGCATCGACGTCGGCAACAAGACCCTGCGCCTGGCACGGGTGCTGACCTACGAACCCGATCGCGCCGGCAACTTCTACAGCCTGACCCCCCGGGTGATGATCAACGAGGCTGACCTGGCCGCCACCGGGGTGATCCAGCCCGGCAGCCGGGTGACCTTCCGTGACCTGTGGCGCGGCAAGCCCATCGCCCTGGCCGCCTACGCGCAGACCGTGCACGCGGGCCTGGCGCCCAACCAGCGCATCCAGGATGCCCGCGACGGCAACCAGCAGATCGGCAGTGCGCTGAGCAAGGCCGAGCGCTACCTGAACATGGCCAGCCTGGTGGCGGTGCTGCTCTCCGGAGTGGCGGTGGCGTTGTCGGCCAGCCGCTTCGCCAGCCGCCGCTTCGACGCCAGCGCGCTGCTGCGCTGCCTGGGCCTGTCGCGGCGCGAAGTGCTGGTGTCGTTCTGCATTCAACTCACCGTGTTGGGCCTGCTGGCCTGCATCAGCGGCGCGCTGCTGGGCTGGTTGGCCCAACTGGGCCTGTTCAAGCTGCTGCAGGGCCTGCTGCCCAGCGCCATCCCCAGCGGCGGTGCCCTGCCCGCCCTGGCCGGCATCGGCACCGGGCTGGTGGCGCTGGCCGGTTTCGCCCTGCCGCCACTGGCGGCGCTGGGCCGCGTGCCGCCCCTGCGGGTGTTGCGCCGCGACCTGCTGCCGGTGCCTGCCAGCACCTGGCTGGTGTACGGCCTGGCCATCCTGGCGCTGGGCCTGATCATGTGGCGCCTGAGCCTGGACCTGCTGCTGACCTTCGCCCTGCTCGCCGGCGGCCTGCTGGCGGCGCTGGTGCTGGGCGGCGTGCTGCTGCTGGCGCTGCAAAGCCTGCGTCGCCTGCTGGCGGGCGCACCGCTGCCGTGGCGCCTGGGCCTTGGCCAGCTGCTGCGCCACCCACTGGCCGCTGCCGGGCAGTCCCTGGCGTTTGGCCTGATCCTGCTGTCCATGGCGCTAATCGCCCTGCTGCGCGGCGAACTGCTGGACACCTGGCAGAACCAGCTGCCGAAAAACGCGCCCAACTTCTTCGCCCTGAACATCCTGCCCAGCGACAAGGACAACTTCGCCCAGCGCCTGGCCAGCTACTCGGCCACGTCGGCGCCGCTGTTCCCGGTCATCCCCGGGCGCCTGACCGCGGTTAACGGCGAGCCGGTGCGCCAGTTGGTGACCCGCGATTCGCGCGGCGACCAGGCCACCGAGCGCGACCTGAGCCTGACCTGGTCGGCCGAGGTGCCCACCGGCAACAGCCTCACCGCCGGCCAGTGGTGGGGCCCCGTGCCGGACACCGAGCACCCCGGCGTCTCGGTGGAAGCCAAACTGGCCGACAGCCTCAAGCTGAAGCTGGGCGACACCCTGACCTTCAACATCGGCGGCAGCGAGCGCCAGGCCCGGGTCACCAGCCTGCGCGAGGTGCACTGGGACAGCTTCCAGCCCAACTTCTACATGATCTTCCAGCCCGGCACCCTCACGGACCTGCCCACCACCTACCTCACCAGCTTCTACCTGGCCCCCGGCCACGACCAGCAGGTGGTGGAGCTGGCGCGGGCATTCCCGGCGGTGACCTTGCTGCAGGTGGAAGCGCTGCTGGAGCAGCTGCGCAGCATCCTCGCCCAGGTGACCCTGGCGGTGGAGTACGTGCTGCTGTTCGTGCTGGCGGCGGGCATGGCGGTGCTGTTCTCCGGCCTGCAGGCCACGCTGGACGAACGCATCCGTCAAGGCGCCCTGCTTCGCGCCCTAGGCGCCGAACGCCGGCTGCTGATCAAGGCGCGGCGCATCGAGTTCGGCCTGCTCGGCGCTGCCAGCGGCCTGCTGGCCGCCCTGGGCACCGAGCTGATCAGCCTGGCGCTGTACCGCCTGGCGTTCAACCTGGAGTGGCACCCGCACCCCTGGCTGCTGGTGCTGCCGGTGGTGGGCGCCCTGTTGATCGGCGGCGCCGGCGTGTTCGGCACCCGCCGCGCCTTGAACGCCAGCCCGCTGGCGGTGCTGCGCGACAGCTGATTGCGTGTGCAAGGTTGCATGGATGGTTTTTTGGAACTAGATTCCAGAAACCATCCTGCAGCCAAAAACAACAATCAGGAACACACGCATGCCAACTCCCCTCCGGGTCGCCCTCATCGGCGCCGGCGCCATGGGCCGTCAACACGCCCACTACCTGCAGCAATTGCCCGAGACCCAACTGGTGGCGGTCGCCGACCCGTTCACCCGCCAGCTGGCCGATGACTTCGACGTGCCCAGCTACCCCCACCACCAGGCGCTGCTGGACAGCGTCCGGCCCGATGCGGTGATCATCGCCAACCCCAACGACCTGCACGTGCCCACGGCCATCGACTGCCTGGACGCCGGCGTCGCCACGCTGCTGGAGAAGCCGGTGGCCTGTTCCCTGGAGCAGGCGCGGCTGCTGGTCGCCGCCGAGCGGCGCACCGGCGTGCCGCTGCTGATCGGCCATCACCGCCGCCACAACCCGATCATCAGCCGTGCCCGGCAGATCATCGAAGCCGGCGCGCTGGGGCGGCTGACCACGGTGACCGGGCTGTGGCAGACGCGCAAGGACGACGCCTACTTCGACGTCGGCTGGCGCCGCGAGCCCGGCGCCGGCGTGCTGCTGATCAACCTGATCCACGACCTCGACCTGATGCGCTACCTGTGTGGCGAAGTGAGCGAGGTGCAGGCCATTACCAGCCACCTGGCCCGCGACTTGCCGGTGGAAGACAGCGCGGCGCTGCTGCTGCAGTTCGCCAACGGCGCGCTGGGCACCCTCACCGGCTCCGACGCCACCGCCGCGCCCTGGGGCTGGGACCAGAACGCCGGCGAGAACCCGGCGGTGTTCGCCCAGCAACCCGAGCAGCCCTGCCTGCTGCTGGCCGGCACCGAAGGCTCGCTGAGCCTGCCGCAACTCAAACTGTGGCAGTACGGCGACGCCCGGGGCTGGCACTCGCCGCTGCTGTGCCGGCAGGAGCAGGCCGACAACAGCCTGGCCATGCACAACCAACTGCGCCACCTGGTACAGGTAGCCCGCCGCGCCTGCGCGCCACTGGTCACGGCCGCCGACGCCGCGCGCACCCTGGCCCTGGTGCAGGCCGCGCAACGGGCCGCCACTGAAGGCCGAACCATGGCGCCAGCGACGCTGTAGCGATAACCCCGGCAAGCAGGCAGAATGGCATTCCAACCCTCAATGCCATTCCCGGGATACCTCATGAGCAACGCACTGGAGCGCGGCCTCTGCGCGCTGGAACTGCTGGCCGGCAAGGCTGCCGGCCTGCCCCTGCAACAGATCTCCGAAGGCCTGGGCATCGCCCCCAGCGCCACGCACCGCATGCTCACCTGCCTGGTGGAGCAAGGCTATGTGCGCCAGGACCCGCAGCACGGCAATTACATTCTGGCGCTGAAGGTCATCTCCCTGGCCCTCAAGCACCTGGCCCATGCCAGCGTGGTGGACCTGGCGCGGCCGATCCTCGAGCGCCTGGCCGGTGAATCCGGCGAACTGGTGCGCCTGGGCATCGTCGACGGCGAACACCTGGTGTGGGTGGCCAAGGCCCAGGGCACCCGCAGCGGCCTGCGCTACGACCCGGACGCCGGCGCCGAAGCCAAGCTGGGCTGCACCGCTTCGGGGCTGGCATGGCTGAGCTGCCTGAGCGACGAGCAAGCGCTGGAACTGGTGTACCGCCAAGGCCTGCCGAAGCCGGGCGAATACGGCCCCAACGCACCGACCACCGTCGAGGCCCTGCTGAACAACCTGCACCAGGCCCGCGCCGACGGCTACGCCTGCGTCAACGAGAGCTTCGAAGCCGGCGCCGCCGCCATTGCCACCGCCCTGTACCACCCCGGCCAGAGCACGCCTTCAGGCGTGATCAGCATCGCCGGCCCCAGCGTGCGCCTGAGCGCCGAGCGCATGCAGGCGCTGGTGCCAGCACTGCTGGCCGCGGCCAAGGACCTGGCGCAGACCGAGCTGGGCAGCGTGCCGAAGTTTTCCACCATGACCGCGACGTGACAAGCAGGCAAATGACATCTAATTAATATTTGGAATTGCATTCCACTGCTGCTATTTTCACTCCCGAGCCTCACCCAACAATAAAAAAATCGGGAGTATCGTCATGCCTCATTCCGCTCGCGTGGATGTCAGCACCTTCCTCGACGCCCGCCCCATGGGCGCGCGTCAGTGGCTGGTGGTGTTGCTGGGTTTCATCGTGCTGGCCTTCGATGGCTTCGACACCACCGCCATCGGCTTCGTCGCCCCGGCGCTGGTGGATGACTGGGGCATCGCCCGCCACGACCTGGGCCCGGTGATGATGAGCAGCCTGCTGGGCCTGGCCATCGGCGCCATGGTTGCCGGGCCCATGGCCGACCGCCTGGGGCGGCGCAAGGTCATCATCGGGTCGGTGTTCTTCTTCGGCGTGTGGAGCCTGGCCTCGGCGTTCGCCACCGACATCACCAGCCTCACCCTGCTGCGCTTCCTCACCGGCCTGGGCCTGGGCGCCTCCATGCCCAACACCGCCACCCTGGTGGCCGAGTACGGGCCCAAGCGCAGCCGCTCGCACATGGTCACCGGCATCTACTGCGGCTTCACCATCGGCGCCACCCTGGGTGGCATCGGCAGCGAGGCGCTGATCGAACACTTCGGCTGGCCCTCGGTGATGGTCGCCGGTGGCGTGCTGCCCATCGCCTTCGCCCTGCTGTTGCTGGCCTGCCTGCCCGAGTCGATCAACTTCCTGGTGCACCGCCCCGAGCTCAAGCCGCGCTTGCTGCAGGCCGTGGCCAAGGTGGCGCCAGGCCTGGCCAACGCTGACACGCTGTTCTACAGCTCGGAAGAAAAGGTCCAGGACAAGGGTTCGGTCGGCGCGCTGTTCGCGCCGCGCTACCGGCTGGGCACCTGCATGATCTGGGTGACGCTGTTCATGGGCCTGCTGACCATGTACCTGCTGTCCAGCTGGCTGCCGCTGATCAGCCGCGACGCCGGCCTGAGCCTGTCCCAGGCGGCGCTGATCGGCTCGCTGCTGCAAGCCGGTGGCGTGCTGGGCAACTTCACCATCGGCATGAAAATGGACCGCTTCGACCACCACAAGGTGGTGGGCCTGACCCTGTTGGGCGGCGGTGCGAGCGCGGTGCTGATCGCCCTGCAGCAGCCGACCATTCAGGTGCTGTGCCCGCTGATCGTGCTGCTGGGCTACTTCATCAACGGCGTCAACACCGGCAGCTACGCCTTGGCCACCCAGTTCTACCCCACGCAGATCCGCGCCACCGGCGTCAGCTGGGCCACCGGCATGGGCCGTTTCGGCGCCATCAGCGGCGCTGGCGTGGGCGCGCTGATGCTGGCGGCGGACTGGCACTTCAACCAGGTGTTCCTGTTCCTCACCCTGCCCGCTGCCCTGGGCATCGTGGCGCTGACCATCAAATACCGCCACCAACGACGCCAGCCCAGCCTGGCGGCGTCGGCCTGATATCTACCTTGCGCACCTACGGGTGCGCTTCTTTCTTCGTTTACAGGAGAACGCCATGCGCCCTGCCTTTGCCCTTGCCCAACTGACCGCCCTGCATTGCAACCCGCCGCAGATGATCGACCTCGCCGCCAGCGCCGGCTACGACCACGCCGGCTTGCGCCTGCTGCCAGTGGCGCCGGGTGCGGCGGCCTACGCGTTGATGGATGACCCTGCGCTGTTGCGTGAAACCCTGGCGCGCATGGCCGACACTGGCGTCAGCGTGTTCGACCTGGAGCTGATCCGCCTGAACGCCGACTTCGACCCGGCCGCTTTCGAGGCATTCTTCGAGGTGGGCGCGCGGCTGGGCGCCAAGGCGGTGCTGGTGGCGGGCGACGACCCGGAGCCGGCGCGGCTGGTGGCCAACTACGCGCGGCTGTGCGACGCCATGCAGCCCTACGGCCTGACCGCGGACCTGGAGTTCATGCCCTGGACCGCGGTGCCCGACCTGGACACCGCGTTGCAGATCGTCAACCAGGCCGACCGCGCCAACGCCGGCATACTGGTGGACAGCCTGCACTTCGACCGCTCCGCCAGTCGCCTCGATCAGCTGGCGAGCATCCCCGCTCAATGGCTGCACTACGCGCAAATCTGCGACGGCCCGGCCGAGCGCCCCGGCACCACCGAGGCGCTGATCCACGCCGCGCGCTGTGAACGGCTGCTGCCTGGTGAAGGCGGTATCGACTTGAAGGCCATCTGGAAACAGCTGCCGGCGCAATTGCCGGTCAGCGTTGAAATCCCCAATGACCGGCGCGTCGCACAGATGGGCGTACACGCGTGGGCAAAGGCCGCCTTGCAGGCGGCCCAGGCAACCTTGATCACGCCCCCGTAGCAGCAACTGTCTTGAATCTGCGTTGCCTGCATCGCGACTAAAGTCGGCTCCTACGCCATCTGTGGTAGGAGCCGGCCTTGGCCGCGATGCAGGCGACGCGATAGACGAGGTACACGGGGCCCCGTAGCAGCGGCCGTAGGCCGCGTCCGCAGGCGCCGCGCATTGGCGGTCAGACCGCGCAGAGACCGGACGCAGCCTAGCGGCAGCTGCTACGGCGCAAGCCTACTGTGCCTGCCATTGCGTCCCATCGCGCAGCATGGCATTGAGCCGGACAAGCAGTACCCTCATGCAAGCCACGAGCGCCGCTTTGGCGCACTTGCCCTTCGCTCGCAACCCATCGTAGCGCGCCTTGAAGGGCGCGTCATAACGCAGCACGATCCAGCACGCCATGTACAAGACCCGTCTGATCGCGCCGCGCCCTCCGTAGATTTCTCGCTTGCCTCTAACGGTCCCGCTGTCCCTGTTATAGGGCGCCAAGCCCGCTAGCGCGGCGATCTGATGGCGATCCACGCCGCCCAATTCAGGCATGTACGCCATCAGGCTGGCGGCCGTGATCACACCGATGCCTTTGACCGACGTTAGCCGCATCGCCCTGTCGCTGTCGAGCGCCATCATCGTTGCTTCTATGGCTTGCTCCAGCCGCTCGATGAATGTGCGCAGGAGCCTGATGTGCTCGGTCAAAAGATCGATGACTGCGGACAGCTCTGCCTGTAGGCCGCGGCGTCTGTCGTCATCGCGTTGCTGCACGAAGCGCTCGCGCTGCTGCACCAACGCCCGCAAACATTGGGCTTGCGGTGAAGCAAGCTTGTAAGTGCGCTCTGGCGGAGCCCACGCTTGTGATTTTCGAGGTCTGCTCGTTCAACTGTTTGGGCTTAAAGCCAGAGTGGAGAGGTGAATGGCGTTTCTGCTGCTACCCGTGCTTGGGAGCATTCCGGCCGAACAACCTACCATTCACCGCTCTCATTCGATTCTATTCCTTCTGAAAGACACAAGCGGCCGTAGGCCGTGGCCCAGGCACCGCGCGGGGCAGGACGCGGCCTGCGGCCGCTGCTACGGGGCAGCGGCAGGCTCTGTAGCGCGGCGCTGTTGGCTGGCCTGCCCCTTGGCCCGCGCGGCCGCATGCTCGGCCGCCAGCAAGGCAAACGTCAGCCCCGGCCCCAGGGTAATGCCCGGCCCGGGGTACGTGCCGCCCATCACCGAGTGCATGTCATTGCCCACCGCGTAGAGACCTCCGATGGCCTGGTCATGGCTGTCCAGCACGCACGCCTGGGCATCGGTGGCAAACCCGGTGGCGGCGCCAATGTCGCCTGGGTACAGGCGCACGGCGTAGAACGGCGCGGTGCCGATGCGCCCCAGGTTCGGGTTCGGCGCGTTGCTCGCATCGCCATTGGCGCGCTGGTAGTCCGTGGTACCACGCTGGTAGTCCAGGTCTACACCCGTCACCGCGTACTCGTTCATGCGCTTGACGCTGTCCTGCAGGCCCTGGCCATCGATGTCCAGTTGCCGCGCCAGCTCCGCCAGGCTGGCGCCACGGATCAGGTAGCCGTCATCCAGGAACGGCTGCAGGCCCTTGCCACCGGGCCGCACCATGCCCAGGCCGTACTTGCGCAGCCCCTCGGCGTCGGTGATCAGGTAACCCGGCGCCACCCCGGCGTCTTGCAGGCCGATGCCGAACAGGTGGTACGACGTCGACTCGTTGAGGAAACGCCGCCCCTGCTGGTTGACCGTGAGCATGCCCGGCTTGCCGCGGTCGAGGATGAAGTGCGGGAACACCGCCTGGCTGCCATCGGCGCGCTGGCGGATCGACACCGGTGCCCAGAAGGCATGGCTCAGCCCCGGCTCGCCGTAACGGCCGCCCGCCTCCTGCACCACGTCATGGGCCTGGCCGGTGTGCCCCGGCGCGCCCGGGCACCAGCGGGCGTCGATGCCCGGCAGCAGGGTCTTGCGCCGCTCCGGGTGGCGATTGAAGCCGCCCGTGGCCAAAATCACCCCACCGCGCACCTGCACCCGGCGCTTCACCCCGCGCTGGGACAGTTCAATGGCCTCGACGCCATCGGCGCCCTTGACGATGCGGTCCATCTGGCAGTCGGTGAGCACCGGCACGCCCTTCTCGTCCAGGGAATACAACAGGCTGGCCACCAGCGCGTTGCCCATCACCAGACGCGTGCCGCGCGGGTGCTTGAGGCGGTCCATGGCCTGGCGTAGCAGCAGCTTGGCGCTGTGCTTGAACGAGGCCAGCGAGCGGCTCAGGTTGAGCAGGTGGCCCACGTCGTCACGGTCCACCATCATGCCGCCCAGCACGGTGAACTCGGGGATCGGCGGGCGCACCAGGCGGAAGCGTTCGCCCAATTTGCGCCCGTCGAACGCCAGGGGTTCCAGCGCCCGGCCCTTCAACGTAGAGCCGGCGAGGTCGGAAATGTAGTCAGGGTGAAACGGCCGGGCGCGATAGCGCACCGCCGAACCAGCTTCGATTTTCGCCACCGCGCGCGGGCCGTTGGCCAGGAACGCCCGGCGCAACGCCGGGTTGGAACGCGCGCCCACCGCCAGGTCCAGGTAGCCGCTGGCTTTCTCCAGGCTGTCGTCGTGCACGCCCACCGAGGCGGCGTGGTGGCTGTTGGGAACCCAGGTGGTGCCGGCGGAAAACGCCGTGGTGCCGCCCACGTACTCGCTGCGCTCCACCAGCAGCACCTTGGCCCCCTCGATGGCACCGAACAACGCCGCCGACATGCCGGCGCCACCCGCCCCCACCACGACGATGTCGAAGCTCTCGCCTTCCTCAATGTCCACCAGGTGCTTTCTCATTGTTATGACCTCGCGCAGCAAATCGATTTATTGGAATCACATTCCACAAATTAATTTAATTACCGCAAAGCCGCAAGCACAAGCCCCGCATGCCGTGCTGGTAGACTGCCCGCCGGCCAGTCAAGGAGCTTTAAATGAGTCGCTATCGCCCACCCCGCAGCCACGGCACCGCGCTGATCACCCCCGAGGGCGAGGCACGCATGCGGGCGGAATTGCATGAGTTGTGGCATGTGCGCCGGCCCCAGGTGACGCAGTCGGTGAGCGAGGCGGCGGCCCAGGGCGACCGCTCCGAGAACGCCGAATACACCTATGGCAAAAAGATGCTGCGCGAGATCGACAGCCGCGTGCGCTTCCTGACCAAGCGCCTGGAAAACCTGAAGGTGGTGAGCGAGCGCCCCAGCGACCCGAACAAGGTGTACTTCGGCGCCTGGGTCACCGTGGAAAACGAACAGGGCGACACGTCGCGCTACCGCATCGTCGGCCCCGACGAGCTGGACCTCAAGCTCAACCTGATCAGCATCGACTCGCCCCTGGCCCGTGCCCTGCTGGGCAAGGCGCTGGACGCCGAGGTGCGGGTGCATACCCCCACCGGCGAGCAGCTGGTGTATATCGTCGAGATCGATTACCCCTGAACGCCACCGCGGTAGCAGCGGCCGCAGGCCGCGTCGCCCAACCGTCTCAGCGCAGGGTAACCAGCCCCTGGCGCGCCACGCGGGTCAGGTGGCCGATGACTTCGGCGGCGTGCTCGGCGGCCGGTGACTGCACCACGGCCAGGTCGAAGCGGTTGTTGGCGAGGTTGGCCAGGGACTGGCTGGAGTCGATGAACTGGATCAGGAAGGCGCTGGCCTTGCCGGCACGGCGTGGCCAACCATCGAGGTAGCGCAGCAGGGTCGGTTGGTGCTGGCCGACCAGCAGGATTCGGGGGTTGCGCGGCGCGCTGCTGGCGGGCAGTGGCGTCAGGCAGACGATAGGACGGGGGCAACTCATGGTGGTGTCTTCCAAGCCTCGCAGGTCCCGCTGGGCTGCGGTGGGAGGCGACACCGAACCAGCGTTTTAGCGGTATTTCGGAAACTCCCGTGATGGAAGTATTCCTGCGCCCCGCAAGTAGCTGTGTTAAATCGGCGCTTGAATGCCATCGTAGTAAAACGATGGCACCGGTGTCAACGAGACGAAGGTAGATCAACGCCCCGGCGGGTTCTCGCCCAGCGGCACCACCGCCACGGTGAGCCGCGAGATGCAGTTGAGCTTGCCGCGCTCGTCGCTCAGGCGAATGTCCCACACGTGGGTGGTGCGGCCGATGTGCACCGCCCGCGCCACGCCGGTCACGCGGCCACTGCGCACGCCGCGCACATGGTTGGCGTTCACCTCCAGCCCTACGCAGTAATGGGTGCTGGGGTCGATGCACAGGTAGCTGGCCATGGAACCCAGGGTTTCCGCCAGCACCACCGAGGCACCGCCGTGCAGCAGGCCGTAGGGCTGGTGGGTGCGATGGTCGACCGCCATGCTGGCGGTCAGGGAGTCGTCATCCACGGCTTCGAAGCGGATGTCGAGCACCTCGCCGATGGTGTTCTTCTGCGCCTCGTTGAACTGCTCGAGGTTGGGTTGCGTGCGCCATAGGCTCATGGGATTCGTCCTTTTCCGGAATATTCAAGACCGGCGCGCGTCGCTGGCACAGCGAGGCGGCCGCAATCGACCGCCCCACTATCTGGCAGCCCCGGCGCGGCGTGCAAGCGCCAGCGCCGTTGCAGGCTGGCATTTGGCCGTTCCGCCGCCGGCTCAGGCGTGGTGCACGGCCTGCACGCTCATCAGCCCGGCCAGCGGCCAGTCGCCTTCGAGCACCGCCAGGCTGGCGGTGTTCATGCCGCGTGGCTGCTGCAGGTGGCCGTTTTCCAGCAGGCCCACCAGGGCGCCCACCAGCGGCTGGTGGCTGACCAGCAGCACGCTGTCCAGGCCCAGGCGGTCCAGCTGGCCGATGACCTCCTGGGGGTCGCTTTCGGGGGTCAGCCAGGGCACGGTGACGATGGGCTGCTCCAGCGCCAGCGCCTCATGGACGATGGCGGCGGTCTGCTGGGCACGCACGTAAGGGCTGGCGTACACCGCGGCCAGCGGCTGGCCCAGCAGGTGCGCAGCGCTGCGCAGCACTTCTTCGCGGCCGTGGTCGGTGAGTTCGCGCAGGCTATCGCGGGCGGCCTGGCCCTGGGCCTCGCCGTGGCGCAGGATCCACAGCTTCACAGCTTGGGCTCCTCGTCGCGGGCCGGGTGCGGCGCAGGCGGCACGCTGTGCGGGGCCTCGCCTTCGGGTGCGCGTGGCGCCGGCCAATCAGCGAACGGCCAAGGCTTCTGTTCGGTATGGAAGCTGCCGAACCGGCCGATCTGCGCCATGAACTGGCTGAGGCTGTCGCCGAAGTTCATCAGGCTCAGGTTCGGCGAGCCGTACACCAGCCGGTAGACCAGCTGGATCAGCACCACGGCGCCCAGCAGCAACTGGGCCACCTGCCACACCAGCACGTACAGCACCATCCACAGCACCCGCAGCAGGATCGATTCCTGGCTGGGCTTGAGAGGCGAATCACTCATGTCCTTGCTCCTGCAAAATCAGTTGAAACCACTGGTGGAAATGAAGTCGACGTCGGTCTTGGGCTCGGCGCGCATCAACAGCTCGATCACCTGGGCCAGGGTACGCCCTTCGAACAGGATGGCGTGCAGCCCGGCTACCAGCGGCATGTACACCTTCAGCTCCTGGGCCTTGGCCTTGAGCACCTTGAGGGTGTTGACGCCCTCGGCCACCTCGCCCAGGCGGTTGACCGCCTCGTCCAGGCTCAGGCCCTGGCCCAGGGCGAAGCCCACCTGGTAGTTGCGGCTCTTGGGCGAGGAGCAGGTGACGATCAGGTCGCCCACCCCGGCCAGGCCCAGGAAGGTCATGGGGTTGGCGCCCTGGCTCACGGCGAAGCGGGTCATCTCGGCCAGGGCGCGGGTAATCAGCATGCTCTTGGTGTTCTCGCCCATGCCCAGCGCCACCGCCATGCCGGCGATGATGGCGTAGACGTTCTTCAGCGCCCCGCCCAGCTCCACGCCGAAGCGGTCGGCACTGGCGTAGACCCGGAACGTGGGCCCGTGCAGCGCGGCCTGCACCTGTTCGCAGAGGTTCTCGTCCTCGCTGGCCACCACGGTGGCGGTCAGGGCGTGCTCGGCCACCTCGCGCGCCAGGTTGGGCCCCGACAGCACGCCGATGCGCGCGTCTGGGGCGATGTCGCCGAGGATCTCGCTCATCAGCTTGAACGTCTGGGCCTCGATGCCCTTGGTCAGGCTGACCAGCATGCGCCCGGCCAGCAGCTGCGCATGGGGCGCCAGCACGCTGCGCAGGGCGCTGGACGGCAGGGCCACGAAGATCAGGTCGCTGCCACCCAGGGTGGCGAGCAGGTCGGTGACCGGCTCGACGCCGGCGTGGATCTTGATGCCCTTGAGGTAGCGCGGATTCTCGCGCTGGGTGCGGATCGCCTCGGCTTGCTCGGGATCGCGCATCCACTGGCGTACCGCGTGGCCGTTCTCGGCCAGCAGGTTCGCCACGGCGGTCCCGAAGCTTCCGCCCCCCAGCACTGCAACAGGCTGCTGTTCAGTCATATCCAATCCATCAAAACCATAAAAAGTGGCGACGCCCGCATTATACGGAGCGCACGCGCCGCGGCCAGCCCCGCAGGCCAAAGCCTTGCGCGAAAGCGTAGCCGCACGTGTCGATGCCGTACACATGACTGGAAATGTCGCCCAAGGCGGTTAAAATGCGCGGCTGTTCGACTTTGCCAAGGCCGCACCGTGCGAGATTGCACCCGATGAAATGGCGTCCCAGCTGGGACATTCACAGCCGCACCCAGGTGATCTGCCTGGGCCCCGCCCTGGTGCTGACCCTGCTGCTCACCGGTTTCTTCACCTTCGTGCGCATCCAGGACCTGCGCGAGGAAATGACCCGCACCGGCCAACTGATCGCCAACCAGCTGGCGCCGGCCGCCGAGTTCGGCGTGATCAGCCACAACACCACGGTGCTCGACAGCCTGCTGCGCGCCACCCTGGAAATCCCCCACGTGCGCTTCCTGGAGGTACAGGACAGCAACGACCATGTGCTGCTGTACGTCGAGCAGCCCGACGGCGTGCTGGCGCACAGCGCCAAGGTGCAGGTGTTCCAGGCCAGCATCCGTCTGCAGCGCGCCGCCCTGGCCGGCGACCTGCACCACGGCAACCTGCTGCGCGTGGGCCAGCCCGACTGCGTGGGCCGGGTGATCGTCGGCATGTCCAACGACGCCTTCAACCAGCGCCAGCAGGAGATCCTGCTCAAGGCCGCGGTGCTGGCGCTGGTGGCCCTGCTGTTCAGTTTCCTGCTGGCCCGGCGCCTGGCCCTGAGCCTGGCCCGGCCGATCAGCGAGATGGGCCTGGCGGTGAAGGCCATCCAGGAAGGCGACTTCAAGGCGCCGCTGCCCATTGTCGATGACACCGAGCTGGGCAACCTGGCCCAGCACATCAACAACCTCGCCAAGGGCCTGGACCAGGCCGGGCGCGAACAGCAGCAGGCCATCGAGCAACTGATCAGCACCCGCGAACAGGCCGAGCGCGCCAACAGCGCCAAGTCCGACTTCCTGGCCATGATGAGCCATGAGCTGCGCACGCCCATGAACGGCGTGCTGGGCATGCTGCAGCTGCTGGAAACCACGGTGATGACCGACGAGCAGATCGAGTACGCGGCCCTGGCCACCCAGTCCACCGAACACCTGCTGAAGGTGATCAACGACATTCTCGACTTCTCGCGCATCGAACGCGCCGCACTGGAACTGGAGCACATCCCCTTCAACCTCGGCGAGCTGGTGGCCAGCTGCGCCCACACCTTCCAGCACACCGCGCAGAAAAGCGGCCTGGCGCTGCACCTGAGCCTGGCCCAGGGCTTCGACGCGCTGCAGGTGGAGGGCGACCCCACGCGCATCCGCCAGATCCTGGTGAACCTGATCGGCAATGCCATCAAGTTCACCGACGTCGGCAGCGTGCACATCGACGCCCAGTGGCAGGTGCTCGACCACCAGCTGATCTGGCTGACCTGCACCGTGCACGACACCGGCATTGGCATCAGCGCCGAGCGCCTGGAAAGCATGTTCGTGGCCTTCCAGCAGGCCGACAGCAGCATCTCGCGCCGCTACGGCGGCACCGGCCTGGGCCTGCCCATCGCGCGCACCCTGGCCGAGCGCATGGGTGGCACCCTGCTGGCCGAAAGCGAGGAAGGCCGCGGCTCGCTGTTCACCCTGGAAATCCCCCTGGCGCTAAGCCAGCGCGCCGCCACGCCACTGCGCGAAGCGCGGCTGGGCGACGAGGCGCAGAACCTGGGCAAGCGCGTGCTGCTGGTGGAAGACAACCCGGTCAACCAGACGGTGATCGAGGCCATGCTGCGCAGCCTGGGCTTCGTGGTGAGCGTGGTCGGCGACGGCGCCCAGGCCATCCACGAGGTCACCCACCAGCCGTTCGATGCGGTGCTGATGGACTGCCGCCTGCCCATCGTCGATGGCTACGAAGCCACCCGGCGCATCCGCCAATTGCCCGAGCATGCGCACTTGCCCATCATCGCCCTGACCGCCAACGCCCTGCTCGGCGACCGCGAGGCCTGCCTGACTGCCGGCATGAACGACTATCTGGCAAAACCTTTCAAACGTACCGATCTGGAGCAGCTACTGAGGCGCTGGCTGGCAGCTTAAATGCGCCCCCGGGGCAGCCGGGGCTGGCGCTAAATGCTAAAGTGCGGCAGTCTTAGACGTTATGTCAGGCAAAATGAACCGCCTGGATAAAAAATTTCAGTGCACAGGTGTACTTCTTTGTCCCTGGCGCTGTGACTTTCACTACAACGCAATAGTCTATGTGTAGGCTGCCCTGCCAAAGGCGCATTCGCTTTGGCACGGCCGGGAGAATTTGCCCCACTGCCACACGGGACTATTGAGGAGCTCGCATGACCAAACAACACGCCTTTACTCGGGAAGAACTACTGAGCTGCAGCCGCGGCGAGATGTTCGGCCCAGGTAACGCGCAACTGCCCGCCGGTAACATGCTGATGGTGGATCGCATTACCCATATCAGCAGCGAAGGTGGCAAGTACGGCAAAGGTGAATTGGTCGCCGAGCTGGATATCAACCCGGACCTGTGGTTCTTCGCCTGCCACTTCGAAGGTGACCCGGTGATGCCGGGCTGCCTGGGCCTCGACGCCATGTGGCAGCTGGTCGGTTTCTTCCTGGGCTGGCAAGGCCTGCCGGGCCGCGGCCGTGCGCTGGGCTCGGGCGAAGTGAAGTTCTTCGGCCAGGTACTGCCGACCGCCAAGAAGGTCACCTACAACATCCAGATCAAGCGCGTCCTCAAGGGCAAGCTGAACCTGGCCATCGCCGACGGTTCCGTCAGCGTTGACGGCAAAGAGATCTACACCGCCGAAGGCCTTCGGGTCGGCGTGTTCACATCCACCGAAAATTTCTAAGGGTTATCCGCATGCGCCGCGTCGTTATCACTGGTCTGGGCATTGTTTCCTGCTTGGGCAATGACAAAGACACCGTCACCGCAAACCTGCGTGCAAACCGCCCTGGCATCCGCTTCAACCCGGAATATGCCGAAATGGGTCTGCGCAGCCAGGTTTCCGGCTCCATCGACCTCAACCTCGAAGAACTGATCGACCGCAAGGTGTTCCGTTTCGTGGGTCACGCCGCTGCCTACGCCTACCTGGCCATGGCCGACGCGATCAAGGATTCGGGCCTGACCGAAGAGATGGTCTCCAACCCGCGTACCGGCCTGATCGCAGGTTCGGGCGGCGCGTCGACCCTCAACCAGATGGAAGCGCTGGACATCCTGCGCGAGAAAGGCGTGAAGCGCGTTGGTCCATACCGCGTGACCCGCACCATGAGCAGCACGGTCTCCGCTTGCCTGGCCACGCCATTCAAGATCAAGGGCCTGAACTACTCCATCGCTTCTGCCTGCGCCACCAGTGCCCACTGCATCGGTACCGCCATGGAACAGATCCAGATGGGCAAGCAGGACATCGTCTTCGCCGGTGGCGGTGAAGAAGAGCACTGGAGCCAGTCGTTCCTGTTCGACGCCATGGGCGCCCTGTCCAGCAAGCGCAACGACACCCCGGAAAAGGCTTCGCGCGCCTACGACAACGACCGTGATGGCTTCGTCATCGCCGGCGGTGGCGGCATGGTAGTGGTCGAGGAGCTGGAACACGCCCTGGCCCGTGGCGCCAAGATCTACGCGGAAATCGTCGGCTACGGCGCTACTTCCGACGGCTACGACATGGTGGCCCCGAGCGGCGAAGGCGCGATCCGCTGCATGCAGCAGGCGCTGTCCACCGTCGACACCCCGATCGACTACCTGAACACCCACGGCACCTCGACCCCGGTCGGCGACGTCGCGGAAATGAAAGGTGTGCGCGAAGTGTTCGGCGACAAGGCTCCGGCCATCAGCTCCACCAAGAGCCTGTCGGGTCACTCCCTGGGCGCCGCCGGCGTTCACGAAGCGATCTACTGCATGCTGATGATGGAAGGCAACTTCATTGCCGGTTCCGCCAACATCGACGAGCTGGACCCAGCCGTTGCCGACATGCCGATCCTGCGCGAGACTCAAGAAAACGCCAAGATCGACACCGTCATGAGCAACAGCTTCGGCTTCGGTGGCACCAACGCCACGCTGGTGCTCAAGCGCTGGCAGGGCAAGTAAGGGCTCACCCCCTTGCTGAAAAAGAACGGCACCTTCGGGTGCCGTTTTTTTATGTCCCCGCGTAGCAGCTGCCGAAGGCTGCGTCAAAGGGCCCATGACGCAGCCTTCGGCAGCTGCTACGGGCAGCACAAACGTACCAGCATGCCCAGGCAACAAGGTCTACAGTAGGGCGATCATGCCCAAGGACCGCCCCATGCCCATCACCCTCAACACCGAATCCGCCGACAGCTTCCGCCACAGCCTGCAGATCGACGACCACGCCCTGTTCACCGACCTGCCCAAGGCCCTGGGCGGCGACGATTCGGCGCCCTCCCCCCACGACTATTTCGACGCCGCCCTGGGCGCCTGCAAGGCGCTGACGCTGAAGTACTACGCGCAGAAAAAAGGCATCCCGCTGACCGGCGTGTCGGTGGACGTGCAGCGCGATGACAGCCAGGAGCTGAAGGGCCACTATGCAATCAACGTCGTGCTGACCCTCAAGGGCGTGCTCACCGCCGAGCAGCGCGCCGAACTGCACCGCGTGGCCGACCGCTGCCCGGTACACAAGCTGATGACCAGCACCGAGATCGCCATCACCACCACCCTGGCCGAAGGCGCCTTCAGCCAGTAACGGAGCCCGTCATGCCGCACTTGGTGATTCGCCCACCCGCCGAAGACGTCGAAGGCCAGCCCATCCTGCGCCCGCTGCCCTCGCGGCAGTGCCGCGCGGTGGGCCCCTTCGTGTTTTTCGACCACATGCTCGCCACCACCTACGCCCCCGGCGCTGGCGTGAACATCCGCCAGCACCCGCACATCGGCCTGTCGACCCTGACCTACCTGTTCGAAGGCGAACTGCTGCACAAGGACAGCCTGGGCAGCGACCAGCGGGTGAAGCCCGGCGAGGTCAGCTGGATGACCGCCGGCAAGGCCATCGCCCACGTGGAGCGCACGCCGGACGACCTGCGCGCCCACGGTTCGCGCCTGCATGGCCTGCAGGTGTGGCTGGCGTCGCCTGTGAGCGCCGAACAGGGTGAAAGCCACTACAGCCATCACTTAGCGGGCGAACTGCCCGTGAGCGACGCCCTGGGCGTTCGCATCAGGATGATTGCCGGCAAAGGTTTCTGCCTGGTCGCACCGGTGCCGGTGCTTTCTCCTACGCTGTACGCCGAAGTGCACATGGTGGCAGGCAGCACGCTTCAGGTGCCTGACGAACATCAGGAGCGGGCGCTGTATGTGTTGGAGGGTGAGGTAGAACTGGAGGACGAGGCGGTGCAGCCGTTGACGCTGCTGGTGCTGGAAGCCGGCGAGCAGCCGACGCTGGTGGCACAGACCGATTGCCACCTGGTGCTGATCGGTGGCGCCCCGCTGGACGGGCCGCGGCGCATGAACTGGAACTTCGTCGCCAGCGACGTGGCGCTGATCGACCAGGCACGGGCGAAGTGGGCAGCCGGCGATTGGCCGACGGTGCCGGGCGAAACCGAACGGATCGAATTGCCCCGACGATAAGAGACGCGGCCTGCGGCCGCTGCTACATGACCGCAGGCCGCGTCCCTACACTCAGACCGCTGGCTTGAAGACTTCTTCCAGCAGGTTGTGCATGGCCTTGAAGGCACGGTCAGCCACAACCTTGTTGTACATCTGCACGCCCGGGTTGTTGGCTTCCACGTCGGTGAACGAGTGGTAGGCGCCGCCGTAGCTGGTCAGTTGCCAATCCACGCCCGCGGCGTTCATTTCTTCTTCGAAGGCAGGCAGCTGCTCTTTCGGTACCAGCGGGTCGCTGGCGCCGTGCAGCACCAGCACCTTGCCCAGGATGTTCTTGCCATCGGCCGGGTTCGGCGTGTCCAGGGTACCGTGGAACGACACGGCGGCCTTCAGCGGCGCGCCGGTGCGGGCCAGCTCCAGGGAGCAGCAGCCACCGAAGCAGAAGCCGAAGGTGGCCAGTTGGTCCTTGTCCACGGCAGCGACGGCCTGGCCCTGCAGTTGCTCGAAGGCCACCTGCATGCGCTTGCGCAGTTCGGCGCGGTCGGTCTTGAGCGGCATCATCGCCGCCAGGCATTCCTCGTTGCCTTTCGGGCGCACGGCCTGGCCGTACAGGTCAGCCAGCAGTACCACATAACCCTGGGCCGCGACGGATTGCGCGATGCGCTCGGCGCCTTCGCTGATGCCTACCCAGTTCGGCGCCATCAACAGGCCCGGACGCGGGGATACCACCGCATCGTCATACACCAGGCGGCTTTCATATGGCTTGCCATCGATCTGATAGACAACGGATTGAACGGTAACAGTCATGAGATTTCCCCGATACAAAGAGAGTGGGACTTAAACGCAAAAACCCGCCGAAGCGGGTTTTTGCTGCAACAGTTTAAACGGACAGTTCGACCAGCAGCTTGTTCAGGCGGCGCACGTAGGCGGCCGGGTCCTTGAGGCTGTCGCCGGCGGCCAGGGCCGCCTGGTCGAAGAGGATGTGCGAGAAGTCGGCGAAACGGTCTTCGCTCTGCTCGTGATCCAGCTTCTCGATCAGCGGGTGGCTTGGGTTGAACTCGAAGATCGGCTTCGACTCCGGCACCTTCTGGCCGCTGGCTTCCAGGATCTGGCGCATCTGCAGGCCCAGGTCCTGCTCACCGATGGCCAGGATGGCTGGCGAATCGGTCAGGCGGTGCGACACGCGCACTTCGCTGACGCTGTCACCCAGGGCGGCTTTCAGGCGCTCGATCAGGCCTTCCTTGTCCTTGGCCACTTCTTCCTGGGCTTTCTTGTCTTCTTCCGAATCCAGCTTGCCCAGGTCCAGGTCGCCACGGGCCACGTCGACGAAGCCCTTGCCGTCGAAGTCGGTCAGGTAGCTCATCAGCCACTCGTCGATCCGGTCGGTCAGCAGCAGCACTTCGATGCCTTTCTTGCGGAAGACTTCCAGGTGCGGGCTGTTCTTGACCTGCGCGTAGCTCTCGCCGGTGAGGAAGTAGATCTTGTCCTGACCTTCCTTAGCGCGCGCCAGGTAGTCGGCCAGGGACACGGTCTGCTCGCCGCTGTCGTCGTGGGTGGACGCGAAGCGCAGCAGGCCGGCGATCTTTTCCTTGTTGGCGAAGTCTTCCGCCGGACCTTCCTTGATGACCTGGCCGAAGTTCTTCCAGAAGCCCTTGTACTGCTCAGGCTCGTTCTTGGCCAGCTTCTCCAGCATGTCCAGCACGCGCTTGGTCAGGGCGGTCTTCATGGAGTCGATGATCGGGTCTTTCTGCAGGATTTCCCGCGACACGTTCAGCGACAGGTCGTTGGAATCGACCACGCCCTTGATGAAGCGCAGGTACAGCGGCAGGAACGACTCGGCCTGGTCCATCACGAACACGCGCTGCACGTACAGCTTCAGGCCGCGTGGCGCTTCGCGCTGGTACAGGTCGAACGGCGCGCGGGCCGGCACGTACAGCAGCGAGTTGTATTCCAGCTTGCCTTCGACCTTGTTATGGCTCCAGCTCAGCGGGTTCTCGTGGTCGTGGGCGATGTGCTTGTAGAACTCCTGGTATTCCTCGTCCTTCACCTCGGTGCGCGGACGGGTCCACAGGGCGCTGGCGCGGTTGACGGTTTCCCATTCGGCGGCAGGCTGTTCCTCACCTTCGGCAGCAGCCTGTTCTTTGGGCAGCTCGATCGGCAGGGCGATGTGGTCGGAGTACTTCTTGATGATGTTGCGCAGGCGCCAGCCATCGGCGAACTCGGACTCGGCTGGCTTGAGGTGCAGCACGATGCGGGTGCCGCGGTCGGCCTTGTCGATGGTCGCGACCTCGAACTCGCCCTCACCCTTGGACGACCAGTGCACGCCTTCGCTGGCGGCAGTGCCGGCGCGACGGCTGTACACGTCGACCTGGTCGGCAACGATGAACGCGGAGTAGAAGCCCACGCCGAACTGGCCGATCAGGTGCGAATCTTTCTTCTGGTCGCCGGTGAGGTTTTTCATGAAGTCGGCGGTGCCGGACTTGGCGATGGTACCCAGGTGGGTGATCACGTCGTCACGGTTCATGCCGATGCCGTTGTCTTCGAGGGTGACGGTGTTGGCCGCCTTGTCGAAGCTCACGCGGATTTTCAGCTCGGCGCCGCCTTCCAGCAGGTCGGGCTTGGACAGCGCTTCGAAGCGCAGTTTGTCGACAGCGTCGGATGCGTTGGAGATCAATTCGCGAAGGAAAATTTCCTTGTTGGAATACAGCGAATGGATCATGAGGTGCAGCAGCTGCTTCACCTCGGTCTGGAAGCCCAGGGTTTCTTTTTGAGTTTCCACACTCATGGTCATCAAACTCCAATCAGATGGCACAGGCCGCGGGCTCAAGCGCATTTGCGGCGGGATGACAATCAGATGGGGGCAGCCCCGGTGATTTCAAGGGGCAGGACTTTCATCAATCTTGAAATGCGCCCGCGCGGTGGCGATGGGCTCGGCCGGGTCGGCCTGCCAGGCGGTGATGGCCACGTTGGTGACGCGCCGGCCCTGGCGCCACAGCTGGCAGCGCGCGAAGGTGTCGCGGAACAGCCCGGCGCGCAGGTAATCAATGGAAAAGTCGATGATCTTCGGCACCTGCCCGGTCTCGGTGAACAGGATCAGCTGCAGTGCCGCGGCCAGCTCCATGAAGCCGGCGATCACGCCGCCGTGAATGGCCGGCAACAACGGGTTACCAATATTGCCGCGGTTGGCCGGCAGGATGAACAGCACGCCCTCCTCCTCGCGCCGGCATTGGATGCCGATCAGCGTCGCGTAGGGAATCAACGCCAGCAGCGGCGCGTAGTCATTGTCGGCGTGGGCCACGCGCAGCCGTTCGCGCAGGGCTTGATCGATCATGGCTGGCCTCCCAGGGCACCGGCGAAGGCGGCGCTGCCCTTCACGCCCTTGCCCAGGCGCATGAAGGTGCCCACCACCTGGGCGATCGGTTCATCGGCGTTGTCCTGGTAGGCAAAGCCCCTGGTGAAGATCACATCGCGCGTCACCCGGTAGCACTGGGCATGGCCGTAGATGGCCTTGTGCGCCTGGGCGGGGTGGATGCAGTCGATGCGCAGGTCCAGGGTCGGGCACACCTCGAACTGCGGCAGCACGCACAGGGTGGCAATGCCGCACGTGGTGTCCATCAGGGTTGTCACCGCACCGCCATGGATAACCCCCGTCTGCGGGTTGCCGACAATGGCCGGCGAATAAGGCAGCACCAAGGTGACGCCCTGCTTATCAATGGCACTGACACTCAGGCCAATGATCTGGCAATGCGGCAACGCACTGATGAACCGGCGGGCTTGCTGTAACAACGGTGAGTCGGTCATGGCTGAGGCCTTGGTTATTGTTTTTCGAAACAGCACACCGCGAACAAAAAGTCTATATGGATCCAACACTTATATATCGTGCACTGCCACGGAACTTAAGTTGCCGGGCCGCGTTCGAAGGGAAAGTAGATATCTTCAATAAGGAGAAACACCCCATGCGTAAAACTTTAGCTTATGCCCTGATGCTGGCCGCTTCCCTGGGCCTGGCTGCTTGCGATAAAAAATCCGAGGACAAAGCCCAGGATGCGCAGCAACACGCCGAACAAGCACAACAGAAGATGGACGACGCTCAGGATAAAATGAACGACGCCGCTAAAGAAAACGCCGAAGCTGCCAAATCCAACGACGAAGCCAACCAGGAACGCGCCAAGGAGAACTCCGACGGTGCTTCCAACGTGCAGACTCCAGCGCCTCAGGCCACTACCCCGAGCGAACCTGCCAAGAACTGATTGGCGGTTGACGCATACAATAAAGCCCGGCCGATTGCCGGGCTTTTTTGTTTCCGGACATTGAACTTTATTGCAGCGTGGATAACACCCAATAACGATAAACCGGCGTCAGCATCAACAACAACGAACACACCAACCCCACCATCCATACCAGCGAGCGCAACGACGCCCTGTCGTTGAGGTACAGGTACAAGTAAATAACCCGCGCAATGATGAATACGATGGCCAGCAGGTCGACGAACCAGCCCTGCGTCTGGGTGGTGTGCGCCATCAGCACGCCTACCGCAAACAGAATGAAGGCTTCGAAGCTGTTCTGGTGCGCCGCCACCGCCCGTGCGCCCAGGCCGGTGAGGCGCGCCTGCTGGGCGCGGGGGTTGTGGTTGTCGTAGCCGCCCTGCTCTTTCATGGCCTTGGCCACGGGGATACGGGCGATGTAGATCAACAGCGCGGCGATGAAAATGCACCAGAACGGGATGCTCATGGGGGTGTTCCTCGTTGGGGTTCGCCCAAGGGGTATAGCACGCCCCCGTAGCAGCTGCCGCAGGCTGCGTCCGGCTGCTGCGCGGTATGCCGGGGGATGCGCGGTGTGTTCGGACGCGGCCTACGGCCGCTGCTACAGGTGCTGCGCGCAATTTGTAGCCGCAGCCTTCGGCAGCGGCTACACCGAATCCGCGTAGCAGCTGCCGCAGGCTGCGTCCGGCTGCGGCGCGGTATGCCGGGGGATGCGCGGTGTGTTCGGACGCGGCCTACGGCCGCTGCTACAGGTGCTGCGCTCGATCTGTAGCCGCTGCCGCCAGGCTGCGGCTACACCGAATCCGCGTAGCAGCTGCCGCAGGCTGCGTCCGGCTACGGCGCGGTATGCCGGGGGATGCGCGGTGTGTTCGGACGCGGCCTACGGCCGCTGCTACGAGCGATGCAGACGACGCCGCTTCAAGACAGTTGCTGCTACGGGTGTTTTTCGGCCAGGCATAAAAAATGCCCTGCATCCGTCGATGCAGGGCATTTCGATATTGCCTTGGCGGCTTGTGGCCGCCAGCAACGGTTTGCTACCGGGTGTCAGGCAACCGCTTCGCGGGCCTTGCCCATCACGCGGTCGTAGGCCACGGCAGCCACCAGGGTGACCACCGAAGGTACCAGCCACGCCAGGCCCTGGTCGCTCAGCGGCAGGTTGGCCAGGGAGGCCGGCAGCCATTCGGTGAAACCGGCGCCCTTGAGGGCATCAACCAGGCCGAACAGCAGCGACACACCCATCACCGGCGCGAACACGCGAGTCGGCGAGCTGAAGAACTCCTTGCAGAAGCTCAACGCCACCAGCGCGATGCACGGCGGGTAGATGGCGGTCAGCACCGGGATCGAGAAGGCGATCAGCTTGGTCAGGCCCAGGTTCGACACCAGCAGCGAGAAGCCGGCCAGCAGCACCACCAGGGTCTTGTACGACAGCGGCAGGCACTTGCTGAAGTACTCGGCACAGGCGCAGGTCAGGCCCACGGCAGTCACCAGGCACGCCAGGGAGATCAGCACGGCCAGGAAACCGCTGCCCAGGGAGCCGAAGGTGTGCTGCACGTAGGCGTGCAGGACCATGGCGCCGTTGGTGGCGTCGGCCGCGATGATGTGGCTGCCTTCACCCAGGCGGAACAGGCTGACGTACACCAGCGCCAGGCCGACACCGGCGATCAGGCCGGCGATGATGGCGTAGCGGGTGATCAGCTTCGGCGATTCGACGCCGCGCGAGCGGATGGCGTTGACGATGACGATGCCGAAGACCAGGGCACCCAGGGTGTCCATGGTCAGGTAGCCATTGATGAAGCCATTGGAGAACGGCGCCGTCTGGTAGGCCGGTTGCGCGTCACCCACGGGGCCGGCAGGCAGCATGAACGCGGCGATGCCGAGCGCGGCCAGGGCGATGATTTTCAGCGGTGCCAGGAAGCGGCCCACGGTATCAAGCAGCTTGCCAGGGTACATCGACACCGCCAGCACGACGATGAAGTACACCAGGCTGTAGCAGAACAGCGCGGTCGGGCTGTCGCCGGTCAGGGGCGCCAGGCCCACTTCGAACGACACGGTGGCCGTACGCGGGGTGGCGAACAGCGGGCCCACGGCCAGGTACGCGACAGCCGCCAGCAGGCCGCCGGCGACCTTGCCGATGGGGCTGCTGAGCGCGTCCATGCCGCCGCCGACTTTCGCCAGGGCGACCACGGTCACCACGGGCAGGCCCACGGCGGTGATCAGGAAGCCAAAGGCCGCCATCCACGCGTGAGGGCCGGCCTGCAGGCCGACGATCGGTGGGAAGATGATGTTGCCAGCACCAACGAACAACGCGAACGTCATGAAACCAAGTGCCAGGATGTCCTGGCCTTTCAACACTTTCATTAAGGAATCCACACTACTGAATCGGAATTTAGAGAGGGATCTCCCATGGGTCAGGGAAATGCGGCCAGGCTGGATAAGCCAAGGCCCTTACAGCGTGCGGCTACCCCTTTTGGGGGCAAATCGCAGAGATGGCGGCTAGCGTATCGGATTCGGGCGATAAACGCACTGTTATTGCACGTACTGTCCGATGAACGCGCGGTAATGTCGCACGGGGGACATTTTTTGCCGATTTCGTCAGGCGAAACGTTTCACCTTTCCGCACCCGAAAACGACAAAGGCCACCCGAAGGTGGCCTTTGTTGGCTCAGCTAATCAACGAAGGCTCAGGCCTTCTTGATTTCCCAGCCAGTCAGCTCGGCCAGGGCCTTGCCGATGTCAGCCAGCGAACGCACGGTTTTCACGCCGGCGTCTTGCAGGGCAGCGAACTTCTCGTCTGCAGTGCCCTTGCCGCCGGAGATGATTGCGCCTGCGTGGCCCATGCGCTTGCCTGGAGGGGCAGTCACACCAGCGATGTAGGACACGACCGGCTTGGTCACGTTGGCCTTGATGTAGGCAGCCGCTTCTTCTTCAGCCGAACCGCCGATCTCGCCGATCATCACGATCGCCTCGGTCTTCGGGTCTTCCTGGAACAGCTTCAGGATGTCGATGAAGTTGGAGCCCGGGATCGGGTCACCGCCGATGCCGACGCAGGTCGACTGGCCGAAGCCGGCGTCGGTGGTCTGCTTCACGGCTTCGTAGGTCAGGGTGCCGGAACGCGACACGATGCCTACCTTGCCTGGCAAGTGGATGTGACCTGGCATGATGCCGATCTTGCACTCGCCCGGAGTGATGACGCCTGGGCAGTTCGGGCCGATCAGGGTAACACCCAGCTCGTCGCACTTGACCTTGGCATCCAGCATGTCCAGGGTAGGAATGCCTTCGGTGATGCAGATGATCAGCTTGATGCCGCCGAACGCCGCTTCAAGGATGGAGTCCTTGCAGAACGGAGCCGGTACATAGATCACGCTGGCGGTGGCGCCAGTGGCTTTTACAGCCTCGGCAACGGTGTTGAACACTGGCAGGTTCAGGTGGGTGGTACCACCCTTGCCTGGGGTCACGCCGCCAACCATCTTGGTGCCGTAGGCGATGGCTTGTTCGGAGTGGAAAGTACCCTGCGAGCCGGTGAAGCCCTGGCAGATGACTTTGGTATCTTTATTGATCAGGACGCTCATTACTTGCCCTCCGCAGCTTTAACGACTTGTTGAGCAGCGTCGGTCAGGCTGGTGGCAGCGATGATGTTCAGACCGCTTTCTGCCAGTACTTTGGCGCCCAGGTCAGCGTTGTTGCCTTCAAGGCGCACAACGACCGGGATTTTCACGCCGACTTCTTTCACGGCGCCGATGATGCCTTCGGCAATCATGTCGCAGCGAACGATGCCGCCGAAGATGTTGACCAGTACTGCGGCGACGTTGGAGTCGGACAGGATGATCTTGAACGCTTCGGTCACGCGCTCTTTGGTAGCGCCGCCGCCCACGTCCAGGAAGTTGGCAGGCTTGCCGCCGTGCAGGTTGACGATGTCCATGGTACCCATGGCCAGGCCGGCACCGTTGACCATGCAGCCGATGTTGCCTTCCAGTGCCACGTAGTTCAGTTCGAACTTGGCAGCGTGGGCTTCACGGGCGTCGTCTTGCGACGGGTCATGGAACGTCTTCAGCTTAGGCTGACGGTACATGGCGTTGGCGTCGATGTTGATCTTGGCATCGAGGCAGTGCAGGTCGCCGTCGGCCTTGATCACCAGCGGGTTGACTTCCAGCAGGGCCAGGTCGTGGTCCTGGAACAGCTTGGCCAGGCCAACGAAGATCTTGGCGAACTGGGCAACCTGCTTGCCTTCCAGACCCAGCTGGAACGCCAGGTCGCGACCCTGGAACGGCTGTGCGCCGACCAGTGGGTCGATGGTAGCTTTCAGAATCTTTTCAGGAGTGTCGTGAGCGATCTTCTCGATGTCCACGCCACCTTCGGTGGAAGCCATGAACACGATACGACGGCTGGAGCGGTCGACTACTGCGCCCAGATACAGCTCTTTGGCGATATCGGTGCAGGATTCAACCAGGATCTTGGTAACAGGCTGGCCATTGGCGTCAGTCTGGTAAGTCACCAGGCGCTTGCCCAGCCACTGCTGTGCGAAGGCCTTGGCGTCTTCTTTGCTGCGAACCAGCTTTACGCCGCCCGCTTTACCGCGACCACCCGCGTGGACCTGAGCCTTGACGACCCATTCAGTCCCGCCGATTTTTTCGCAAGCTGCTGCAGCTTCTTCCGGGGTGTCTACCGCGTAACCCTTGGATACTGGCAGGCCGTATTCAGCGAACAGCTGCTTACCCTGATACTCGTGAAGATTCATGCTTATTACCGTCTTCGTTAGGTACTGCGCTTCGGCGCTGCGCTCTCTGTGGAGTGCCGCGCCACCTGTGACTGCTGCTCGCAGGCTTTCAAGGATGCGTGGTCCCTGTTGGCCTGCGGGGTGAGTCCGACGAACTTTCCGCGGTGAGTCGTGCACGCAAGACTCACGACGGGCGGCCCGTCGTGGTTTCTTATTGTTTCACTTAACGCTTTTTACGGTTGGCAACGTGGATGGCACCGCCATTCACGGCCAGCGCTGCTTCATGCAGTGCTTCGGACAAGGTCGGGTGGGAGAAAACCATCATCCCGAGGTCTTCGGCGCTAGTGCCGAATTCCATGCCGATCGCGCCCTGCTGAACCAGTTCTGCGGCACTTGGGCCAATTACATGGACACCCAGCACGCGGTCAGTCTTGGCATCAGCGATAACTTTTACAAAACCGCCGGTATCGTTGGCTGCCATGGCACGGCCACTGGCGGCGAACGGGAAGGTGCCCACGTTAACTTCAACGCCTTCAGCCTTCAAGGCCTGTTCGGTTTTACCGACCCATGCAATTTCCGGGTGGGTGTAGATAACCGATGGGATCAGGTCGTAGTTCATCTGGGTCTTGTGACCCTTGATGCGCTCGACGACCATGATGCCCTCTTCCGAGGCCTTGTGGGCCAGCATCATGCCACGTACCACGTCACCGATGGCGTAGACGCCAGGCACGCTGGTGGTGCAGTGATCGTCAACGAAGATGAAGCCGCGCTCGTCGATGTTCACGCCGCTGTCGGCGGCCAGCAGGTCGGTGGTCACTGGGCGACGGCCCACGGCAACGATCAGCTTGTCGAAGGTGATGTTCTGTTCTCCGTTGGCGTCGGTGTAGGTGACCACGACTTCTTCGCCGTTGACCTTGGAGCCGGTGACGCGTGCGCCCAGCTTGATGTCCAGGCCTTGCTTGGTCAGGGTCTTGTAGGCTTCTTTCGAGACGGCGGTGTCAGCGGCCATCAGGAAGGTGTCCAGGGCTTCCAGCACGGTCACCTGGGCACCCAGGCGCGACCATACCGAACCCAGCTCCAGGCCGATGACGCCGGCGCCGATCACGCCCAGGCGTTTTGGCACGGCCTGGAATTCCAGGGCGCCGGTGGAGTCGACGATGACCTTGTTGTCGACCGGGGCCGGCGGGATGTCGATCGGACGCGAACCGGAGGCCAGGATGACGTTCTCGGCTTCGATGACTTCGGTGGTGCCGTCAGGCTTGGTGACTTCGACTTTCTTGCCAGCCAGCAGCTTGCCGTGGCCCTGGATCGAAGTGACGCCGTTGGCCTTGAACAGGGTGGCAACGCCGGAAGTCAGGCCCTTGACGATATTGGCCTTGCGGCCGACCATCGCTGGCACGTCCATGGTCACGCCGCTGTGGCTGATACCGTGGATGGCGAAACCGTCCTGGGCTTCGTGGAATTTCCAGGAGCTGTCCAGCAGCGCCTTGGAAGGAATGCAGCCGACGTTCAGGCAGGTACCGCCCAGGGCCAGTTTGCCTTCCTTGTCGGTGTACTTCTCGATGCAGGCAGTCGAAAGACCGAGCTGTGCTGCCTTGATGGCGGCCACGTAGCCGCCAGGGCCCGCACCAATCACTACCACGTCGAATTTCTGAGTCATAAATAGCTTCCTATTAGCTTCAAGCTTCAAGCCGCAAGCTGCAGGCCAGAGCCCCGCCGCGGACGGCTTGAGGCTCGTAGCTTACAGCTTTCGGCTGCTTTGTCAGATGTCCAGCAGCAGACGAGCCGGATCTTCGAGCAGGTTCTTGATGGTCACCAGGAAGGTAACGGCTTCTTTACCGTCGATCAGGCGGTGGTCGTAGGACAGTGCCAGGTACATCATCGGACGGATCACGACCTGACCGTTCACGGCCATCGGGCGCTGGATGATGTTGTGCATGCCCAGGATAGCGGCCTGTGGCGGGTTGACGATCGGGGTCGACATCATCGAGCCGAAGGTACCGCCGTTGGTGATGGTGAAGGTACCACCGGTCATTTCTTCCATCGACAGCTTGCCGTCGCGCGCCTTCTTGCCGAAGGTGGCGATGCCGCCTTCGATTTCGGCCAGGCTCATCAGCTCGGCGTTGCGCAGTACTGGCACTACCAGGCCGCGGTCGCTGGACACGGCGACGCCGACGTCAGCGTAGCCGTGGTAGACGATGTCGGCGCCGTCGATCGAGGCGTTGACCGCAGGGAAGCGCTTCAGCGCTTCGGTGGCAGCCTTGACGAAGAACGACATGAAGCCTAGGCGCACGCCGTTGTGGGACTTCTCGAACAGGTCCTTGTACTTCGAACGCAGGGCCATGACTTCGGTCATGTCGACTTCGTTGAAAGTGGTCAGCATGGCCATGTTCGACTGGGCTTCGACCAGGCGCTCGGCAACCTTGGCGCGCAGGCGGGTCATCGGCACGCGTTTTTCAACGCGGTCACCGGCGGCCAGCACAGGGGCGGCAGCAGCGGCAGCGGCAGGCTTGGCAGCTGGCGCAGCGGCAGGTGCGGACTTCTTGGCTTCGATGGCAGCAACCACGTCTTCCTTGGTCACGCGGCCGTCCTTGCCAGTGCCCTTGATGCTGCTCAGGGCAATGCCGTTTTCTTCGGCCAGCTTGCGCGCAGCCGGCGCGCCGATGGCGTCTTCGTCGCCAGCGGCGGCAGCAGCAGGTGCAGCAGCGGCAGCGGCAGGCGCGGCAGCTGGAGCGGCGGCAGCGGCGCCGCCTTCAACGATGGAGCCCAGGACTTCGTCGGACAGGACGGTTTCGCCCTCGCCCTTGACGATGGCGCCCAGGACGCCGTCAGCGGTGGCGAGTACTTCCAGCACTACTTTGTCGGTCTCGATGTCGACAATCAGCTCGTCGCGCTTGACGGCTTCGCCCGGTTGCTTGTGCCAGGTGGCAACGGTGCCATCGGCAACCGATTCCGGGAAAGTAGGGGCTTTGATCTCGATAGCCATTATCAGTGGTTCCTTAAATTCGGTTTCTTGTGCGCGATGGCATCAAACGGTGAATGCGTCTTGCAGCAGTTTTTCCTGCTGCTCGGCGTGCATCGAAGCGTAACCACAGGCTGGCGCGGCCGAAGCATCGCGACCGGCGTATTCCAGGACCAGGCCCTTCTTGTGGTTGTTGAAGCTGCGACGCATGTGGTGCTGGCTGCTGTACCAGGCGCCCTGGTTCATCGGCTCTTCCTGGCACCACACCACGTTTTCGAGGTTGGTGTACGGGGCGAGCGTCTCCATCAGGTCGTCTTCAGGGAACGGGTACAGTTGCTCCAGACGCACGATCGCGATGTCATCACGGCCTTCGGCACGACGTTTTTCCAGCAGGTCGTAGTAGACCTTGCCGCTGCACAGCACCAGGCGCTTGACCTTGGCTGGCTCGATGGCGTCGACTTCCGGGATAACGGTCTGGAAGGAGCCTTCGGCCAGGTCTTCCAGGGTCGAGACCGCCAACTTGTGACGCAGCAGCGACTTCGGCGTCAGGACCACCAGCGGCTTGCGCAGCGGACGGATGACCTGGCGACGCAGCAGGTGGTAGATCTGTGCAGGGGTCGTCGGCACGCACACCTGGATGTTGTGCTCGGCGCACAGCTGCAGGTAACGCTCCAGACGCGCGGAGGAGTGCTCCGGGCCCTGCCCTTCATAACCGTGTGGCAGCAGCATGGTCAGACCGCACAGGCGGCCCCACTTGTGCTCGCCGCTGGTGATGAACTGGTCGATCACTACCTGGGCACCGTTGGCGAAGTCACCGAACTGGGCTTCCCAGATCACCAGCGCGTTAGGCATGGTGGTGGAGTAGCCGTATTCGAACGCCAGTACCGCTTCTTCGGACAGGAACGAATCGTACAGGTCGAAACGTGGCTGGCCGGCGTACAGGTTCTGCAGAGGGATATAGGTGGAAGCATCCTTCTGGTTGTGCAGGACCGCGTGGCGGTGCGAGAACGTGCCGCGACCGATGTCCTGGCCGGTCATGCGCACCGGGTGGCCTTCGAAGGCCAGGGTAGCGTAGGCCATGGTTTCGGCGTAGCCCCAGTTGATCGGCAAGCCACCGGCCTGCATCTTCTGGCGGTCTTCGTAGATCTTCGCGACCTGGCGCTGCACCACGAAGCCTTCCGGAATTTCCAGCAGCTTGGCGGACAGTTCCTGCAGGGTCTTGAGGTCGAAGCGGGTGTCGTGGCGCGCAGTCCAGGCGTGGCCCAGGTACGGGCGCCAGTCCACGAACAGTTCCTTGTTCGGTTCCTTGACCAGGCTTTTCACCACGTGCAGACCGTTGTCCAGCGCGTTGCGGTACTCGTCCACCTGGGCCTGCACGGCGTCGGCGTTGAGGCTGCCGCCCTGGATCAGGCGCTCGGCGTACAGTTCGCGAGTGGTGCGCTGCTTGGCGATCTGCTGGTACATCAGCGGCTGGGTGCCGCTTGGCTCGTCGGCCTCGTTGTGGCCGCGACGGCGGTAGCACACCAGGTCGATGACGATGTCGCGCTTGAACTGCATGCGGTAGTCGACGGCCAGCTGGGTGACGAACAGCACCGCTTCCGGATCATCGCCGTTCACGTGCAGGATCGGCGCCTGGATCATCTTGGCAACGTCGGTGGCGTACTCGGTGGAACGCGAGTCGCGCGGGTTGCTGATGGTGAAGCCGACCTGGTTGTTGATCACGATGTGCACGGTGCCGCCGGTCTTGAAACCGCGGGTCTGCGACATCTGGAAGGTTTCCATGACCACGCCCTGACCTGCGAACGCAGCGTCACCGTGGATGGAAATCGGCAGCACCTTGTCGCCGACCGCGTCGTTGCGGCGGTCCTGGCGGGCGCGCACGGAACCCTCGACCACTGGCGATACGATCTCCAGGTGGGACGGGTTGAACGCCATGGCCAGGTGCACTTCGCCGCCTGGGGTCATCACGTTGGACGAGAAGCCCTGGTGGTACTTCACGTCACCGGAGCCCAGCTCGACCTTCTTCTTGCCTTCGAACTCGTCGAACAGCTCGCGCGGGTTCTTGCCGAAGGTGTTCACCAGCACGTTCAGGCGGCCACGGTGGGCCATGCCGATGACCACTTCCTTGGTGCCGTAGGAACCGGAACGCTGGATCATCTCGTCGAGCATCGGAATCAGGCTCTCGCCGCCTTCCAGACCGAAGCGCTTGGTGCCCGGGTACTTGGTGCCCAGGTACTTTTCCAGGCCCTCTGCCGCGGTCACGCGCTCGAGCACGTGGCCCTTCACGTCAGCGGAGAACACCGGACGGCCGCGCACGCTTTCCAGACGCTGCTGGAACCACTGGCGTTGCTCGGAATCGACGATGTGAGTGAACTCCGAACCGATGGTGCGACAATATGTCTGCTGCAACGCTTCGAGAATTTCACGTAGGCTCGCTTCCTCCTTGCCGATGAACAGGTCGCCGGCACGGAAGGTTGTATCGAGATCGGCATTGGTCATGCCGTAATGATTGATTGACAGGTCTGCCGGTGCAGGTCGCTGCCACAGCCCCAGCGGGTCCAGCTGGGCCGCCTGATGGCCGCGCATGCGGTAGGCCTGGATCAATCGCAGCACTTCAACTTGCTTCTTCTCGTGCTCGCTGCTCACGCTTCCGGCGGAAACCGGTTGGGCGCGGCGCTGGTTTTTGGCCAGCAGCACGAAATGATCGCGAATTGTCGAGTGCGAAACATCGGTAGCTGCGCCGCCATCGGCAGGCAGCTTCTGGAAGTAGGTGCGCCACTCTTCTGGCACAGCGTTAGGGTCGTGCAGGTAGAGTTCGTAGAGCTCTTCCACATAGGCAGCGTTACCACCGGAAAGGTAGGCACTGCTCCACATGCGCTGCATCACGCTTTCTTGCATGCTTGGTCACCCTCGTTTGGGGACTCCACCGGCGTTGACGCCACAGCAAGCTTGAATAAGTCCGAGTGCAGCGACTACAACAAGCCACCGAGAAATCACGCAAGTAGTCCGGGTACCAGCCCGGATGCCCCTGCTGGTCTCATTGCTTCAAAATTAAAAGCGAAGGCCTTGTGGGCCACGCTCTGGTTGTTACCAGGGTACGGGCTGAAGAAGACCCGCACCCTGGCGCTTTACGTTACAGCAGGTGTATCAGTATCAAACGCCGCTTTGCAGCAGCATGTTACGTACGTGGCCGATCGCCTTGGTAGGGTTCAGACCCTTGGGGCAAACGTTCACGCAGTTCATGATGCCCCGGCAGCGGAACACGCTGAACGGGTCATCCAGGGACGCCAGACGCTCATTGGTCTTGGTGTCGCGGCTGTCAGCCAGGAAACGGTAGGCTTGCAGCAGCGCAGCAGGGCCCAGGAACTTGTCCGGGTTCCACCAGAAGGACGGGCAGGAAGTCGAGCAGCAAGCGCACAGGATGCACTCGTACAGACCGTCCAGCTTCTCGCGCTCTTCCGGCGACTGCAGACGCTCGATGGCCGGGGCCGGCGTGTCGTTCTGCAGGAAAGGCTTCACCTTCTCGTACTGCTTGTAGAAGATGCTCATATCGACGACCAGGTCACGGATTACCGGCAGGCCTGGCAGTGGACGGATGACCAACTTGTTACCTTTTACGACAGCGGACAGCGGCGTGATGCACGCCAGGCCGTTCTTGCCGTTGATGTTCATGCCGTCGGAGCCGCAAACGCCCTCACGGCAGGAGCGACGGTACGAGAAACCCTCGTCCTGCTCCTTGATCAACGCCAGCACGTCCAGGACCATCAGGTCCTTGCCGCCGGTGTCGACCTGGAAGGTCTGCATGGACGGCGCGGTATCCACGTCGGGGTTGTAGCGGTAAACACTGACTTGCAACATGGCGGCCACCCTTAGTAAGTCCGGACTTTAGGTTCGAAAGTCGGAACGGTTTTCGGCGAGAAGTTGACAGCACGCTTGGCAACGCGCTTCTCACCCGGGAAGTACAGGGTGTGGCACAGCCAGTTTTCATCGTCGCGGTCTTCGTAGTCTTCACGGGCGTGGGCGCCGCGGGACTCTTTGCGATGCTCTGCGGCGATCGCGGTGGCTTCGGCCACTTCCAGCAGGTTCTGCAGCTCAAGGGCTTCGATTCGAGCGGTGTTGAAGCCTTGGCTCTTGTCGTTGATCTTGACGTTGGCGATACGCTCGCGCAGGGTCGCCAGCTGGGCGATGCCCTTCTGCATGTATTCGCCGGTACGGAACACGCCGAAGTAGTTCTGCATGCACTGCTGCAGCTCTTTGCGCAGGGTAGCGACGTCTTCGCCGGTGGTACGGGTGTTCAGGCCGTTCAGGCGAGCCAGGGCCACTTCGATGTCGGTGTCGCTGGCGCGGCTGTATTCCACGCCTTCGCTCAGGGCCTGCTCCAGGTGCAGGCCAGCGGCGCGGCCGAATACCACCAGGTCGAGCAGCGAGTTGCCGCCCAGGCGGTTGGCACCGTGCACCGATACGCACGCCACTTCACCCACTGCGAACAGGCCAGGGATGATGGTGTCGTTGCCTTCGGCGTCCTGGGTGATGGCCTGGCCATGAATGTTGGTGGCGATGCCGCCCATCATGTAGTGGCAGGTTGGAACCACAGGAACTGGCGCGACGACCGGGTCAACGTGGGCGAAGGTCTTCGACAGTTCGCAGATGCCAGGCAGGCGGCTGTGCAGCACTTCCTCGCCCAGGTGGTCGAGCTTCAGCATCACGTGGTCGCCGTCAGGACCGCAACCGTTGCCGGCGATGATTTCTTTAACCATCGAGCGGGCAACCACGTCACGACCAGCCAGGTCCTTCGCGTTCGGCGCATAACGCTCCATGAAACGCTCGCCGTGCTTGTTGATCAGGTAACCACCTTCACCACGGCAACCTTCGGTAACCAGTACACCGGCGCCGGCGATACCGGTCGGGTGGAACTGCCACATCTCGATGTCCTGCACCGGCACGCCGGCACGCAGGGCCATGCCCACGCCGTCGCCGGTGTTGATCAGGGCGTTGGTGGTGGACGAGTAGATACGGCCCGCACCGCCGGTAGCCAGTACGGTCGCGTCAGCGCGGATGTACGAGGTTTCACCGGTTTCGATGCAGATGGCGATCACGCCGACGAACTGGCCGTCGGAGTTCTTCACCAGGTCAACGGCGTAGTATTCGTTCAGGAATACGGTACCGGCCTTCAGGTTGGCCTGGTACAGGGTGTGCAGCAGCGCGTGACCGGTACGGTCGGCAGCGGCGCAGGTACGGGCGGCCTGGCCACCCTTACCGAAGTCCTTGGACTGGCCACCGAACGGACGCTGGTAGATGCGGCCCTGCTCGGTACGGGAGAACGGCAGGCCCATGTGTTCCAGTTCGAACACGGCTTCCGGACCTACGGAACACATGTATTCGATAGCGTCCTGGTCACCGATGTAGTCGGAACCCTTGACGGTATCGTACATGTGCCAGCGCCAGTCATCGTTCGGGTCGGCCGAGGCGATGGCGCAGGTGATGCCACCCTGGGCAGATACAGTGTGCGAACGGGTCGGGAACACCTTGGTGACCACGGCAGTCTTGTGACCGCCCTGTGCCAGTTGCAGCGCAGCGCGCATGCCGGCGCCACCACCACCGATGATGATGGCGTCGAAAGTCATTGAATTGATGCTAGCCATGAATCAGATACCCCAAAGAATCTGCACACCCCAGACGAAGTACGCGAACATTGCTACGCCGCATACTGCCTGGAACAGGAAACGCACTGCCGTCGCCGCCTTGCCCAGCGCCATTGGCGTCAGGTAGTCGGTGGCGATGGTCCACATGCCGACCCAGGCGTGAGCACTGAGGGCCACCAGCGCCAACAGGCTGAAGATGCGCATGGCGTTGTGGGAGAACAGCGCATGCCATTGGTCGAAACCAATGCCCGGATGCGCAACGAGGTATCCGATCAGGAAAATGAAATAAGCCGCGAGGACAACCGCCGACACACGCTGTGCCATCCAGTCGTAGAGGCCCGAACGCGAAAGATTCGTAACGCTGGTTACCATATCCAAACTCCTGCCAGAACGATCAGCACCACGGAAACGGCGATGATGATTTTGGAGCCACGGCGACCGCCTTCCAGCGTCTCACCAATACCGGCATCCATGATCAGATGGCGCACACCGGCCACCAGGTGATACAGCAGGGAGGACAAAAGACCCCATGCAACGAACTTGGCCAGGGGGCTGGTCAAGGTGTCCTTCACGGACGCGAAGCCTTCTTCCGAACCCAGGGATTTGCCCAATGCATAAAGCATGAAGCCGATACCCAGGAACAGGATGATGCCCGATACGCGATGAAGGAACGACGTTACGCCGGTTATGGGGAGTTTGATGGTCCTTAGGTCTAGGTTTACAGGTCGTTGGCTATTCACGGCTTTTTTTCACACTGAAGAGCCCCTAGCAAGCAGGGCAAGTTGTCGGGAAGTGTACTGGTCAGGTACCCACCACCCAGGGAGTGACGACGCCAGCGGAAACGGGCTGAAAAGCCCCTGACGGTCGGCTGCCGAGTATAGACAGTTAGGATACTAATGACAACGCGCCGACCTACCCGAAAGGGCGGATTGCGCTATATGAAAAAAAGGCGTAAATGGCAGGGATCAGCAATGAAAAAACGCGCTAAAAGCCTTGTACAGCCTGACTTTAAGCAAATTGACATTCGGATTTATCTCACTATAGTGGTGCGGGCCCTGCGTGGGGGGTCTGTCTGATGATTTCAAGCATTAATAGGAGGCCACATGGCTGACAAAAAAGCGCAGTTGATCATCGAGGGCGCAGCCCCCGTCGAGCTGCCCATTTTAACCGGCACCGTTGGTCCCGATGTTATCGACGTGCGAAGCCTGACTTCCACGGGCCGCTTCACTTTCGACCCAGGTTTCATGTCGACCGCCTCGTGCGAATCGAAGATCACCTACATCGATGGTGACAACGGCATCCTGCTGCACCGGGGCTACCCGATCGAGCAGCTGGCCGAGAAATCCGACTACCTGGAAACCTGCTACCTGCTGCTCAACGGCGAACTGCCGACGGCAGAGCAGAAGGCCCAGTTCGTCAGCACCGTGAAGAACCACACCATGGTGCACGAGCAGTTGAAGACCTTCTTCAACGGCTTCCGCCGCGACGCCCACCCGATGGCCGTGATGTGCGGCGTGGTTGGCGCCCTGTCGGCGTTCTACCATGACTCGCTGGACATCAATAACCCGCAGCACCGCGAAATCTCCGCCGTGCGCCTGGTCGCCAAGATGCCGACCCTGGCAGCGATGGTGTACAAGTACTCCATGGGCCAACCCATGATGTACCCGCGCAACGACCTGACGTACGCGGAAAACTTCCTGCACATGATGTTCAACACCCCGTGCGAGATCAAACCGATCAGTCCAATCCTGGCCAAGGCCATGGACCGCATCTTCATCCTGCACGCCGACCACGAACAGAACGCCTCGACGTCCACCGTGCGCCTGGCAGGCTCGTCGGGTGCCAACCCGTTCGCCTGTATCGCCGCCGGCATCGCCGCACTGTGGGGCCCTGCCCACGGCGGTGCGAACGAAGCCGTGCTGACCATGCTCGATGAAATCGGCGATGTGTCCAACATCGACAAGTTCATCGCCAAGGCCAAGGACAAGAACGATCCGTTCAAGCTCATGGGCTTCGGTCACCGCGTCTACAAGAACCGCGACCCGCGCGCCACCGTGATGAAGCAGACCTGCGACGAAGTCTTGAAAGAGCTGGGCATCAAGAACGACCCGCAGCTGGAACTGGCCATGCGCCTGGAAGAGATCGCCCTTACCGATCCTTACTTCATCGAGCGCTCGCTGTACCCGAACGTCGACTTCTACTCGGGGATCATCCTCAAGGCGATCGGTATTCCAACCAGCATGTTCACCGTGATCTTCGCCCTGGCACGTACCGTGGGCTGGATCTCGCACTGGAAGGAAATGCTCTCCAGCCCGTACAAGATCGGCCGCCCGCGCCAGCTGTACACCGGCTACGATTCGCGCGACGTGAGCAAGCTGGAAGACCGCAAGTAAGTTTTCCCGCCGCACAGAAAAAGGCTGCCCTCGGGCAGCCTTTTTTATTTCCATCCACCAATGATCCTGATCCGACCCGCGACCTGGCTCGTGATCTGGCTTGTGATCTGGCTGTTGATCTGGCTTTTGATCTTGATTGTATGCCCCGTAAAGCGCCCGGGCCGACTGGAGGCGTCGATCAACGGGCTGCCCGAAGGGCCGAGGCCGCAGGCCGAAGAGACGGTAACCCGCAGGCTTCTATAGCGGGTGCCGTCTGCCCGTTGAGCGGCGCCGGAAGGAGGGGACCCGTAGCGAAGCGTAGGGCCCAAGCAGGGGCAAGCCCTTTTTGGTGACTTTTTGGGGCGACTGCCAAAAAGTTACTCGCCGTAAGGGCGAAACGGTCGGTGGTCGCACCGCGAAAATGGATATATCCAGAATCGTCAGAAGCAGGATCCGACAATCATGGACATATCCATTACCGAAGGTGATGCAGAATCACCTTTCCGGCCTTACGCCGGGTCACTTTTTGGCAAACGCCCCAAAAAGTAACCAAAAAAGGCTTGCCCCTGCTTGGTCCCTACGCTTCGCTACGGGTCCCCTCCCTCCGGCGCCGATCAAGCGGACGACGGCCCGGAATAGAAGCGTCTCCGGCTCCGTCTTCCTCGGCTCCGCCTCGGACCGCTTGCTCGACGCCTCCAGTCGGCCCTGGCGCTTTATGGGGCACACAATCAAGATCAAAGGCCTCACGGGATCAAGATCAAGAGCGGTTTGCAGTGATGCAGCTGCAACTGCGACCTTACTGCTCAGCCCTGGTACGCAACTCTTTCAGCGTATTGAACGGTGCCTCGACCACAAACTTGTTCGCCACAAACGACGGCACGCTACCGCCTGGCTCGGTGTGCACCTGGTAGGTCACTTCGGTGCTGTCCGCACCCTTGGGCACCAGTTTCCAGAAGCCCTGCACCTGGGCCACGCGCACGAAGCCCTTCTCGGGCGGCAGGTAGGTCGGCACCTCTTCCAGGTTGCGGGTCAGGCTGCCATCGGCGCCCTGCACCGTGGTGATCTCCAGCACCGAGTCACGCGGGGTCACCGGCCACGGCGTGTTGAACTGGGTGTAGGTCCAGGCCTTGTCACCCTCGTGCTTGAGCAGCTTCTGCAGCTTGCACTCGTGGGTCCAGGTGCACGCGCCGGCCACGTCTTCCTGCAAGGCGCGAATCTTGGCGATCGACGCCTTGATGGTGGTCACGCCACGGTAGGCCTTGTAATCGGAGCCCGGCACCACGGCCAGCGACACCTTGATACCGTCTTCGTCCTTGGCCGTCTGCCAGTCCTCGGCATGCACCGCGGTGGCGACCAGCGCCGTCAATCCACATACAACAGCCAAACGATGCAGCGAACCCATAATTATTTTTCCTTATAGTCCAGAAGGTACACCGCCCTCACCGCCCGTCAGGCTACAGATGTCATCTGCTCCCACCACCCCAGCAACTGTATCGCCTGGGCGTCCGTCTCGCCGCACACTTCCGGGTCCGCCTGGAACCCGCCACACACGGCGGGGCGCTCCGGGCGGCCGAACAGCTGGCACAGGTTGCGCGCATCGAGCTGCACGCAGCGCTCGCCGGCAGGCTTGCCGTTGGGCATACCCGGAATGGGAGAGGAGATGGAAGGGGCTATGCAGCAGGCGCCACAGCCTTCACGGCACATCATGACGACACGAACCTCACGTCAGGCAATGAATCGGGTGTAGGGGGATAGTAACCGCTTAAACAGGCGTTTGAAATTGGCCCGGAAGGATTTTCGACAGGGCGATGCTGCCAACCGCCCGTCCGATTACTGCTTGAATTGGAAATCCAACGCCGCGCCTTCCACTTCGCGGGTGTTTTCGTTGCGACGCTGCAGTTGCAGTTCGTTGCTGAGCAAGCGGCCGTTGAGCTGGAAGTCCTCGGTTTTCTTTTCGTCGAAATAGGACGGCAGCAGCGACTGGTCCCTGGCTGGGGCCTGGGCCTCGGTTTTCTTCGCAGGCTCCAGCGTGTTGACCATGGCCTTGGGCAAGGACAGGTCCAGCTTCGCCTTGGGCAGATCCGCCGCCACGGCGTCGGCGTCCTTGCGTGCCTTGGTCTTGCTGGCGACCGGCTTCTTCACCGGCTTGGGCTTGGCCGCAGGCTTCTTGACCACGGGCGCAGCCTTCTTCACCGGCGCCTTCTTCACGGCCGCGTGGGCGCCGTCCGCCTGGGCCAGCAGCAGAAAAGGTTCGGTGGAGGGTAACGATTGCGCACACGCCATGCCGGATCCCAGGCACAGCACAAGCAGTCCGATACAACGCAAGGCATTCATAGACACAGGCAGAAATGGCAGCACAAGGCTATATGCTCCCCGCTAGAGGGCTCGCTGGCAAGCCCCCGAGCGGTAACAGAACGTAAATCCTTAGTAAAACTGGCCGCTCGCCACTTCCTGGCACAGTTGCCCTGCCAGCAGGCCCAAGGTCATCAGCGCCCGCTCCGCCTCCTTGTTCCACGGCATGCCGCAGTTGAGGCGGATGCAGTGGTTGAATTGCTCGGTGTTGCTGAAGATCAGGCCGGGGGCGATGCTGATACCCTGCTCCAGCGCCCGCACGTGCAATTCCTGGGTATTGACCCGCCCCGGCAGGCTCACCCAGAGGATGAAGCCACCCAACGGCCGGGTGATCTGCGTGCCATCGGGGAAGTACTGCTGCACGGCCAACTGGTAAGCGCTGAGGTTCTTGCGGTATTCATGGCGGATGTAGCGCAGATGGCGGTCGTAGCCGCCATTTTCCAGGTAGCTGGCGATGCCCATCTGCGTCACGCTGCACGCCGAATGGGTGGTGAAGGTCTGCAGCCGCTGGATTTCCGCCTGGTACTTACCGGCGATCATCCAGCCGATGCGCACGCCGGGCGACAAGGTCTTGGAGAAGCTGGAACAGTAGATCACGTGGCCCAGGCGGTCGTAGGCCTTGAGCGCCTTGGTCTTGCCCTGTTCGAACATCAGCTCGCCGTAGATATCATCCTCGACGATCTGGATATCGAAGTCCGAGGCCAGGCGCAACAGCTGCTTCATGCGCTCTTCGGGCATGGTGCCGCCCAGCGGGTTGCTCAGGCGCGGGGTCAGCACCAGGGCCTTGATCGACCATTGGTTGGCCGCCAGTTGCAAGGCTTCCAGGCTGATACCCGTGGAGGGGTCGCTGGGAATCTCGATGACCTTCAGGCCCAGCAGGTCAGCCAGTTGCAACAGGCCGTAATAGGTAGGCGATTCGGCGGCGATCAGGTCGCCGGGCCGGGTCAGCACGCGCAGGGACATCTGCAGCGCGTCCACGCAGCCATGGGTAATCACCACCTCGGAAGGGTCGACCACCACGCCGGCGTCGCGCATACGAATCGCCACCTGCCGACGCAGCGGCTCGAAACCGGGGCTGAACATGTAACTGAACGCCCGCGGGCTATGGAAACGCGTGACCTTGGCGATCTGCTGGTGCAGGGCGCGTACCGGCAAATAGTCCACGTGGGGCACGGCAGCCCCCAGCGGAAACACCCCTTCGCGGCGCGACTCCACCAGCACCTGCTGGATGATGCTGGCGCGGGTCACCAGGCCCGGCCGCTCCACGCGGGCGATGTCCGGGGTCGGCGCGGTCAGCGCCGGAGTCTGGTGCACGTAGTAGCCCGACTGCGGCCGGGCGCGGATCAGCCCCTGATCCTCAAGGTTGGCGTAGGCCTGTAGCACCGTGGCATGGCTCACGTTGAGCTGCGAACTCATCTTGCGCACCGACGGCACCCGCTCCCCCGGCTGGTAGACGCCACGGCGTATATCCTCGGCCAGTTGCTGAGCGATGCGCTGGTAGAGCAGAAGACTGGTCATGCGGGGCTTCTCGACTGATCAGGCGGTTTTTTGATTTTAGTACCGGAACAGTTGAAAAGTGTACGGGGACAGTTCCACGATTGCGAGGGGATTATGCCACCCCCGTAGCAGCGGCCACAGGCCGCGTCCAGCCTCACCGCGCACGCCTCACCTGGCGCGGCGCGGCCGGACGCGGCCTGTGGCCGCTGCTACGGGTGGTTCAGCGGGCGGCGCCGAGCACGCCTTTCTCGTCGGAGAAGACGATCTCGACACGGCGGTTCATCGCCCTGCCCCGCTCCGACGCGTTGGCTTCCACGGGGTACTGGTCGCCATAGCCCTGCACCTGGATGCGCTTGTCGTCGATACCCAGGTCCACCAAGGTGTCGGCCACGGTCTGCGCGCGGTCCTTGGACAGCCCCAGGTTGAAGTCGCTGTCGCCGGTGTTATCGGTGTAGCCCTCGATGCGCACCACGCGCTTGGGGTTGAGTTGCAGGAACTGCACCAGCTTGAGAATCATGCGGTTGGCCGACGGCTTGAGATCCGCTTCGCCGCTGTCGAACAGCACGTCGCCCAGGGTCAGCACCAGGCCGCGGTCGGTCTCGGTGGTGGCCATGCTGACAAACTGCTCTTCAAGCGCCTTGCCCTGCTGCTGCACGCTGTTGAGCTTGGACTCACGCAGGGCCAGCTGCAGGCGCTGGCGCTCCAGGTCCTGCTTGGCGAGTTTTTCCTTGTTCAGCACCAGTTGGGTGTGCTCGCGGGCGATCTCGCTGTAGCGCTGGCTGAGGTAGGCATACTGCGCCACGTCGTCGCCACTGCCCCAGTAGCTGGCCAGGCGCTCGGCACGCGACAGCGACTCGCCGGCGCGGATCACGTCGCGCGGCGCGGCGCGCAGCACGTCGGCATCATCCTTGACCGTCTGGAAGCTGGCGCTGGCCTGCTGCAAGGTCACTGCTGGCGCACCGGCATGGCTGGCACAACCGAACAGGCCCAGGCAGCCCAGGGCAATCAGGCCACCGCCCACGCGTGTAGACAGGCTCATTGCACTTCCCCCAGCTGCTTGTGCAGGCGCACGATACGGGTGTTGACCTGGGTCAGTTGCTCCTGGCTCTTCTCGGTGAGCACCCGGGCCTCGGCCAGGCGCGCGTCCAGCTCGGCCTGCTCGGCCAGCAGGCGGGCCTGGCGGTACGATTGGCTGCCGTTGGCGGCCAGGGCGCTGGCGAGCTTGTCGCTGGCCAGTTTCATCTCATCCACCTCATCGGTGGCACCCACGGCACGCGCCTGGTCCACGGCCTGCTCGGTCAGGCGCAGTTGCTCGACGGGGGCCGGGTCGCTGGCACAACCGGCCAGGGCCAGCACCGCCACGACGGCGGTCAAAGCTTGAATTCTCACACGGATTCCCTACTGGTTTGGGGCACTGGCCGGTTGCGGCACGCGCGGTTGCTGCAAGCTCGCCTTCCACCGTTCGACATTACGCTGCAGCACCGCCTCGGCTTGGCCGGACGCGGGCAATTCTGTCATCTTTTTCGCCAGCTGTCCGCGCAGCCAGGGGTCATTGCAGGCCGAATTGTGCGACAGCGCCAGGTACAGCCCCGGGCGGTCCAGCGGCGTCTCGTGGGCCACCACGTCATTGCCCAGCCCCAGGGTCTGGGACACGGCCTGGCCGGCGTAGCGCCCCGCTACCACGTACTCGACCTTGCCCAGCATCAGTTGCTGGAAGGCGGCGGTCAGCGACTCGGCGGCAGTGAGGCTCAGGTTCTCGTCGGCGAAGCGCTTGAACGAGGCGCCCAGGCGCGCCCGCGCCGACACCGCGCCAGCATGGCCGTGCAGGTCGCCCACGGTGTGGTAGACCATGGCCGAGCCCTTGCGGGTCCACACCAGGTAGTCGTTGAGCGCCATGCGCGGGTGGATGTAGTCCAGGGTTTCCAGCTGGTCGAAGGCCATCGGGGCGTCCACCAGCAGGTCCATGCGCCCGCTGCGCACCTCTTCCAGGGCCTGGGAGCGGCGGCCGCTGTACAGCACGTCGATCTTGATGCCCAGCTCCTCGCCAATGCGCTTGAGCTGGTCGACGTTGGCGCCGATCAGGTGGGTGGGGTCATCCGGGTCGCGCCACGAAAAGGGCTGCGCATCCGGGCTGCCGGTGGCCACCAGGCGCTCGCAGGTGCCGGCGGCGCTGGCCAGGGTGGGCAGCAACATGGCGATTGCCCAGGCGCCCATTCTCAAGGCTCGCTTCATCGTTAATCCTTCCAACTTCCACACATAAAAAAGCCCGGTCATCGGACCGGGCTCTTTTATAAGTGAAGCAGCTGGATCAGACCAGCTTTTCCAACTCGGGCACCGCTTCGAACAGGTCAGCCACCAGGCCGTAGTCGGCCACCTGGAAGATCGGCGCCTCTTCGTCCTTGTTGATCGCAACGATCACCTTGGAGTCCTTCATGCCCGCCAGGTGCTGGATCGCGCCGGAAATACCGACGGCGATGTACAGCTGTGGCGCAACGATCTTGCCGGTCTGGCCGACCTGCATGTCGTTGGGCACGAAGCCTGCGTCCACGGCGGCGCGCGAGGCACCGACGGCGGCGCCCAGCTTGTCGGCCAGGGCGTACAGGTGCTTGAAGTTGTCGCCGTTCTGCATGCCGCGGCCGCCGGAAACGACGATCTTGGCAGCGGTCAGCTCAGGGCGGTCGGACTTGGCCAGCTCTTCGCCGACGAACGCCGATTTGCCAGCGTCATGGGCAGCGCCCACGGCTTCGATGGCAGCCGAGCCACCTTCGGCGGCAACGGCGTCGAAGCCGGTGGCGCGCACGGTGATGACCTTGATGGCAGCGTTCGATTGCACGGTGGCAATGGCGTTGCCGGCGTAGATCGGACGCTTGAAGGTGTCAGCCGACTCAACCGAGATGATCTCGGAGATCTGGTCGACGTCCAGCTGGGCAGCGACGCGCGGCAGCACGTTCTTGCCGTTCGAGGTGGCCGGGGCCAGCACGTGGCTGTAGGCCTTGGCCAACTCGACCACCAGCGGCGCAACGTTTTCAGGGAGGAAGTGCGCGTAGGCGGCGTTGTCGGCCACCAGCACTTTTGCCACGCCGGCGATCTTGGCGGCAGCTTCAGCCACGGCGCCAACGCCTTGGCCGGCCACCAGCACATGCACGTCACCACCGATTTTCGCGGCAGCTGCGACGGTGTTCAGGGTAGCCGGGGCTACGGCACCATTCTCGTGTTCAGCGATAACCAGGATAGTCATTTAGATTACCTTCGCTTCGTTTTTCAGTTTCTCGACCAGTTCTGCAACCGACTTGACCTTGATGCCAGCGCTGCGGGCAGCCGGGGCTTCAACCTTGATGGTCTTGTTGGTGGAAGCCACGGAAACACCCAGGGCGTCCGGGGTCACGGTTTCCAGCGGCTTCTTCTTGGCCTTCATGATGTTAGGCAGCGAAGCGTAACGAGGCTCGTTCAGACGCAGGTCGGTGGTGACGATGGCGGGCAGGTTCAGCGCAACGGTCTGCAGGCCGCCGTCGATTTCACGGGTGACGTTGACCTTGTCGCCAGCCACGTCCACCTTGGAGGCGAAGGTGCCCTGGCCGAAGCCGGTCAGCGCCGCCAGCATCTGGCCGGTCTGGTTGTTGTCGCTGTCGATGGCCTGTTTGCCCAGGATCACCAGCTGTGGCTGTTCCTTGTCGACAACGGCCTTGAGCAGCTTGGCCACGGCCAGGGAGTTCAGTTCTTCGGCGGCTTCCACCAGGATGGCGCGGTCAGCGCCCAGGGCCAGGGCGGTACGCAGTTGTTCCTGCGCAGTGGCCGGGCCAATGGTGACGACGACGATTTCAGACGCGACGCCCTTCTCTTTCAGACGCACGGCCTCTTCCACGGCGATTTCGCAGAAGGGGTTCATGGACATCTTGACGTTGGCGAGATCGACGCCGGAGTTGTCCGCTTTGACACGGACCTTGACGTTGTAGTCGACCACTCGTTTGACAGCTACAAGAACCTTCATGGATTCCTCGTTACTCTCCGGTGAAAAGAATGTCGCCCGGCAGGCCAGGCGATGCTCAGTGGGCACAAGGGCACCTTTAAAAACGACGGCGAGCCCGCTTAATTTAGCATTGCTCCCTGAATTCAATGACTTAGCGGCAAAACCGGGCAGTCACGGGCGGTGGCGACGTGTAAACTCCACTACAACAGGGGCAAGGCGTGCCTGCGCGGCTCTGGCCTGGCTTTTAGAGATGCTCTTGCAGCCTCAGGACAACCTGCGGCAAATGCAAAACCGCCCGTATCTTGACCGCTACGCCCGGACCGGTCAACAACCGGAACCCGTCGGTCATGCCCCCGCCCCCAGCGAATTTACTGGCCTGGGACAAATTCAAACAAACGTTTGTATTGGACCCTGCCGGTGGTGTAGATATAATGCGCGGCCAAAGAGATTGCCCTGTAGTGCGTCCACGGGTGTGCTACACCGCACCCCACGCCAGAAAGCGCAACGCCATTAGAAAAAACTGTGAGCCTTGAGTAGGAGAGAACCTGTGGAACGCGAATACATGGAATTCGACGTGGTCATCGTCGGGGCCGGCCCCGCTGGCCTGTCCGCCGCCTGCCGCCTGAAGCAGAAAGCTGCTGCAGCGGGCCAGGAAATCAGCGTCTGCGTGGTGGAAAAAGGCTCCGAGGTAGGCGCCCACATTCTCTCCGGCGCAGTGTTCGAACCCCGCGCGCTGAACGAGCTGTTCCCGGACTGGAAAGAGCTGGGCGCGCCGCTTAACACCCCGGTCAAGCGCGATGACATCTACGTGCTGAAAAACGCCGAGAGCGCCAGCAAGGTGCCCGGCGCGTTCGTGCCCAAGACCATGCACAACGAAGGCAACTACATCATCTCCCTGGGCAACCTGTGCCGCTGGCTGGCCCAGCAGGCCGAGAACCTGGGCGTGGAAGTGTACCCAGGCTTCGCCGCCCAGGAAGCGCTGATCGACGAAAACGGCACCGTACGCGGCATCCTCACCGGCGACATGGGCGTGGACCGCGAAGGCCACCCGAAAGACGGCATGTACACCCCCGGCATGGAACTGCGTGGCAAGTACACGCTGTTCGCCGAGGGCTGCCGCGGGCACATCGGCAAGCAACTGATCAAGCGCTTCAACCTGGACAGCGACGCCGACGCCCAGCACTACGGCATCGGCCTGAAGGAAATCTGGGAAGTCGACCCGGCCAAGCACGAGCAGGGCCTGGTGGTGCACACCGCCGGCTGGCCGATGGACATCATGGGCACCGAGAACACCGGTGGCTCGTTCCTCTACCACCTGGAAAACAACCAGGTCGTTGTAGGCCTGATCGTCGACCTGTCCTACGGCAACCCGTACCTGTCGCCGTTCGACGAGTTCCAGCGCCTCAAGCACCACCCTGTCATCAGCCAGTACCTGGAAGGCGGCAAGCGCATCAGCTACGGCGCCCGTGCCATCTGCAAGGGCGGCCTGAACTCGCTGCCCAAGATGGTCTTCAACGGCGGCGCGCTGATCGGCTGCGACCTGGGCACCCTGAACTTCGCCAAGATCAAGGGCAGCCACACGGCCATGAAGTCCGGCATGCTGGCCGCCGACGCGGTGGCCGAGAAGCTGCTGGCCGGCGCCGAGGGCGGCGACCTGCTGACCGGCTACGTCGACGGTTTCAAGGCCAGCTGGCTGCATGAAGAGCTGTTCGCCAGCCGCAACTTCGGCCCCGCCATCCACAAGTGGGGCGCGGTGCTGGGCGGTGCGTTCAACTACATCGACCAGAACATCTTCGGCGGCAAGATCCCCTTCACCCTGCACGACACCAAGCCCGACTACGCGTGCATGAAGCTGGCGAAGGACTCGAAGAAAATCGACTATCCCAAGCCCGACGGCAAGCTGAGCTTCGACAAGCTGAGCTCGGTGTTCCTCTCCAGCACCAACCATGAAGAGGAACAACCCTGCCACCTGAAGCTGAAGGACCCGAGCATCCCGATCAGCACCAACCTGCCGCTCTACGACGAACCGGCCCAGCGCTACTGCCCGGCGGGTGTGTACGAAGTCATCACCCAGGAAGACGGCGAGAAGCGCTTCCAGATCAACGCCCAGAACTGCGTGCACTGCAAGACCTGCGACATCAAGGACCCTTCGCAGAACATCACTTGGGTGACCCCGGAAGGCGGCGGCGGCCCCACCTACCCGAACATGTAACCCGTTGGATCTTCGTCGCCTGCATCGCGACCAAGGTCGGCTCCTACCACGTACAGCGTAGGAGCCGACCTTGGTCGCGATTCAGGCGACGCAAACCCAAGAAGGGAACGACCAACATATGGCTCTGTGACACTATTCGTGTCAGGCGCCATACACCGCCGAAATGCTTCCGATACCCGAATTTACTGGAGTTCACCCCGCCCCTGCCGATAGAAAAGGCATCAGGGCAGTGAGTGAATCACGGCCTTCAGTATCGGAGTCATTACCATGCACATCGAACGCCTGGGCACCATCCAGGACGACCTGGAACACACCGCCGCCCACCTGGAAGCGCTGTCGCGCATGCTGCAAGGCCACGCACTGTTCCTGCGCCACTCCACCTACGCCGACAACTCCGCCGACATCGATTACATCGAGCGCCACCTCAGCGGCCTGGCCGCCTCGGTAACCGACTTGCGCGGCGTGGCCCGCAACATCGCCAAGGTCGCCTGACCCGCCACACCGCTACTCCACCTGCAACGCCCACAACACTTCCAGCACATGCCGGGTCGCCCTTTCGACTTCACCGGCACGATGAACGATGCCCAGCTGCCGGGACAATTCGGGCTGCAACGGCCGCATCAGCATGCGCGCGTCCGGCAGCGGCGTGGACGCCTCGTGGGGCAGCAGCGTGGCGCCGTAGCCCGCCGCCACCAGGCTCTTGATCGCATCGTTGTAGTTGAGCTGGATACGCGGCGTGGGTTGCTGGCCGTCACTGGCGAACCATTCGGCGGTGAGCCGCGACAGCCGCGTGGTGCTGTCGTTGAGGATCAGCGGCTGCGCGGCCAGCCAGGCTGGCGTGACGACGTCGGGCACCTGCCAGGCCGCCGGCAGGAACGCCATCACCGGGTCGCGGCGCCAGGGCTGGATCTGCACGCCCTTGACCGGCAACTGCGGCAAGGCAATCAAGCCGATGTCCAACGTACCGGCGGTCAGCTGCCGCAGGGTTTCCTGGGACGTCAGCACTGCCACCTGCACGTCGATGCCGGGGTGGCGCTGGCCCAAGGTTTCCAGGGCCTGGGGCAGCAACTGCGCAATCGCCCCGGTGGACGCGCCCAGGCGCACCCGGCCCGCCAGCCCCTGCACCTGGCGCTGCACATCCTCCAGCGCCTGCTGCGCATCCAGCAACAGCCGCCGGGCACGCTCCACCAGCGTCTCGCCGATGGCCGTGGGCAGCACCCGCCCGCGCGCCCGTGACAACAGAGCCCCGCCCACCCGCGCCTCCAGGTCGGCAATGTGCAGGCTGACCGTGGGCGGCGCCAGGTTCAGCGCCCGCGCCGCTTCCGCGAACGACCCCAGATCGGCGATCACCACCAGGGTACGCAGGCGGTCCAGGCTGATTTCACGCATGCTTTGTTAGCCTTCAGTAAAACTGAACGTGGCCGTTGCCAAATTCAACTTTCCCTATGCTACCGATGAATCGAAGATAGCGGCAGTCACTTCTTGCGAGCAGCGAAACATGAGCACCCCACTGATTTTCATCGACGGCGACCAGGGCACCACCGGCCTGCAGATTCACCAGCGGCTGCGGCACCGCACCGACCTGCAACTGCTGCGCCTGGACCCGCGCTTTCGCAAGGACCCGCACCACCGCGCCGAAGCCATCAACGCCTGCGACCTGGCCATTCTGTGCCTGCCCGACGACGCCGCTCGCGAAGCCGTGGCCAGCATCCACAACCCGTCGGTGCGGGTGATCGACGCCAGCTCCGCGCACCGCACCCAGGCCGGCTGGACCTACGGCTTCGCGGAAATGGGTAGCGCCCAGGCCCAGGCCATCAGCACCGCTACCCGCGTCAGCAACCCGGGTTGCTATCCCACCGGCGCCATCGGCCTGCTGCGCCCGCTGCTGCAGGCCGGCCTGCTGCCGGCGGACTACCCGATCAGCATCAACGCGGTCTCGGGCTACTCGGGCAAGGGCCGGGCCGGGGTGGATGAGTACGAAGGCGAGAACGCCACCCAGGCGCCGCCGTTCCAGGTCTACGGCCTGGGCCTGACCCACAAGCACGTGCCGGAGATCGCCCAGCACAGCGGCCTGCTGCACCGCCCGGTGTTCGTGCCGGCGTACGGCGCGTTCCGCCAGGGCATCGTGCTGACCATCCCACTGCAGCTGCACCTGCTCAAGGCCTCTGCCCAGCAGCTGCACCAGTGCCTGGCCGACCACTACGCCGGCCAACGCCACGTCAGCGTCATGCCCCTGGCCGACAGCAAGGCCCTCGCCCTGCTCGACCCGCAGGTGCTCAACGGCACCGACGACCTGCGCCTGATGGTCTTCGAACACGGCCAGCACGTGCTGCTGGCGGCAGTCTTCGACAACCTCGGCAAGGGCGCCGCCGGCGCGGCCGTGCAAAACCTCAACCTGATGATCAACCAAACCCCGTAGCAGCTGCCGCAGGCGGCGTCTTGCTCCTGGTAGCACCAGGCACACCACGGCGTGCAAGACGCGGCCTTGCGGCCGCTGCTACAGGGGCGGCGCGCTCGAGTTTGGTAACGCTTCTCGGAAATTTCTCCATACCACTTAATCGTTCTCCTACAACGTCGCGCTAAAGGCTGGTCCATAGTTGCGGTTGCAGCGCACTTTTTGCCCTGGCAATCACGATAGGGAACGACCATGTCCGTGCATGAGCAGCAAGCCCGGTATCGACGACTTTTTTCCGAACACGCCGCCTGGCGATTGCTGCACGCGGATCATGCCCCCATCATCCTGGCGTTCATCAATGACCTGTTCCACGAAGACCGCGAAGTGCCGTTCGGCAAGGCACGGGTGGCGCTGGAAACAGAGCTGCCCCTGTGGCAGGAACTGTACGGCCTGCAGGACAATGCCGGCATCCACCTGCGCAACTGGATTCACGCCGGCTGGCTGCGCGAACACGATGACCAGCTGACCCGCACCGACGCTTTCGAGCTGGCCATGCGCTTCGCGCAAAGCCTCGAACACCGTGACAGCAGCGCCACCGCCTCACACCTGCGGATCGTCCAGGACGCGGTGCGTGACCTGGCCACCGCGCTGAGCCCGGACCCCAAGGAACGCATCACCCTGCTGCAAGCCCGCCGCGACGAGCTGGACCTGCAGATAGAGCAGCTGCGCCGCGGCGAGCTGACCCAACTCAACGACGCCGAGCAACGCGAACGCATCCGTGGCCTGTATCACCTGGCCGCCGTGCTCACCGGCGATTTCCGTCGTCTCGAAGACGAGATCCGCCAACTCGACCAGACCCTGCGCGTGCGCATGATCGAATCCGAGTCAGGCCGCGGCGAGGTGGTGGAAGCCTTGCTCAAGCATGAAGACCAGCTGCTGCAGACCGATGCGGGCCGGGCCTTCGATGGCTTCTATCGGCTGTTGTGCGACCAGAACCGCATCGTCGAATTTCGCGAACAGATCCGCTCGATCCTGGCGCGGCCGGCCGCGCACCACCTGGAACGCGACGAAGTCCGTTACCTCGGCCATCTGGTACGGGAGCTGAGCAAGGAAAGCGAACGAATATTCCTGGTACGACGCCGCACCGAGGAAAGCCTGCGGGCCTTCGTTGAAAGCGGCGCACAACAGGAACGCCGCGCGGTGGAACGCACCTTGCGGCAACTTGAACGCCTGGCGGTGGGGTTCAAGGAACTGGGCCTCAACTTCCGCCAGCCCATCGCCTTGCCTATTCCCACGGGTAGTTTCAAGGTGCACTCCCCTTCCAGCCTCCACCTGCGCTTGCCGGAGGAGCGCGTCGACACCCGCGACGTGGCCGTCACCCGCAACGCCACCGCAGCGAGCCAAGGCATGCTCGACCATCTCGACAGCGTGAAGGTGCTGGAACTGGCAGAAGCGCTACGGGCCCTGCTGGCCCGGCACGGCCCCCTGTCAGTGGCCCAGGTGGCCGCGCACCGCCCGGTCACCAGCGGCCTGGAGGAGCTGGTGGCCTACGTGCGAATCGCCAAGGCCACCAAGGCCGTGGAGCTCGATAGCTGCGAAAGCGTCGGCGTCACCGATCGGACAGGCCAGCGCATCAACGTACGGGTGCCTTACTTGTTGATGGCCGCCGACAACTTTCCCGACAAGCCGGAGGACCTGGGCTTATGAGCCAGGAAGAAAAAAACCTGCAGGGCTCGTCGCTGTTCGACCGCTTTCGCCCCGCCGAAGCACAAGATGAATCGCCCCTTGAAGCCGCGGATGAGCCCGCTGCAACGCAGCAGGCGCAGGGCCAGGCCGATAGCGAGATGCCAGTGGAAGCCCGCCGGGCAATGGTCCTGCTGTTGCGCCAGGGCGTGGTCATGGCCAGCCAGAAGCGCCTGGCCTACGACGCACTGTGCCTGTATGAAACAGCCATCACCCAGCACCTGGCGCGGATGTTCCTGCACCTGATCCTCGACCGCCGCGCGGGCATCGCCATCCTCCTGCAGCCGGACGACGACCTCGACGACACGGACTCCGACGAACAGTATTCGATGGTCAACAAACGCACCCTGACCCTCTACGACACCTTGCTGTTGCTGGTGCTGCGCAAGTACTACCAGGAGCGCGAAACCGCCGGCGAGCAACGCATCATCATCGCCACCGAGCAGATCGAGGCCCTGATGACACCGTTCCTGCCCTTGACTCAAAGCACCCGCGGCGAGCGCCGCTCGTTGAGCGGAGCGACCAAGTTCCTGCTCGAAAAACGCCTGATCAGCACGGTACGCGGTGACAACGACCGTTTCGAAGTGACCCCGGTTATTCGCTACGTGGTGAATGCCGACTTCCTGGACCGCCTGCTGGCCGAATACCAGCGCCTGGCGGGCCCCGATGCCGCAGCACCTGCCGAGGAGAATAACGATGAATGAGCATGATGCCGTGCAGCCTGGTGATTTGTTTGGCACTGGGCAGATCCGCCTGGCCGAGCTTTCGGTCTATAACTGGGGCTCGTTCCACGGCCTGCACACCGCGCTGATCAACCCTGACGGCACCCTGATCACCGGCGACAACGGCGCCGGGAAATCGACCCTGATCGACGGCCTGATGGCATTGCTGCTGCCGCCCAGCAAAGCTTCGTTCAACATCGCTGCCGCCCAGGGCGACCGCACCGACCGCACGCTGATGTCGTACATTCGCGGCAACTACGGCAAGGTGCATGACGGCAATGACACCGCCTCGCTGCTCAAGCGCCCCGGCGCCACCGCCAGTGCGCTGCGGGCCTGCTACAAGGGCGACGACGGCTCCGAGATAGTGCTGGCCACGCTGTTCTGGACCACCCAGGCAAGCAATGCGGCGGACAGCCTGAAACGCCTGTTCATCATCGGCAAACGCCCTGTCACGCTGGAAGAAATACTGCATCAATTTGGCGAGGGCGATGTTCGGGCACTCAAGCAACATCTGGGCGAGGCGCCGGGGCTTGAGTGGTTCGCCACGTTTACCGAGTACCAGGAAGCCTTCACCCGCCTGCTGCGCATGGAAAACCGCAACGCCCCGGCCCTGCTTTCACGGGCCTTGGGGCTGAAGAAAATCGATGACCTGACCGGGCTGATCCGCGACCTGGTGCTGGAGCCCAGCAGCGTCAAGGAGCATGCCGGGCTGGCGGTGCGCGAATTTGACGACCTGGTAGGCATCCACAATGAGCTGAGCGAGGCCCGCAGGCAGCGCGACGCCCTGGCGCGGCTGCCGCAGGTCAGCGACGCCCTGGCCGAGGCAAGATTGCAATTGGTCGCCCTCACCCGCGAGTCAGTGGCGCTGCCTGTCTATTTCGCAGAGCAATGCCATCGCCTGTGGAGCATTCGCCTGGCTGACCTGGAGGCGCAACTCGCCCGGTTGTCGGCGCAGCAAAGCGAATTGGACAGCCAACTGGCGGACGCCGACGAGCGCGTGCAGATCCTCTATCACGCCTACCAGTCCCAAGGCGGCGAGCGACTGGAGGGGCTCAAGCGCGACGTGCAGCAAGCCCGCCAGCGCTTCGGCGACACCCAGCGCAACGCCGTGCACTACCAGGAAACCTTGCGCGCGCTGGGCCAGGCCGACGCCCTGGGCGCGGACAGCTTCCAGCAGCATCAGGCCAGGGCGCAGGCCTTCGTCAGCGACTATCCGGCCCAGCGCGAAGCCAGCCAGGACAGTTTTGCCGACGCCGCCAGCCAAATGGCTACCGCGCGCGACCAGGCCAAGTTGCTGGCCACGCACATCGCCGAACTCAAGGCACGGCCCAACTCCAACATTGACCCTGCGTACCAGAAGCTCCGCGACGAACTGGCGGCCAGCCTGCAGCTGGCGGCCACCCACCTGCCCTTTGTCGGCGAACTGCTGGACGTGCGTGAAGAACATGCGCCCTGGCGCGGCGCCATCGAGCGGGCGCTGGGCGGCCTGCGCACTACCCTGCTGGTGGACGGCGAGCATTTTCGCCTGGTAACCCGTTGGCTCAACAGCCGGCACACCGGCCTGCATGTTCGCGTTCAGGTCGTGGGCCAGGCCGGGGCAGCTGCGCAGTTCAAGCCCGACGGCTACCTGCGCAAGCTGGAATGGAGCGCCCACGCCTACCGGGACTGGCTGAAACACCACCTGGCACGTTTCGACCTGCACTGCGTGGACAGCACGCAACAGCTGGACGATACCCCTTTTTCCATGACTATCAAGGGCCTGGTCCACCTGGACAAGGGCAGGTTCGAGAAGAAAGACCAGCAAGCCATCGACAATCCTCGAAACTGGTGCCTGGGCTTCAACAACCACGCGCGGCTGCAGGCGCTGGAAGCGGATGAAGCAGCCCTGCAGGCGCAGCTGCAAGCGTTGAACCAACAGGTGGCCGGCGCGCGTGCTGCCATGGACGCCTTGGCTGAAACCAATGCTCGGTGGGAAACGATTGCCACCACCCCATGGGCGTCCGTTGACGTGCTGTCGGTCCAGCAGCGCATGGAGACGCTGGCCGCCGACCTGCAGGCCCTGGAAGACCCACGCAACGAGCTGGGGTTGGCCAAGGCGCAGTGGCAAACGTCCGTTGACGCGCGCGAGGCCCTTCGCGCTGACAGAGCGTCTACCGGCACGAGCATCGGCAGCGCCACCACCCAACGCGACGCAGCGAGGCGCCAGTTGCTGAACCTGTCGGGCATTGTCCAGGCAGGCATCACGGATGACGTCCGCGACATTCTCACGCAACGTATCGGCTCATTGCCCATGGCTTCCCTGGACGATGCCGCCCGCCTTGAGCGAGAGCAGCGCATCGCCCTCGACAAGGCCAGGGAAAAAACCGCAGCCCGGGAACTGACCGCGTCAAATGACGCGAGCAGCATCGTCGCCACGTTCAAGAGCCAATGGCCACTTATCGCCAACGACTGGGTCAGCGGCACCGAGGGCCTGGGCGAGTACCTGGACTACCTCGGCCACCTGGAAAACGAAGGCCTGCCCGAGCTGGTGGAGCGCTTCCGCGAACGCCTCAACCGCAACGCCACGCAGTCGCTGGCGCAGATACGCCAAGCCATCGACGCTGAACGCGAGGACATTCGCGACCGCATCGACACGATCAACAACGTGCTCCAGCGTACCGAATTCAGGCAAGGCAGCCACCTGCGCCTGGGCAGCAGAAGCGAGCTTTTCGACCATGTGAAGGCGTTCAACCAGCAACTCACCAGCGTGCTGGCACGCGCTGGCAGCGATGACCACGACGCCCGCTTCCAGCAACTGCAGGAGCTGATCACCACGTTGCAGAAAGCCACCCAACCGGCCACGTCGGGCACCATGGAGAGCCTGCGCCTGCTCGACTCGCGCTACCAGCTGTCGTTCTTTGCCGAAGAAATCGACAAGGCCGATGGGTCGATTCGCGATGTCCTGGATTCGTCCAGCGGCAAGTCCGGGGGTGAGAAGGAATCGTTCGCCGGCACCATCGTGGCGGCCAGCCTGGCCTACGTGCTGACGCCAGACGGCTGCCACCAGCCTATCTATTGCACGGTGTTCCTCGACGAGGCCTTTTCCAATACGGCCGAGGCCGTGAGCCGCAGGGTGTTGAAGGTGTTCAAGGCGCTGCAGATCCACGTCAACCTGATCACACCCTATAAAAACCTCAACCTTGCCCGCGAGTCGGCGCGTTCGCTGTTGATTGCCGAGCGCGACCCGCTCAGCCATGAAAGCCGGCTGTGCGAGATGACCTGGGAAGAAATTGACCAGCAACAGGCCCAGCACCGTGCGGCAAAGGCACAAGCCGACGCCGCGGCGCTGGGCATCGAGCCGGAGTTGACTGAATGACGACGTGGGGAAAGATGCCCGAGCAGGTCATCGAACATTTATCCCGGGTGGAGTGGCAGCATCCCACCAGGCTGCGCGAGCGCCTGGAAGGCAAGCGCAAATTCCCGATCGTGTGCAGACTCAACCCACCTTCCGGCTCCCTCGCCCTGGCGGACATCAGGCAGTTTCATGCCTACATCAACGCCTGGCGCAGTTGGCCCTGGCCGGATCTTGTCACCTGGGTGAACCGCAGCTTCCGCCAGTTGGGCGAATGTGAAGTCCCCGTGGTGGTGCGCATCGGCTCGGTGCAACAACTGATCACGGTGCTTGGCGATGACGCCATCGCTCGCAGCAAGGCTTGGGAGGTGCGCCTTGAACCACTGCTGGCGCTGGATGAAAGCCTTTACCCTGCGCTGATCAGGCAGCTGGTTGCCCTGGAGCGGCTGACGGTCGAAGACGTGCGGTTGCTGGCAGCGGTCATTCCCCAGCTGCAGCCCGGGCTTGGCCAGGGGCGTTACCTGCGCGCCATCCCCCTGGTGGGCATCGACACCAAGTTCGTGGAGCTCAACCAGGCGCTGATCGTTGCCTTGCTGGATCAACGCCACGGGCAGCTGGTGTCTGCGCAGGGCGGCCTGGAAGCATGGCTAGGGTGCCGTCCCACCCCCTCGAACTGGCTCACGGTAAAACCCTTGTGCGCAACGGCCAGGGTGAGGCTGGCGGGGCTGGGCCTGTTGAAGTTGCCCTTGGAGCAGTTGCTTGAATACCCGCTGCCTGCCAGCAACATCCTCGTTGTGGAAAACCTCCAGGCAGGGTACGAACTGCCCGAGCTGCCAGACACCATTGCGGTCTGTGGCGGTGGCGCCAATACCGCGTGGCTGCGGGCGCCCTGGCTGGAGGGCAAACGCATCGGCTATTGGGGCGACCTGGACACCTGGGGCTTCAAGCTGCTGGCCGATGCCCGGCGCCATCAACCTCACGTGCAGGCGCTGTTGATGGACAGCGAAACGCTCGCGCGCCATCGCCAGCGCGGCTGCGCGGAACCCGCCCCGGCACAAATGCCCACTACCGGCCTGTGCGCCGCCGAGCGTGCAACGTTCGACAGCCTGCGCAACGGCCAACTGGGCATTGGCAGGCTGGAGCAGGAGCGCCTGTCACAGGATTGGGTACACCGCGCCCTGAAGCAGTGGGCAGCATCGACTGGGGACTGATGTGCGCTCAGTGCGCGCTGGCCTGCCGGGCACGGCGCAGGCCCCAGCCCTGCTGCATCCCGGCGGCGGCCAGCAGAATGGCCGCCACACCCACCCATTGCAGGACATCCAGGCGGTGCCCGAACGCAAACCAATCGACGAAAATGGCCACGATCGGGTAGATGAAACTCAAGGCCCCGGTCAACGCCGTCGGCAGTTTCTGGATAGCGCCATACAGCAGTACGTACATCAGGCCGGTGTGCACCATGCCCAGCGTCAGCAGGGCGCCCCAACCGTGCAGTTCATGGGGAAACGCCGACAGATCCGCCAGCGGCGCCAGCAGCACCGCGCCGGTGCTGACCTGCACCAGTGCGATCAAATGCGGCGGCACGCCCTTCAGGCGCTTGATGATCAGCGCCGCGATGGCATACAGCGCCGCCGCCCCCAGCGCCATGACGATGCCCATCAGGTAATCGCCACCGCCCTGCCCGCCATGGGCGCTGACGATGGCCAGCATGCCGGCGAAGGACACCGTCAGCCAGAACAGCTTCTGCGCGGTGATCTTCTCGCCGAGGAACAGCGCCCCAAGCCCGACCAGCATGAACGGCTGCACGTTGTACACCGCCGTGCCGATGGCAATGGACGCCCGCGAATACGAGCCGAACAGCAGCAGCCAGTTGCCGACAATGGCCACACCGCTGAGCACCGCCAGCAGCAACGTGGTGCGGGTCAGCAAACCGGGCCGCAAAAAGCCCATGGCCGCGCACACCACCAGCAGCGTCAGCGCGCCGAACACGCAGCGCCAGAACACCACGTCCAGCACCGGCTGCCCCGAAAGCATCACCAGCCAGCCAATGGTGCCGGAAATCAACATGGCCGCAACCATTTCCAGGGTGCCGCGCCGCAGTGAATTGTCCATCTACATTCTCCTTTGCAATGGGCAATATTATGCTCGGCGCCCGCGCGCGGATTCCATGAAAAAAGCAAGGTGGAATGGGCGATACAGCTTTACTATCAAGGCATTCGGCAGCGTTTGCCTAAGGAGCGAAACATGACTGATGACATCGACCAGCGCCTTATCGCCGCCCTGATGGAAGACTCGCGCCGCTCGCTCAAGGCCCTGGCGCAGCTCACCGGCCTGTCCGCCCCCAGCGTTGCCGAGCGCCTGCGCAAGCTGGAAGAACGCGGCGTGCTCAAGGGCTACACCGTCGAGGTCGACCCCAAGGCCTTCGGCTACCAGCTGCAAGCCATCGTCCGCATCCGCCCGCTGCCGGGGCAACTGCAGGTAGTGGAACGGCAGATCCAGCAGATCGCGCAATTCACCGAATGCGACAAAGTCACCGGCGACGACTGCTTCATCGCCCGGCTGCATGTGCGCAGCATCGAGGAACTGGACACGGTATTGGATGGCCTGAACGCCTACGCCGAAACCAATACCGCGATCATCAAGAAGAGCCCGGTGAAGCGGCGATTGCCGCCGATGGGGTAAGGCAGGCGTCGACCTCGATCCAGACTTTTCGAAAAGCATGGGTGGCGAGCCGCAAGGTGTTCGAAGTCGGACCCTTCAGTCAAAACGGAACCCAACGGACCCGCACTGTACGGCCCCCCATAAAGCGCAGGCCGGCGCGAGATTACCATCATCTGCACCTGGATAAATGTAGGATTTTTTCGCCAGCTAGGGGTCGAAGTAGCGCCAAACGCCCCCGAAACAAATAGACACCATGCAAAGGCACAAACGCTTCGCCAAGCAGAACCCAGGATGGGAAACTCCATGTCCAGGAGGGACTACCAATGCCGATAACAACGCTACTGAAATTTTTCGGGATACTCGATGAGAAAGACACCTATATGAGAGCAGAAGGCGGCTCCCATAGCCTACGCCTGGTAGGTCGCAGCATGCTCAAGGTCAATGTGGAGGAAATTTACGCGTCGGCAAGCTATCAGCAAGCCCAGGCGATGGCCGACCGCATTATCAAAAACCGCAACTGAAATGGGATTGCTATTGATACTGCCGATCCTGGTCAGCGGGTATCTCGTATGTATGAACCATCCCTACTACTTCACTCGACTTCATCGCTATGACGGTCAATTGCTCTATCTTCTGGTCGCCAAACTGGGCCTGACCTGCATACTGCTGGCGTTGGTGTCATGTGGACTGGCGTCGAACTTCTACCCCAAAGGATGGAGTGCATTCTCCACGGTCATCCTGAGCTTGCTGAAAGCGTTCAACGTCAGCCATTCCGACATTCCGCTTTACCGGTTCCTCCTGCAACTCACCTGCTTATCCCTCCTGATTCCAGCGCCATGGATTACCTTGGGTACGCTCGCGGGTTACCTGAAAGGCCGATATAGCGGGTTCGCAACGGCATCGGCGTACTACCGTGCACGGTTGCTACTGGATACCCCGCTGGGCGAGTTGCTGTTCAACTCCATCTCGGAACCTCACCAGGCGCTTATCATTACCATGGTGGACCGCAAGGTCTATGTCGGTCATGTCGATGCGATTGGCGAGACTAGCGAAAATGAATCGCCACATAGCACCTTCAGTTTCACCCCGGTGCTCAGCGGCTATCGGGATAAAGACGCTCTGCACGTGACGCTTTCAACCGCCTATCCCGCTCAAGATGGAATCAGAGTCATCTTGAGGGAAGAGAACATAGCAACGGCGAGCCGATGGAGCGCTGTGCACTGGGAAAGCGGCTCGAAACGCAGTGGGCGTCGCACCGAAAACGCCAATCGCAGAAGCTTGAGACGAAAGCAGCAAGCCTGACGCTGTCCTGTCTCCAACGACTTAACCGCCCCCCACCTCAGCCGATATCCCCGCCGCCGCCTTCTGCACCACCGCCACCAACCCTTCCATCTTCTCCAGCGACATGTACGGCACCGTGCTGGCCACGCTGATCGCTGCCACGATGCGTTTGCTCGCATCGCGAATGGGCGCTGCCACGCAGCGGATGGAGGGCTCGTTGTCTTCCAGGTCGAAGGCGTAGCCGCCTCGGGCGTAGGCCTGCATGCGCGCGTGCACCTGTTCCCAGGTCTGCTCGGGGTGGTTGGGCCACAGGGCGTTGTGGCCGGCGGCGGGCAGGCTGATTTCGTACAGGTGGTGCCACTCGGCGGGCGAGGCGTCCAGCAGCAGCGCCTTGCCGATGCCGGTGCGCGCCAGCGGCATGCGGTGGCCGACCCGCGAGCGCATTTCCGGGCCGTTGCGGCCGGGGGTCTTGTGCAGGTAGAGCACGTCGTCGCCGTCGCGCACCGCCAGGTGGATGGTGTCGCCGGTCAGGCGCGACAGCTCGTCCAGGTACGGGGCGGCGAGCATCACCAGGGGCACTTCTTCGCGGGCCTGGAAGCCCAGTTCGATCAGCTTGGGGCCCAGCAGGTAGCCCACCTGGGGCAGCACGCGCAGGTAGCGTTCGTCCACAAGGGCGCTGGCCAGGCGGTGGGTGGTGCTGCGGGTGGTGCCGACGTGCCGGGCGATTTCCTTGAGGTCGCGGGCGCCGTCGGCCACTGCCTGAATCACGGCCAGGCCGCGCATCAGGGTTTGCGTGCCGGCGGGGGCGGCCTCCTTGGCCTGCGGGGTGACGTCGTCCTGCATGGGCAAATCCTGTAGTGAGTACGTGAGCAGGCGCATTATGTGCGCCCGCCCCCGCCTGTGCCAGTCACAGCTGGATGCGTTCGACCTTGCCGACCAGCACGATGTACGACAGCGCGCCCAGCAACGCCATCACCGCGATGTAGGTGATGGCCGGCGCGAACGAATCGCCGCTGGCCAGGAAGCCGATGGCGATGGGCGTGGTAATCGCCGACAGGTTGCCGATGAAGTTGAACACCCCGCCGGTCAGGCCCAGCAGGCGCGCCGGGGCCAGGGTGGAGACCAGCGACCAGGTGATCGACGCCAGGCCGTTGCCGAAGAACGCCACCGCCAGGCAGGCGATCACCACCGCCGTGGACTCGGCGTAGTTGGCGCCGATGATGCAGGTGCTGATCAGCAGCCCGCCGATGATCGGCAGCTTGCGCGCCAGGCCGATGCTGGCGCCCCGGCGAATCAGCCAGTCGGAGAAGAACCCCGAGCACAGCACGCCGACGAACGCCGCCAGAAACGGCAGCGAAGCAAGCATGCCGGACTTGATGAAGTCCATGCCACGGTATTTCACCAGGTAGGTGGGGAACCAGGTCAGGAAGAACCACAGGGTCGAGTTGAGGCAGTACTGGCCCAGGTAGATGCCCCACAGTTTGCGTTTGCTGAGCACGATGCCCAGGTCTGCCCAGCTGAAACCAGGCTTGGCTGCGCGCGCCGAAGACTGCATGTCTACCAGGCCGCCACCTTCGCTGATCAGCTCGATTTCGGCGTCGTTGGCGCCCTTGAAGTCACGCGGTTCGCGATACACCGCGTACCACACCAGGGCCCAGGCAATGCCCAGCACGCCGGTGGCGACGAACACCATGTGCCAGCCGAAGGCGTGCTGCAGCCAGGCCAGCACCGGCGTCAGGAACGCCAGGCCGACGAATTGCCCCGAGGTGTAGAAACCGATGGCGGTGGCGCGCTCGCGTTCCGGGAACCAGGTGGTGACCACGCGGCTGTTGATGGGATAGGCCGGTGCTTCCAGCGCACCCACCGCCATGCGCAGCACGAACAGGGCGATGAAGCTGCCGGCGAAACCGAGCATGACCGTGGCCACCGACCACAGCGCCAGGGCAACGCTGTAGAGAATGCGCGGCGGCACCCGGTCCACCAGCCAGCCGCCGGGGATCTGCATGGCTGCGTAGGTCCAGCCGAAGGCGGAGAACACCAGGCCCACGTGCACCGGGTCGATGCCCAGGTCGCTGGTCAGCGCCGGGGCGGCGATGGACAGGTTGCTGCGGTCCAGGTAGTTGATCACCACCGTGATGAACAGCAGCACCATGATGAAGAAGCGCTTGCGGCTGGGCGTAGCCAGGGCCGCCTGCGCAGGAAGAGTCTGGGTGTGCATGGGCAACATGCCTCGTTCTTATTTTTTGTATGAAACCCCGTAGCAGCTGCCGCAGGCTGCGTCACAGCCGCCGCTATCGAGGGAAGCCGTGACGCGGCCTGCGGCCGCTGCTACGGGTGGTGGCGGGTTACCACTCGGCGAAGCTGCCGTCGGCGTGGCGCCAGATCGGGTTGCGCCAGCGGTGGCCCACGGCGGCGCGCTCCTTGACGTACTCTTCGTTGATCTCGATGCCCAGGCCCGGGCCGTTGGGGATCTTCACGAAGCCGTTGTCGTAATCGAACACCTCGGGGCGCTTGACGTAGTCCAGCAGGTCGTTGCTTTCGTTGTAGTGGATGCCCAGGCTCTGCTCCTGGATGAACGCGTTGTAGCAGGCCGCGTCCAGCTGCAGGCACGCCGCCAGGGCGATCGGGCCCAGCGGGCAGTGCAGCGCCAGGGCCACGTCGTAGGCCTCGGCCATGTTGGCGATCTTGCGCGTCTCGGTGATACCGCCGGCGTGGGAGGCATCGGGCTGGATGATGTCGACGTAGCCCTCGCTGAGCACGCGCTTGAAGTCCCAGCGCGAGAACAGCCGCTCGCCCAGGGCGATCGGCGTGCTGGTCAGCGGCGCCAGCTCCTTGAGTGCCTCGTAGTTCTCGCTGAGCACCGGCTCCTCGATGAACATCAGCTTGTACGGGTCCAGCTCCTTCATCAGCACCTTGGCCATGGGCTTGTGCACGCGGCCGTGGAAGTCCACGCCGATGCCGACGTTGGGGCCCACGGCGTCACGCACGGCGGCGACGTTGGCCAGGCACAGGTCGACCTTGTCGAAGGTGTCGATGAATTGCAGCTCTTCGGTGCCGTTCATTTTCACCGCGGTGAAGCCACGGTCCACGGCCTCGCGGGCGGCCTTGGCGGTGTCGGCCGGGCGGTCGCCGCCGATCCACGAATACACGCGAATGCGGTCGCGCACCTGGCCGCCCAGCAGGTCGCTGACCGACACGCCCAGGGCCTTGCCCTTGATGTCCCACAGCGCCTGGTCGATACCGGCCAGCGCGCTCATGTGGATGGCGCCGCCGCGGTAGAAGCCGCCGCGGTAGAGCACGGTCCAGATGTCCTCGATGTTGCGTGGGTCCTTGCCGATCAGGTAGTCGGACAATTCCTCGACGGCAGCGGCCACGGTGTGGGCGCGGCCTTCCACCACGGGCTCGCCCCAGCCGGTGACGCCCTCGTCGGTCTCGACTTTCAGGAAGCACCAGCGCGGCGGCACGATAAAGGTGGTCAATTTGGTGATTTTCATCGCTTGTCTCTCTTGTCGATGTTTTTTTAGTCGCAACGAATCAGTGCAGGCGCTTCCAGGCGGCCACGTAGGCCTTTGCCCGGGCGCCGACGTCGGCGGCGCTCATGCCCGGCTTGAACAGCCCCGAACCCAGGCCGAAACCCTGGACCCCGGCCTCGACGAACGGGGCCATGTTGTCCGGGCTGATGCCGCCCACCGGAATCAGCGCGGTGCCCTTGGGCAGCACCGCCAGCAGCGCCTTGACCACGCCAGGGTTGAGCGCTTCGGCAGGGAACAGTTTCAGCGCGTCCGCGCCCTCCTCCAGCGCCGCGAAGGCCTCGGTGGGCGTGACCACGCCGGGCGACAGGTACAGCCCGGCCGCCTTGGCCGCGCGCAGCACCTTGGCGTCGCAGTGGGGCATCACGATCAGCTGGCCGCCGGCGGCCTTGACCTGCTGCACCTGCTCGGCGGTCAGCACCGTGCCGGCGCCGATCAGGCAATCGGCCGGCAGGCTGTCACGCAGGATGCGAATGCTGTCGTAGGGGCTGGGGGAATTGAGCGGCACCTCGATGATGCGAAAACCTTCGGCGTACAGCACCTGGCCGATGGCCTGGGCTTCGTCGGGGCGAAGGCCGCGCAGGATGGCGATCAGGCCGTTGGCGGCGAGCGCTTGCTTGAGCATGTCAAACCTCTTCTGGCTGTGGGGCGAGCAGCCCGGCCGCCACGGCCAGGCTCCATAATCCGCGTTCGGTGGCCTGCTCGGCCAGCCTGGCCTGGGCAAAGCCGCACAGGTGCAGGGCAATGCGATAGCGCTGGCACAGCGGTGCGCTGCCGATCAGCACCACCTCCGGCAGCGCGGCCTCGGGCTGCCGGGCGCGCGACACCTCGGCCAGGGCGCGTAGCTCGTGGCCGATCATCAGGCCGGACAGGTAGTCAGGTTGCTGGGCACCGCTCAGCTGGCCCGTGAGCCCCAGGGTGCGAGCGCTGAACAGGGTCGACAGCAGGCCGATGTCGGCATCGGCCGACAACGCCACCTGCACGCCACGCACGAAGGCGGCTTCGTCGAACTGGCCGGTGGGCTGCTGGGTGCGGCCGAGGATGGTGTGGGCACAGACGGCGGCGTACAGCTCGCCGGTCATGAAGGTGTCGAACCGCTGGATGCAGCCGTCCACCACGCTCACCCACTTGCTGTGGCTGCCGGGCAGGCCGATCAGCAGGGCGTCCTGGCGGGTGTGGCTGGGCAGGTCCTGCAACAGGCCCAGCACCTGGGTTTCCTCGCCGCGCATCACGTTCGGCAGCCGCGAATGCTGGATGACCCCCGGCACGATGTGCAGCACCGTGCCGCGCAGGGTTTGCACCCTCTGCAGGCTGGCGCCCAGGTCGGCGACCCGCGCCGGCGTCGGGCAGTAGGCCGCCTCGCGCCAACCCTGGGCGCTGCCGACCATGCCACAGGCAATCACCGGCAGCTGCGGTTGCGCCTGCAGCCAGTCGCCGCAGGCGTCATCGAAGGCCAGCTCAAAACCATTGTCACAGTGCTGCCCGGCGATAGTCCGGGCGGTGGTAGGCAATTGCATGATGCCCGAGGCCAGCGAACGCTGCTCCAGCACCTGGCCATCACGGCCGAGTTTATAAGCCCGAAGGGAGGTAGTCCCCCAATCGAGCGCGATCAAATGCGCCTGCATCGCTTCACCTGAGTTGTTTTTTGACAGTGAGGGCGTAGAGCTGATGGGGAGAATATAGACCGTGTCGCGGACAAATCTCAATATATAATTTCGTATCCCATATTTAGGGATAAACTGATAAGCGTGCTGTAATGTCTTGCCTTACAGTTTGCCTTGAGTGGGTGTAAGCTATGGCCTTACAGTCGCGTCATGATCAAGAGCATTCGACACAAAGGCCTGAAGGCCTTGTACATGACAGGGACGACCAAAGGCGTAAGGCCCGACCACGTTGCCCGACTGCGTCGGCTGCTCTCGGCCCTGGATAGAGCCGCGGCACCCGAAGACATGAACCGGCCGGGTAACCGCCTGCACGCCTTGAAGGGCGACCGTCTGGGATTCTGGGCGGTAACGGTATCGGGCAACTGGCGCGTGATCTATCGCTTCGACGGCACCGATATCGAACTGGTCGACTACCTCGACTACCACTGACTGGAGGGACGGCAATAATGCCCATGTTCAACCCACCCCACCCTGGTGAAGCGCTGCGCGAGGATGTATTGCCGGCGATCGGCATGACGGTCACCGCCCTGGCGCATCACCTGGGCTATTCCCGTGGGCAGTTGTCCACGGTGCTCAACGGCCGCGCGGCACTGTCGGCTGACCTGGCGTTGCGTCTGGAAATGGCGGGGCTGGGCAGCGCGCGCATGTATCTGGCCGAGCAGGCCGCGTACGACCTGTGGCAAGCACAGCGCAAAAAGCTGCCGGTGATCACCCGCCTGGCCGTCGCCTGATCAACACCTGCGAGCTTAACTGCAGACTCGAGCCCGGTCCCCCTCCTGCAACACCCCCCGCCCGGCAAACACCAGCGCGGTCAGCAGCCCCACCAGGCCCATCACCGCGCTGAAGCCCACGCACACCCACGGGCTCCAGGGCATGGCGGCGATCAGCGCCAGGGGCGTGACGCTGGCCCACAGGGCGTAGGCGATGTTGTAGGTAAAGGAGATGCCTGACACGCGAATATTCGCCGGGAACAGGCCGACCATCACCGACGGCACCACGCCCACCACCCCGCAGGCCAGCCCGGCCAGGGCATAGCCCAGCCCCGGCAGGCCCCAGCCGCCAATCAGGTTGGCGTACAGGGCGGCAATGCCCAGGGGCATCAGCAGGCTGTACACCAGCAGCGCACGCCAGGCGCCGATGCGGTCCACCAGCAGGCCGGCCAGCACGCAGCCGATGTTGAGGAAGACGATGCCCAGGCTGCTCAGGGCGAAGGTATGGCTGGCCGTGAGGCCGAAGCGCTGCTGCATCACCGTGGGGGTGATGACCACCAGCACGACGACAGCGGAGGTCAGCACGCAGGTAAGGATCACCGCCGGCAGCAGCGCGTGGCGGTAATCGCGCAGCACGGTCTTGAGCGGCAGTTCCACCAGGCCTTCGCGACGCTCGCGCAGGGCCAGGAACACCGGGGTCTCGCTCAGCCAGCGGCGCAGCCACACGCCGATGACACCGAACACGCCGCCCAGCAGGAACGGCAGGCGCCAGGCGTAATCAAGGATCTCCTGGGGCGTGAACAACTGCGCCAGGGCCGTGGCGGTCAGCGCGCCAATCAGGTAGCCGAAGGTCAGGCCGGCCTGCAAAAAGCCCAGGGCGTAGCCGCGGCGATGCAGCGGCGCATGTTCGGCGACGAACACCCAGGCGCTGGGCACCTCGCCCCCCACCGCCGCGCCCTGCAGGATGCGCAGGGCCAGCAGGATCAGCGGCGCGGCGTAGCCGATGTGAGCGTAGGTGGGCATCACCCCGATCAGCAGGCACGGCAGCGCCATCATCAGGATGCTCAGGCTGAAGACCTTCTTGCGCCCCAGGTGGTCGGCGAAGTGGGCCATGAGAATGCCGCCCAGCGGCCGGGCCAGGTAACCGGTGACAAAAATGCCGAAGCTTTGCAGCAGGCGCAGCCATTCGGGCATCTGCGGCGGAAAGAACAGCTGGCTGAGGGTGAGCGCGAAGAACACGAAAATGATGAAATCGTAGATTTCCAGGGCGCCGCCCAGGGCCGCCAGGCCCAGGGTCTTGTGGTCGGCGCGCGACAGCAGCAGCGGGCCGGGGGTGGGGTTGGCAGTCATGTGGTATCCACGTATTGGGGACGGCGACGCCTATGCTGGCGCCTGCCAAAGGCGCAGAGGATAGCAAACTGGGGCGCAGCGTAGCAGCGGCCGCAGGCCGCGTCCGCGATTTGCCTGATATACCAGGGTGGCAGGGACGCAGCCTTCGGCAGCTGCTACGGGGTTGATTTATATTATGATTATAATATTATCGGGTTACCGCTCACTCTTCAGGAAGCCGCCATGCAGCCCGTCGACACCCAAGACCTCATTGCCTTGTGGCACGCCCAGGAACAGGCCATGCGCGCCCGCCTGGCGGGGCCGGGCACACTGACCTTTGCCCAGGTGAGTGCGCTTTCGCCCAAAGAATTTTTCGATGGCATTGGCAACGGCGAACTGCCCTCACCGCCCATCGGCACGCTGATGGACTTCGTGCCGATTGAATGGGGGCCGGGGTTGTTCATCTTCCAGGGCACGCCCGATGAACGTCACTACAACCCGCTGGGCAGCGTGCACGGGGGCTACGCCGCCACTTTGCTGGACTCGTGCATGGGCTGCGCCATCCACACGCGCCTGCAGCAGGGCCAGGGCTATACCACGCTGGACCTGCGCATCAGCTACGTACGGGCATTGAGCGCCAGCACCGGGCCGGTGCGGGCGGAAGGCAAAGCCATTCACGTGGGGCGGTCCACGGCGCTGGCCGAAGGGCGCATCTACGATGCCGAGGGCAGGCTCTACGCCACCGCCAGCACCACCTGCATGATCCTGGGCAGCCCGGCGCACCGCTAGGAGTGCCGCGCCAGCGCTGGCTCCTTGTGGGCCGGGCGCTTGCGGCGGCGCTGGCTGACGACCGCGACAGGCTGCTCGACCAGTTCGGTGCCCATGTCGACGATGTCCATCAGGGTCTTCAGCGCATCGCTGTCGGGCAGGCGTGACAGGCACACGTTGACCGACTCGCGCTGCTGGGCGGCGATGGTCGGCACAGGCACACTTTCGCTCTCATACAGCAATGCATGGTGCACCTGCTTGCTGCCCTTGCACAGGCGCGGCAGGTCGACGCCGGCACGCTCGGCCATCTCGGTATTGGCAATCAGCAGGTCGAAGGGTTCCACGGCGCTCTGTACCAGCGCCAGCAGGGCCTCGAAGGAACGCACCGGGGCAATGCGGTAATAGCCCATGGTGTTGAGCATGCGCTCGACGTGCATCAGTTGGCTGGGATGCTCGTCGGCAATCAGGATTCGCAACGCTTTGTTGATCATGGTCGGTGACCTGCGCCGTAGCGCCAAGGGCATCCTTGACCCGTGAGCCGCCACACATCAAGCGGCATCCCTCGGAAGTCTGGCTCGATATTCTTCCCGATGGGCGGCGAAATCAAGGGCGGCGCAGCAAATTCGGGGCCAAACCGATGATCGGCGGGCCGAGGCGCTGGCTACAGGCTTTCCCACTCGCGCATGCGCACCCGACAATGTTTCATGGCGTTGACGATGTGCTTTTCCACCAGGGCGCGGGACAGGTTCAGGCGCGTGGCGATCTCGGGGTGCGACAGGCCTTCGAGCTTGCGCAGCAGGAAGCAGTCGCGGCAGGCAGCCGGCAGTTCGTCCAGCGCGCGGCGCATCAGTTCCAGGCGCTGGCCCTGGTCCACCGCCTGCTGCAACGCCGGGTCCTGGTAGCGCTCATCGCTGTCCAGCACTTCCAGCGGCTCGGCCTGGCGCAGCACGCTGCGGCGGTGGCCGTCGATCACCAGGTTCAGTGCGGTGCGGTACAGGAACGCGCGCGGGTGGGCGATCTCGGTGTCGCCACTGCGCTCCAGCACCCTTACATAGGCGTCGTGGGCCACGTCCTCGGCGACCTGGCGGTTGCCCAGGCGCGCGCTGAGAAAGCCGACCAGCTCCCGGTAGTAGGTTTCCAGTACAGCACCGGGCCGCGTCATCAGCAGTGACTTCCCTGGTTACGGTGAAGAATCGGATAGTGGCATATTGCGATGTCGCAAATTATAATAATTCTCAGCCACGTTTTACCAGCCCATTGCCACGGCCCACGGTGAAATCCTCCAGCGCCTTGTCCATGGGCACCAGCAACAGCCCGCTCAAACGCAGCGGCCGGCCCGTCTGTCGGTAACCCAGGCGCTGGTGAAAGCCGCTGGCGGCGCCGGTGCTATAGAGCATGGCGCGGCGGTGGCCCTGGCGGCGCAGAAATTCCTCCATGGCCAGCATCAGCGCCCGGCCCACGCCTTGCCGGAAGCACTCGGGCTGCACGTAGCACAGGCAGATCTCGCCGCTGGTCAAGGCCAGCGCCACCCCGGCCGGCTTGCCGTGCAGCCAGCCCAGGCGCAGGTACAACGCGTCGTCCAGCAGCCAGCGATCAACGTCTTCGCAGCCTTTGTGGCGCAACCAGGCCTCCACCAGGCAGGGGTTGTTGCGGTGATCCAGGGCGCCGCCGGTGCGGATCGAGCGCTCCAGGATACGGCTGATGATGCCGGCATCGCCGGGGCCGGGCGGCTGGATGGCAATGGGTGATTCGGTGAGCGGGTCCATGCTCGTGCTCCTCTCCTGAGGCAAGCCGCTACCCTACCCGCACTGCCCGCCCCTGGCGACCGCGGCGCCGTTACAATGCATGTAGCGGCAGCGCCAGCCGCACCCGCAGGCCGTCGTCACGGCTGTCGAAGCCCAGGCCGCCGCCGCAGCGCTGCACGATGGCATGCACGATCGCCAGGCCCAGGCCGCAGCCGACGCTGTGGCGGCTGCGCCAGAAACGCTGGGTGAGGTTGGGCAGGTCGGCGGCGGCGATGCCCGGGCCATGATCGCGCACCAGGAAGCTCGCCTGCCCTGCTATCACGCTTACGCTCAGCTGCACCTGGGCAGTGGCCGGGCTGTGGCGCAGGGCGTTGTCGAGCAGGTTGCGCACCGCGGCCACCGCCAGCGCCGACGGCACCTGCAGGCGCGCCTCGGCCACGGCCGCCGGCAGCTCAAGCACGATGCGCTGGCGGTCGCCGGCGCTGGCATCCTGCACCGCCGTCTGTGCCACCTGCCCCGCCGTGCAGGCGCAGCCGTCGTCGAACGACAGGCTGCCTTCTACCCGCGCCAGCAGCAACAACTGCTCAAGGGTACGGTGCAGGCGGTCTGCACCCGCCTCGGCGTGGGCCAGGGCGGTTTCGCGGGCACCGCCATCGGTCATGCGCGCCACTTGCAGGTGGGTCTTGATGGCGGTCAGCGGGCTGCGCAGTTCATGGGCAGCGTCGCCGGTCAGGCGCCGCTCGCGCTCCAGGGTCTGGCCGATGCGCTGGAACAGCTGGTTCTGGCTGTCCAGCAACGGCTGCAGCTCACGGGGCAAGGCCTGCACCTGCAAAGGCTCCACCGAGTCGGCGCTGCGCCGCGCCAGGGCGTCGCGGATGCGGTTGAGCGGCGCCAGGCCCACCCCCACGCACAGCCACAGCACCGCCAGGCTGCCCAGCAGCGCCACCAGCACCGGCACCGAGGCGGCCAGCAGGATCGAATAGTTGAGCGACTCGCGTTCTTCGTGGCGGTCGGCGGTGGTGATGCGCACGCCGTCGTGCATCAGGGTGAAGCTGCGCCACCGGCCGCCGTCGATCAGCTGGTCATGGAAACCGCTGCTCTGGTCGTCCAGCTGGTCACTGGCGCCGTGGCTGCGCGCCAGGATCTCGCCGCGCAGCGAGCTGACCTGGCAGGCCATGCCGTCGGGAATGCTCAGCTGGTCGGCGCTGAAGCGTCGTGCCTCGCCCTGGCTGGCCAGCGGCGGCAGCTGGTCCACCAGCCCGGCGACCATGCGCGCCGAAGCCACCAGGCGCTGGTCGAGGGAGAACATCATCTGGTGGCGCAAGTCGCGGAACATCCAGGCCGCCGCCAGGCACCAGACCAGCAGGAAGGCCAGCCCCAGAATCAGGCTCAAGCGCAGGCGCAGGCTCATGCTGGCTGACCCAGGCGGTAGCCCAGCCCGCGCACGGTCTGGACGATGTCGTTGCCCAGCTTGCGCCGCAGGTGGTGGATGTGCACGTTGAGGGCGTTGCTTTCCACTTCATCGCCAAAGCCGTAGACGCTGTCCTTGAGCTGCTCGCTGGACAGCACCCGGCCGCGGCTGTGCAGCAACGCCTGCAGCAGGGCCTGCTCGCGGCGCGACAGGTCCACCGGCTGGCCGGCCAGCCAGGCCTGGCGGCTGCTGGGGTCATAGCGCAGCGGGCCGTGTTCGATGGCATTCACCGCGCGGCCGGCCACCCGCCGCGTCAGGGTGTGCAGGCGCGCGCACAGTTCGCGCAGGTCGAAGGGCTTGAGCAGGTAATCATCGGCACCGGCCTCCAGGCCCGCCACGCGGTCGGTGACGGTGTCGCGCGCGGTCAGCACCAGCACTGGCAGCAACTCGCCTTGTTGGCGCAAGGCAGCCAGCATGGCCAGGCCGTCCTCGTCGGGCAGGCCCAGGTCGAGCACCATCACGTCGAAATGCGCCGCCTGCAACAGGGCGCGCGCCGCGCTGGCGGTACCCACGCGGTCCACGGTCAGGCCCTGGGCCTGCAGGCCGGCGACGATGCCACAGGCAATCAGCTCGTCGTCTTCGCAAAGCAATACGTGCATCAAAGGTACCCATGCGCAAAACCGGCAGTATCGCCGGCGTTCATTAACCGGCGATTATGCCGGGTTCGCCAGGCGGCGGCGCGCCGTTAATCGCCCCTTAACGGCCGGCGGCCAGACTGGTTGCATCTGCCACCCACACAGGAAGTCCCCATGTTGAGTCTCGGCGTCGGCCCCTTTGCCCTGGCCGTCAACCATCTGCTGCTGTTGGCCGCCCTGGCACTGGCGCTGCTGGCCGGCTGGTGGGTGGCCCGCCGGCGCGGCGCGGCCAACCCGGAATCCAGCATTTTCGGGGTGTTCGTTGTGGCGCTGCTGGTGGCACGGCTGGCCTTCGTCGCCTTGTACGCCGGCCAGTATCGCGACCAGCCCTGGCAGGTGATCGACCTGCGCGACGGCGGCTTCCTGTGGTGGGCAGGCCTGCTGGCGCTGGTCGCCGGCGCCGCGTGGCGCGGCTGGCGCCAGCCTGCCGTGCGCGTGCCACTGGCCGCTGCCCTGGCCGTGGGCCTGCTGGCCTGGGCCGGTGGCGGCCTGCTGCTGCGCCAGCACCAGCAAACCATGGCCATGCCCACCGCTGCCCTGCATGACAGCCTGGGCCGGCCAGTGACACTGCCGGGCAGCGACCCGCGCCCCCTGGTGGTCAACCTGTGGGCCAGCTGGTGCCCGCCCTGCCGCCGCGAGGTGCCGGTGCTGCTGCAGGCCCAGGCGCAGCGACCGGACCTGCGCTTCGTGTTCATCAACCAGGGCGAGACACCCGGGGTGGTCAGCAACTTCATTGCCGCCGCCGGCTTCGACCGCCAGCACATCCTCTACGACCCGGGCAGCCAGTGGGGCCGCCAGCTGGGCTCGGCGGCGCTGCCCACCACGCTGTTCTACAGCGCCCGCGGCGAACTGCTGGGCAGCCACCTGGGCGAGCTGTCGGCGGCGAGCCTGGCCGATGCCCTGAAAGTGTTCGAGGGCGCGGCTTATGCCTCGAAACAGGGCATTTAGATCTTATTCTCATTTGACAACGATTATCATTACGGATAGCTTGATGCCCGTCTCGCAGGCGCCAGCCCCTGCGATAACCCACTGGCACCCAGGTGAATTCCATGATGGAACAACAGCCCACAAGCACGTGTGACACACCCCTGCTGCAAGCCTTCGTCGACAACCGCACCCTGCTGGTGAAGATCGCCGCGCGCATCACCGGGTGTCGCTCACGGGCCGAAGACGTGGTGCAGGACGCCTTCTTCCGCCTGCAATCAGCGCCGTCCATCACCTCGTCGTTCAAGGCGCAACTGAGCTACCTGTTCCAGATCGTGCGCAACCTGGCCATCGACCACTACCGCAAGCAGGCGCTGGAGCAGCGCTACTGCACCCACGAGGACGAAGGCCTCAATGTGGTAGTGGCCGGCGCCACGCCCGAGGCCACCCACCAGCACCAGGCCACCCTGGAAGTGGTGGAACGGGCGCTGGGCCAACTGCCCCAGCGCACCCGCTACGCCTTCGAGGCCTACCGCCTGCACGGCGTGCCGCAGAAGGACATCGCCCGCGAGCTGGGGGTGTCGCCGACCCTGGTCAACTTCATGATCCGCGACGCGCTGGTGCACTGCCGCAAGGCCTCGGGCGAGCGCGAGGCGGCCTGAAATGGGACGCCGCCTTCGGCAGCTGCTACGGGTGGTTCAAAGGGGCAGGTCGTTGCGGGCGAAGAAGCCTTCGCGGGTGGTGACCATCAACGCCGCGCGCTTGTGCGGGAAGTCGAATTCCTTCTCGCGGTAGAAGCCCTGCCCCTGCAGGTAGCCGATCATCTTGCCGTTGTCGGCACGCGGCTCGGCGACCACGCGCTGGGTGCGCGGGTCGTCCAGGAACAGGTAATGGGTCAGCGCCGACAGCCAGCTGGCCACCTTGTGCGGGCCGCGATGGTTTTCCTCGCCCACCAGCATGTGGATACCACGGTCGTAATCGGTGGCATCGAGGAACGGTGCGATGCGATCTTCTCGCGCCCAGTAGGCCTCGAAATAGGCGAACGGCTGGTCGTCGAAACAACCGATCAGGGTCAGGGTGTGCGGGTCGGCCGCCAGCTTGTCCAGGTAGGCGCGGTGCTGGGCAAGGTCGCCCTGCTCTTGCCAGAAATTCGCCACCCGCGGGTTGTTCTGCCAGCGGTGGAAACGCTCCAGATCCTGCTCCACGTCCAACGCGCGCAACGACACCCAGGCCTGCACCCGTGGGTCGAAACGCCGGTACAGCTCACCCGCAGGCTTGGGCGCGCGGCTCGGGTGGCGCTTGCCGTCGGTGATCTGCAACTGCTGGGGATAAGGTGCGCTGGGGTGCACCAGCCACGGCTGCGGCAACTGCCAGAACAGCTCGCGCTCGCACAGGTATTCGCCGGCTGCAGCCACCAGCAAGCCGCTGGCCAGCGCCTGGGCCGGCGCGTCCGCCAGGCGCCAGTGCAAGCGACGCACCTGTGGGTTGGCGCTCAGCAGCCAGTAGCTGGCGGCCCACACTCCCCGGAAGTCGGCGGCGCCCACGGGGCTGACGGTCAATTGTGGCGCGCGTTGCACCTGCAATTCGATCAGGTGCTCACCCGCCAGGCTCAGCACCAGGCGGTCATCGGTCTCGTCGGCGACCAGGTCGCACCAGTGGGGCAAGGGCGGGATTTGCGGCATAGGGGCAGCTCACGAAAGGAGGAAAGATCCCTGAATGACGTGAGCGCCGTGCAGAAATTTACCCCGGCCGCTGGCTACGGCACCGCATGGGCTACCACCGGTTGCTCGGGCAACGGCCGCACCGCAATCTTGTAAGGGTCGAACACCTTGAACATCTCGCCGTTGGTGCGCAGGACCTGCAGCAACTGGTGGAACTGTTCACCGCTGATGGGCGCCTGAGGGCGCAGCAGCGCGTAATGGTGATACAGCTGGTCGATGCGGTCGGAGATCAGCAATTCCTTGGCCACCCCGGGGTTGCGCGCCAGGTAGTCATAAAGGTAGGAGCGTGTCACCAGGGCGATGTCGGCGCGGTCGCGCAGGATCATCATCAGGTTGCTGTCGTGGGAATAGGTCAGCGTGGCGTTGTAGGTCTTGGCCAGGAACGCGGGGTCGGCGTTGAAGTCGGCGAAGGCGTAGTGGTAGCCGCTGAACAGCGCCAGGCGCTTGCCGGACAGGTCGGCGAAATAGGTCTGGTCGCGGTGCTCACCGCGCTTGGCCACGAAAATCTCGGCGTCTTCCAGGCCCATGTCGACGCTGGTGTGCTCGATCTGCTGCCAGCCCCACTCGGGGTTTTCGAAGATCGCCATGTCGATGCGCCCGTCCTGGAAGTCGCGGTAGCGGCGCGGGATCGAGGTGGGCACCAGCACGAAGTGGAACTGGCTCTGGGAGGCATTGAGGTCCTCCACCAACTGCGGCAGCAGGCCGGTGTCGGCGCCGGTTTCGGGGCGCACCGTGTAGGGCGGGAAATGCGCCGCGCCCACCCGCACTTCCTGGGCTGCCAGGCTCGACAGCGCCACCAGGCTCATGCCCGCCCCCATGAGTAACCGCGCCATGCAGCGCCGGCGAATCCCAGTCAACGTGTCGTACCTCGGGGCAAAGGGCATTGGATCCCCATAAATTAGGCGTTTGCGGGCCGTTCGACAACTGCAAACATGGCGTCAATCTTCTTTCAACAGCAACTTCAGTGCCTGGTCCGCCAATTGCTCCAGGCTCATACTGCCCTGGGGCTTGAACCAGGTGCTGGTCCACGACAGCGCGCCGGTCAGGAACCGCCGGGTAATGGCCAGGTCGCCGCCCAGCAGGCCCGCGTCCCGGGCCTCGCCCAGCACCTGCAGCCACAACTGCTCGTAGCGCTCGCGCACCGCCAGCACCTGGGCCTGGCCCTGGGCCGACAACGAGCGCCATTCATACACGGCCACCGCCATGGCCTCACCGGTGCCGCCCATGATCGACTGCAGCTCGCAGCGGATCAGCGCCAGCAGGCGCTCGCGCACGTCGGTCACGTCGGCCAGTTCGGCCTGCATCAGCGCGGTGTTGTAGAGGATGGTCTGCTCCATCACCGCGCGCAGAATCTCGTCCTTGCTCTTGAAGTGATGGAAGATGCTGCCTGACTGGATACCCACGGCGCTGGCCAGGTCACGCACCGTGGTGCGGTCGAAGCCCTGGCTGCGAAACAGGTGGGCGGCCGTCTGCAGCAGCACGCCGCGCGGGCTGTCGGGGTCGGTCAGTTGACCGCCGGCCACCAGCTGCTGCATGACTTCACGTGCCTTCAGTTCATCCACGACCCTGCCTCCACTACCGTCCGTCGAGCAATGTATGCCGTGGCCCCCTCCCTAGCAAGCGCTTGGGGGGATATCGGAACTCTTTGTACTTGGCTACGCTCTAGCCAGAATGAGCACAGCGCACTGGAGCCTGGTATGCCGCATTGGCTGGTGATTGACCTGGAAGCCACCACGGATGAGGGGGGTTGGCCGGTCGCGGAAATGGAAATCATCGAGATCGGTGCCAGCCTGGTGACCCGCGACGGCCGCGAGGTGGACCACTTCCAACGCTTCGTGCGCCCGCAACGGCGGCCGTGCCTCACGCCCTTCTGCCGCGAGCTGACGCGCATCACCCAGGCCAATATCGACGCTGCCGCGCCGCTGACCGAAGTGTGGCCGCAGTTCGAGCGCTGGCTGGGCCACCACCAGGCCAACCTGCAGGGCTGGGTCAGCTGGGGCGACTATGACCGCCAGCAGCTGCTGCTCAGCTGGCAGCAGCACCAGTTGCAGAGCCTGCTGGCCGAGCTGCCGCACACCAACCTCAAGCAGCGCTTTGCCAAGGCGCGCAAACTGCAGCGCCCGCTGGGGCTCAACGGTGCCCTGCAACTGGCTGGCCTGAGCTTCAGCGGCCAGCAGCACCGGGCCCTGGAAGATGCACGCAACACGGCGCGGCTGCTGCCACTGTCACTGCCTAACTAGACGGTTAAAAGCGCGTGCACCGCCTTACGGCGTTGGGCATACTGGCGACCCTTTTGACCCTATCCTGAGGATTCGCCCATGTTTAAAGTCAACGAATACTTCGACGGCACCGTGAAGTCGATTGCTTTCGAAATGAAGGAAGGCCCTGCCACCATCGGCGTCATGGCCCCGGGCGAATACGAATTCGGCACCGCACAGAAAGAAATCATGCACGTGGTCACCGGCAAGCTGATCGTCAAGCTGCCTGACAGCCTGGAGTGGGAAACCTTCGAAGGCGGCAGCCGCTTCAACGTGCCGGCCAACAGCAAGTTCCAGCTGAAAGTGGAAGTGGAAACCGCTTATCTCTGCGAATACCGCTAAGCCCCACAACCCCGTGGCCGCTGCCGTCAGGCAGCGGCCACGGGGTCATGTATGCGCCGCGTCTGCGGTATTGAACTGCAACGCCGCCAGCCGCGCGTACAGCGCATTGCCGGCAATCAACTGCCGGTGCGTCCCCACCGCCACCACCCTGCCCTGATCGATCACCGCGATGCGGTCGGCGTGCTGCACTGTCGCCAGGCGGTGGGCGATGACCAGCGTGGTACGGCCCTGCATCAGGGTCGGCAAGGCTTCCTGAATCAAGTGTTCACTCTGGGCATCCAGGGCACTGGTGGCTTCGTCCAGCAGCAGGATCGGTGCGTCCACCAGCAACGCGCGGGCAATGGCCAGGCGCTGCCGCTGGCCGCCGGACAGCCCTAGCCCGGCCTCGCCCAGGTGGGTCTGGTAGCCCTGGGGCAAGGCTTCGATGAAGTCGTGGGCGTGGGCGATGCGGGCGGCCTGTTGCACCTGCTCGAACGGGGCGTCGGCCTGGCCGTAGCGCAGGTTGTCTTCCACGGTACCGAAGAACAGCGCCGGGGTCTGCGACACCAGGGCGAAATGCCGGCGCAGGTCCTGGGGGTCGAGCTGGCGCAGGTCCACGCCGTCAATGAGGATGCGCCCCTGCTGCGGGTCGTAGAAGCGCAGCAGCAGGTCGAACAGCGTGGATTTGCCCGCCCCGGAAGGCCCCACCAGGGCCAGGGTCTCACCGGCGTGGATCACCAGGTCCAGGCCGTTGATGGCCGGCTGCAGCGGCCGCGACGGGTAGGCGAACAGCAGCTGCTCCAGGGCCAGGCGGCCACTGACGCGCTCGGGCAGGCGCTGCAGGCCGCTGGCCGGTGCGCGGATCTCGCTGCTGGCCTGCAGCAGCTCGCCGATGCGCTCGGCGGCGCCGGCGGCCCGTTGCAGCTCGCCCATCACCTCGCTCAGGGTGCCAAAGGCACTGCCGACGATCAGGCTGTAGAACACGAACGCGGCCAGCTCACCGCCGGAAATGCGCCCGGCGATCACGTCCATGCCGCCCACCCACAACATCACCCCCACCGCGCCCAGCACCAGGATGATCACCAGGGTAATCAGCCAGGCTCGCTGCACGATGCGCTTGCGCGCGGTCTCGAAGGCCTGCTCCACGGTCACGCCGAACCGCCGCTGGTCTTCGGCCTGGTGGTTGTAGGCCTGCACGGTCTTGATCTGGTTGAGGGTTTCGGCCACGTAGCTGCCGACGTCGGCGATGCGGTCCTGGCTCTGCCGCGACAGCCCGCGCACGCGCCGGCCGAACACCAGGATCGGCGCCAGCACCAGCGGCAGGGCGATGACCACGATGCTGGTGAGCTTGGGGTTGGTGACGAACAGCAGCACGATGCCGCCAATCACCATCAGGCCGTTGCGCAGGAACAGCGACAGCGACGAACCGATCACCGATTGCAGCAAGGTGGTGTCGGCGGTCAGCCGCGACTGGATCTCGGAGCTGCGGTTGTTTTCATAGAAGCCGGGGTGCAGGTACACCAAGTGGTCGAACACCTGCTGGCGGATGTCGGCCACGCAGCGCTCGCCAATCCACGACACCAAATAGAAGCGCACGAACGTGCCCACCGCCAGCGCCACCACCAGCAGCATGAACACCGCGATGGAGCGGTTGAGCAGCACCGGCGACTGGGTCAGGAAGCCCTGGTCCACCAGCAGGCGTATGCCCTGGCCCATGGACAGGGTGATGCCAGCGGTGACCACCAGGGCCACCAGGGCAGCCAGCGCGCGCCAGCGGTAAGGGGCGAGAAAATGCAGGGCCAGGCGCAGGGCGCGACGCTGGCGGGCGGAGAGCAGCGAAATCATGGGCAGGCCTGGCAAGGAAGGTTCGCCAAGCCTACACCCTGGCGGGCAGTTTGCGCCCGGGGGAACTCCGCTTATCAGGCCAGGTCAGCTTATTAGGACCTGCCGGGCCTGTACCTAGACGCTTTTGGTCTAAGCACAGGCTGGCGGTTTGCAGCGCTTTCTGGTGGACTGAAAGCGTCGCCAGGCTGCACAGGGATGTAATCAGGCAGTCATCTGGCGACCCTACTCTGAGCACTAAACCTGATGAGGAGACGGGCCATGGGCTTGCACAGCAGCAGTAACCAAACCGTGGAAGTACGCCGAATCCAGCCGCACCAGCCGGCCGGCGGCTCCATTATCGATGCCAAGGGACGCGAGATCCCTATCACCGAAGACATGATCCAGGACGCGTGCCAGGAACTGGAAAAACGTCTGGTCAAACCTGCCCCTGCCAAACAAGACTGACGACCCGCGCCACCCCGTGAACCCGGCCCTGCGCCGGGTTTTCTTTTTTGCGCCTGTGACGCGGCCTGGCGGCCGCTGCTACACCAGGTCGCAACCCAGCGCGGTGGCCAGTTTACGCAGGTCCGGCGAGTAGCCGTCCAGGCGCACCCGCAGCCCTTCGATTTCCCGGCGCGAGGTGGGGTAGCCCTTGCGCAGGGCGTCGAAGGCGCTGCGCTGCTGGGCATCGTTGTCGGTCAGGCTGCGGCGGAAATCGGCGTCGTCCCGGCGCGGGTCATACACCGCGCGGCACAGCATGGCCATGGCCTGCGCCGGGTCGGCCAGGCCGTTGAGGGCCACTTCCGCCAGCCAGGGCGGCGGCAGCAGGTCAGCCAGTTGCACGCTGGCCGGTTCGCCCCGGAACGCGCAGTACGCCTGGTAGATCTGCGCAGTGCCGCGCTGGCGGCCGTCCAGGCTGTAGCCGGCGATGTGCGGCGTGGCCAGCACGCACAGGTCGGCCAGTTCACCGTCCACGCTGGGTTCGTGCTCCCACACGTCCAGCACCGCCTGCACGTCGTCCCGCTCGATCAGCAGGTCCTTGAGCGCCAGGTTGTCGACGATGGGCCCGCGGGCAGCGTTGATCAGCCAGGCGCCCGGCTTCAGCCGCGCCAGGCGCCCGGCGTCCAGCAGGTGCCAGGTGGGGTGGCTGCCGCCCTTGTTCAGCGGCGTGTGCAGGCTGATCACGTCGCACTGTTCGAGGATCTCGTCCAGGCTCACGTAGTCGCCGCCCTCGGCCGCCTGGCGCACCGGGTCGCAGACCTTGACCTCCCAGCCCAGCCCGCGCAGCACGCGAATCAACCGCGAGCCGACCTGGCCGGCGCCGACCACGCCGTAGGTGCGCGTGGGCAGTTCCACGCCTTCCAGCTCGGCCAGGGTCACCAGTGCGCCCAGCACGTAGTCCACCACGCCACGGGCGTTGCAGCCCGGCGCGCTGGACCAGCGGATGCCGGCCTCGGCGAAGTAGTCCAGGTCCAGGTGGTCGGTGCCGATGGTGCAGGTGCCGACAAAGCGCACGTTGCTGCCTTCCAGCAGGGCGCGGTTGACCTTGGTGATGGACCGCACCAGCAGCACGTCGGCGTCACGCACCGCCTCGGCGTCGACGCTGCGGCCGTGCACCCGGCGGATTTCGCCGAAACCGGCAAAGAAGTCTTCAAGCAGTGGAATGTTTTCGTCAGCGACAATCAGCATGGCAAGCTCCCCAGTATGGGCGGCAGTTTAGGCGCAGCGGGGCGCGCCGTCACGAAGCACGTGGCAAGTGTTTCCTGACCGCCGCGTCAGGGCGTAGAATGGGCGGTTTTCCGCGCCCACCAGTGGACTACGCCCCGTGACTGCAGCTGCAACCGACATGCCCACCCCCCTCACCCGCCCTGCCCGGGTGCGCCTGGAACTGCGCACGCTGCTGGCCCTGGCGGGGCCGATCATGATCGCGCAGCTGGCGCACACCGCCATGGGCTTCGTCGATGCGGTGATGGCCGGCCGCGTCGGCCCCCGCGACCTGGCGGCCGTGGCCCTGGGCAACTCGATCTGGGTGCCGGTGTTCCTGCTGATGACCGGCATCCTGCTGGCCACCACGCCCAAGGTCGCCCAGCGCCACGGCGCCGGCACCCCGGCCGAGATCGGCCCGCTGGTGCGCCAGGCGCTGTGGCTGGCCCTGGCCGCCGGCCTGGGGGCCAGCCTGCTGCTGTTCAACGCCGAGCCGGTGCTGCACCTGATGAAGGTGGACCCGGAGCTGATCGCGCCGTGCATGGGCTATTTGCGCGGCATTGGCACCGGCCTGCCGTCGGTGGCGCTGTACCACGTGCTGCGCTGCTGCAGCGACGGCATGGGCCGCACCCGGCCGAGCATGGTCCTGGGCCTGTGCGGCCTGGCGCTGAACATCCCGCTCAACTACGTGTTCATCTACGGCCACCTGGGCGTGCCGGCCATGGGCGGCGTGGGCTGTGGCTGGGCCACCGCCAGCGTGATGTGGATGATGCTGCTGGGCATGGCCGGCTGGGTGCGCTGGGCGCCGGCCTACCGCGCGGCCAACGTCTTCGGCCAGTTCCAGTGGCCGCAGTGGCCGGTGATCCAGCGCCTGCTGGGCATCGGCCTACCGATCGGCATCGCGGTGTTCGCCGAGTCGAGCATCTTCGCCGTCATCGCCCTGCTGATCGGCAGCCTCGGTTCCACCGTGGTGGCCGGGCACCAGATCGCCCTGAGCATCAGCTCCATGGTGTTCATGATCCCGTTTTCGCTGGGCATGGCCGTGACCATCCGCGTCGGCCAGGCCCTGGGCCGCGGCCTGCCCCGCGAGGCGCGTTTCGCCGCCGGCATCGGCATGGCCTCGGCACTGGCCTATGCGTGCTTCTCGGCGACGCTGATGTACCTGGGCCGCGAGCACATCGCCCGGATCTACACGGCTGACCCGGCGGTGCTGCACATTGCCGCCATGCTGATTGTGTACGCGGCGCTGTTCCAGTTCTCCGACGCCATCCAGGTCACGGCCGCTGGTGCCTTGCGCGGCTACCAGGACACGCGGGTGACCATGCTGCTGACGCTGTTCGCCTACTGGGGCATTGGCTTGCCGGTGGGTTACCTGCTGGGGCTGACCGACTGGCTGGGCGCGCCGGCGGGGCCGAGCGGTTTGTGGCAGGGGCTGATCGTGGGCCTGACCTGTGCGGCGGCAATGCTGCTGGTGCGCCTGATGCGCAGTGCGCGCAAGCGTATTCGCAGCGCCTGAACCGCGGACGCGGCCTGCGGCCGCTGCTACGGGAATCGATGACGCGCCGGGAATCGATGAATGCCACGACGAAACCTCGCGTAGCAGCGGCCGCAGGCCGCGTCAGGGATTGGCCAGAAGCCGGTACCCCACCCCCGGCTCCGTAATGATGTAACGCGGCGCCGTCGGATCGTCATCGAGCTTCTGGCGAATATGCCCCACCACAATGCGCAGGTAATGGCTGTCGTCGGCATGGGTCGGGCCCCAGATGTCCTTGAGCAGCTGCTGTTGGGTAATCACCCGCCCCGGGTAGCGCGCCAGCTGCGCCACCACCGCGTATTCCTTGCGGGTCAACGCCACCTCGGCGCCATCCAGGGTCACCCGGCGCAGGCCCAGGTCAATCAACAGCCCGCCGATGCTCACAGGCGCCGGCGGCGCATCGCCGCTGGGCACCTGGCGCAGCAAGGCGCGGATGCGCGCCAAAAACTCCTGGATGCCGAACGGCTTGGTCACGTAGTCGTTGGCGCCGTTGTCCAGGGCTTCCACTTTCTGGATCTCGCTGGCGCGCACCGACAGCACCAGCACCGGCACCGCGCTCCATTCGCGCAGCTCACGCAGCACCTGCTGGCCGTCCATGTCCGGCAGGCCCAGGTCCAGCACCACCAGGTCGGGGCGGCCCAGCGCGGCCTGGCTCAGGCCCTCGGCACCGGTGCCGGCTTCCAGCACCTTGTAGCCCTGGGAGGCCAGGCTGATGCGCAGGAACTTGCGGATCTGCGGTTCGTCGTCGATCACCAGCAGGGTCGCGGTTTGACTCATGTTCAGGCTTCACTTTCCAGGCCGGGTTGCGGTTGCACCGGCAAGCATAGAGTGATGCAGGTGCCGTGGCCATCCAGGCCGTCAGTCACCAGGATGCGCCCGCCGTGGGCGCCGATCATGCCCTGGCAGATCGCCAGGCCCAGGCCGGTGCCCTGGCCACCGCGGTCACCCCGGGCGGCGGTGTAGAACATGTCGAAGATTTTCGCCCGCTCCTCTTCGGGAATGCCCGGGCCCTGGTCGCTGACCGCGAAGCTCAGCTCCTCGCCGCTGACGGCGGCGCGTATCAGCAAGCGGCCGTGGGGTGGCGAGAAGCGCGCAGCGTTTTCCAGCACGTTGATCAGCGCCTGCTCGATCAGCGCCGCGTGCACGTACAGCAACGGCAGCTGCGCCGGCACCTCGACGTCCACCACAAGCGGTGCCAGCACCGCGCGCAGGCGGTTCAGGGCGCTGCCGACAATGTCCGCCGGCGCCACCCAGTCGCGCGCCAGCTTCAGCGCGCCGTGGCCCAGGCGGGTCATGTCGAGCAGGTTCTGGATGTAGCGGTCGAGGCGCTCGGCCTCGTCGCGGGTGCCTTCCAGCAGCTCCTGGCGGTCGGCACGGGGAATGGCCTCGCCCAAGGCCAGCAGGCTGTCGATGCTGCCGCGCATGGCCGTCAGCGGCGTGCGCAGGTCGTGGGACACCGAGGCCAGCAGCGCGCTGCGCAGCTGTTCGGTTTCACCGTGCAGGCGCGCTGCCTCCAGGTCCTGGGCCAGTTGCGCGCGGGCCAGGCCCTGGGCCAGCGGCTGGCTGAGGGCACCGAGCAGGCGCCGGCGCTGGGCGCTCAAGGCGCGGCCCTCGCGGTCGCGCACGCCCAGCAGCACCAGCGGGCCGTCCTGCAGCGACACCGGCGTCCACCACCAGCGTCCCGAGGGCAAGGTGCCGGTGCCCAGGCCAGCGGGCTGGTCATGCTGCCACGCCCAGTCGGCGGCGGCGCGCTCGGTGTCACTGAGGGGAATGGGGTGGCCGCCGGGGTCTTTCCAGCCCTGGTGGCCGTCGCGCTCGGCCACCCACACCTGCAGCTCGCGCCAACCCTGCAGGTGCTGGGCGGCGGCGCTGAGCACGGCCTGGCGGTCGGTGGCGGCGGTGAGCTTGCGCGACAGGTCGAGCAGCTCGCCGGTCTCTTCCTGGGTGTCGCGCAGGGCCTGCAACTGGCGGCGCTGGCGCGCGGCGAGGTTGCCGGTGAGCGCCGCCATCAGCAGGAAGAACAGCAGGGTCAACACGTCCTCTTCGCGGTAGATGGTCAGCGAGAAGGTCGGCGGAATGAACAGAAAGTCATACGCCAGGAACGACAGCGCCGCGCACACCAGCGCCGGCCCCAGGCTGCTGCGCACCGCCACCAGCAGCACGGCGGCGAGGAACACCAGGGAGATGTTCGGCAGCGCCAGCACGCTGGCCACCGCCGAGGCCAGGCCGCTGGCGGCGATGGTGGCGAACAGCGCCAGCAAGTAGTCGAACCACACCCACTGCCCGGCCTCGTGGCCACGGGGCACGGGGCGCGCCGCGTCGCGGTCGAGCACGTTGATCTCCAGGCCATGGGTGTCGCGCAACAAACGCGGGCCCAGGCCGCCACCCAGCCAGCGGCGGTACCACAGCGGCCGCGACTGGCCCACCAGCACCAGGCTGGCGCGGCGCTCGGCGGCGTGCTGGATCAGCGTCCTGGCCACCTCGCCGGCGCGCAGCACCACCACTTCGCCGCCCAGGCGCTCGGTCAGCTGCTGGGCGTGCTGCAGGTGCTGGCGGCTGGTTTCATCGCGGGCCTTGCCGGTGTCCACGTGCACCACGCTCCAGGGCAGGTGCCGGCGCTGGGCCACGCGGCTGGCGTGGCGCACCAGGCGCTCGGCCTGGGCATCGCCGTCGATGCCCACCAGCAGCCGCCCGCGCAACGCCGGGGCGGCCTGGCCCATGCGCCGGTAGCCCTGGGCCAGGTCGGCGTCGACCTGGGCGGCGGCGGTCTGCATGGCCAGCTCGCGCAACGCGGTGAGGTTGGTCTGGGTGAAAAAAGCCTCGATTGCCGCCCGCGCCTGTTCGGGCACGTACACCTTGCCGTCGCGCAGGCGCTCCAGCAGTTCGCGCGGCGGCAGGTCGATCAGCACCAGCTCGTCGGCCTCCTGCAGCACCCAGTCGGGCAGGGTCTCGCGCACCTGCACGCCGGTGATGTCCAGCACCTGGTCGTTGAGGCTTTCCAGGTGCTGGACGTTGACCGTGGTGTAGACGTGGATGCCCGCGGCCAGCAGTTCCTGAATGTCCTGCCAGCGCTTGGCGTGGCGGCTGCCGGGGGCGTTGCTGTGGGCCAGTTCGTCCACCAGCACCAGCTGCGGCGCGGCCTGCAGCAGGCCGTCGAGGTCCATCTCTTCCAGGGTCACGCCGCGGTACTGGGAGCGCACCAGCGGCAACTGGGCCAGGCCGCCCAGCAGCGCCTCGGTCTCGGCCCGGCCATGGGTCTCCACCACCCCGGCCACCACCCGCAGGCCCTGGCGCAGCTGGCCGTGGGCGGCCTGCAGCATGGCGTAGGTCTTGCCCACGCCGGGGGCGGCGCCGAGGAACACCTTGAGGCGGCCGCGGCCATCGCGGGGCAATTGGGCCAGCAACGCGTCGGCGCGCAGGGCATCACTCATGACAGGTACTCGGGTAAGGTTCAGGACCGCAGCGTCTGTATCGCGGCCAAGGCCGGCTCCTACCACGCCCGGGGGGGGGGCGGCGGGGGGGGGGGAGGGGCAGGACCGGAACTGGGTAACGGTACTGCACCGCCGCGTCTTTACCGCGCCCAAGGCCGGCTCCTACGCGGACGGCGTAGGAGCCGGCCTTGGCCGCGATTGAGGCGCCACGGTAGCAATCAACGCGATGAAGGTAGCCGATCCAGCGCCAGGTTCAAAGCCAGCACATTCACCACCGGCGGCCCGAACAGCGAGCGCTCGGTGTGCTCGGCCACAAGCTGCTGCACCGTGGCAGGGGGCAGCTGCCGTGCCTGGGCCACGCGGGCCACCTGGTAGCTGGCGGCGGCCGGCGGCAGGTGCGGGTCCAGGCCGCTGCCCGAAGTGGTCAGCAGCGCCAGCGGCACCGGCCCCTGCCCGTCCACGTACAGCTTGGCGGCATCGTCCTTGATGCGGCTGGCCAGGGCCGGGTTGCTGGGCGCCAGGTTGCTGGCGCTGCTGGACACGGTGGCGAAATCCCCGGCCGACGGCCGCGGGTGGAACCAGGCATCGCCGCTGAACCCCTGGGCGATCAGGCTGGAGCCGCGCACCTTGCCCGCCTCGTCGTGCACCAGGCTGCCATTGGCCTGTTCCGGGAAGGCCACCTGGGCCACCGCCGTCACGGCCAGCGGGTAGGCCACGCCGGTGATCAGGGTCATCAACACAAGCAGGCTCAAGGCCGGACGCAAATAAGTCGACATCATCAATTCCTCATACCAGGTGGACGGCGGTCAGCAGCAGGTCGATCAGCTTGATGCCCACGAACGGCACCACGATCCCGCCCAGGCCGTAGATCAACAGATTGCGCCGCAGCAGGTGCGCGGCGCTCGCGGCCTGCACCCGCACGCCGCGCAGGGCCAGCGGGATCAACACCACGATGATCAGCGCGTTGAAGACGATGGCCGACAGGATCGCGCTCTGCGGGCTGGCCAGGTGCATCACGTTCAACACCCCCAGCTGCGGGTAGATGGCGGCGAACAGCGCCGGCAGGATGGCGAAGTACTTGGCCACGTCGTTGGCGATGGAGAACGTGGTCAGGGCGCCCCGTGTCACCAGCAGCTCCTTGCCGATCTGCACCACGTCCAGCAACTTGGTGGGGTCGCTGTCGAGGTCGACCATGTTGGCCGCCTCGCGCGCCGCCTGGGTGCCGTCGTTCATGGCCATGCCCACGTCCGCCTGGGCCAGGGCCGGGGCGTCGTTGGCGCCGTCGCCGCACATGGCCACCAGGCGACCGTCGTCCTGTTCCTGGCGGATGCGTGCCAGCTTTTTCTCCGGGGTGGCTTCGGCCAGCACATCGTCAACACCCGCCTCGGCAGCGATCGCGGCGGCGGTCAGCGGGTTGTCGCCGGTGACCATCACGGTGCGGATGCCCAGCTTGCGCAGTTCGTCGAAGCGCTCGCGGATACCCGGCTTGACCACGTCCTTGAGGTGAATGGCGCCCAGCAGGCGCTTGTCGCGGCACACCAGCAGCGGGGTGCCGCCGCTCTGGGCGATCTTGTCCACTTCCCGGGCCAGGGCGGCGGGCATTTCCAGCCGCGCCATGCCGACGAAGGCCAGCAGCGAGTCCACCGCGCCCTTGCGGTAGATGCGCCCGGCGTGGTCGACGCCGCTCAGGCGCGTCTCGGCGCTGAAGGGCACCGCCACCAGCTCGGTGGCGGCCGGCTCCGGCAGGCTGTGCAACTGGCGCAGGAACTCGACGATGGACTTGCCCTCGGCGGTGTCGTCGGCCAGCGAGGCCAGCAACGCGCCTTCGGCCAGTTCCTTGGCGGTCACGCCGGGGGCGGCGTACAGCGCGGTGCAGCGGCGGTTGCCGAAGGTGATGGTGCCGGTCTTGTCCAGCAGCAGCACGTGCACGTCCCCCGCCGCTTCCACGGCGCGACCGGACTTGGCGATCACGTTCAGGCGCACCAGGCGGTCCATGCCGGCGATGCCGATGGCTGACAGCAGGCCACCGATGGTGGTGGGAATCAGGGTCACCAGCAGCGCCACCAGGAACACCAGCGGGAGGCTGCCGTTGGCGAAGTGGGCGAACGGCTGCAGGGTCACCACCACCAGCAGGAAGATCAGCGTCAGGCCGATCAGCAGGATGTCGAGGGCAATCTCGTTGGGGGTCTTCTGCCGTTTGGCGCCTTCCACCAGGGCGATCATGCGGTCCAGGGTCGACTCGCCGGGGTTGGCGGTGATCTTCACCAGCAGCCAGTCCGACACCAGGCGGGTGTTGCCGGTGACGGCCGAGCGGTCGCCACCGGACTCACGGATCACCGGCGCCGACTCGCCGGTAATGGCCGCCTCGTTGACCGCGGCGATACCTTCGATGACCTCGCCGTCGCCGGGGATTATCTCCCCGGCCTCCACGCGCACCACGTCACCCTTGCGCAGGCTGGCGGCGGCCACGTTCTGGAACTGCCCGGCGCCGTCCCGGCGGCGCGCGGTGAGGCCCTGGCTACCGGCCTTGAGGCTGTCGGCGCGGGCCTTGCCACGGCCCTCGGCCAGGGCTTCGGCGAAGTTGGCAAACAACACGGTGAACCACAGCCACAGGGCGATCTGCACCGCCACCCCAGTATTCACCCCGGCCTCGGGCAGCACGCACAGCACCGTGGTGAGGATGGCCGTGAGTTCCACCACCAGCATCACCGGCGCCCGCTGCAGCTGGCGTGGGTCGAGCTTGACGAAGGCCTGCACCAGCGCCGGCCGCCACAGGGCGGCGAACGCGGTTTTCTGCGCGGCGCCGGCGGCATCGGCGGCGGCCGGCTTGGCAACACGGATCGGCATATTCATGGTCATGTTCCTTAGAAGCCCAGGCTCAGTTGTTCAGCGATCGGCCCCAGTGCCAGGGTCGGCAGGAAGGTCAGGCCACCCACCAGCAGGATGGTCACCGTCAGCAGGGTGACGAACAGCGGGCCGTGGGTGGGGAAGCTGTTGTTGCCCAGCGGCGCGGTCTTCTTCAGCGCCAGGCTGCCGGCCAGGGCCATGATCGGCAGGATGTAGCCGAAGCGCCCGATCAGCATGCCCAGGCCCAGCATCAGGTTGTGGAACACGGTGTTGGCGCTGAAGCCGCCGAACGCCGAGCCGTTGTTGGCGCTGGCCGAGGTGTAGGCGTACAGCAACTGGCTGAAGCCGTGGGGGCCGGGGTTGCTCACCGCCGACGCCGGGCCTGCCAGGCTGGCGGCGATGGCGCCCAGCACCAGCACGCCGACGGGCATCACCAGCAGGGTCACCACCAGCAGCTTCACCTCCGTGGCCTGGATCTTCTTGCCCAGGTATTCGGGCGTGCGGCCAATCATCAGCCCGGCCAGGAACACCGCCGTCAGCACGTTCAGCAGCATGCCGTAGAGCCCGGCACCGACGCCGCCGAAGATCACCTCGCCGACCATCATGTTCACCAGCGCCACCATGCCGGTGAGCGGGTTGAGGCTGTCATGCATGGCGTTGACCGAACCGTTGGACGCCGCGGTGGTGGTCACCGCCCACAGCGCCGAGGCCGTGGTGCCGAAGCGCGCTTCCTTGCCCTCCAGCGGCGGCGCCTGTTCCACCTGGGCACTTTGCAGCGTCGGGTTGGGCTGGTACTCGCCGTACAGCGCCACGCCGCCACCGATCAGGAACAACGCGAACATGCAGGCGATGATCGCCCGGCTCTGACGCATGTCCTTCACGTAGTGGCCGAAGGTAAACACCAGCGCCACCGGAATCAGGATGATCGACACCACCTCCAGCAGGTTGCTCAGGGCCGTGGGGTTCTCGAACGGGTGGGCCGAGTTGACGCCGAAGAAGCCGCCGCCGTTGGTGCCCAGCTGCTTGATGGCGATCTGGCTGGCCGCCGGGCCCAGGGGGATGACCTGGTCGGCGCCCTGCACGGTCACGGCGCTGACGTAGTGCATGAAGGTCTGCGGCACGCCCTGCCACACCAGGATCAGCGCCAGCACCAGGCACAGCGGCAGCAGGCCATAGAGGGTGGCGCGGGTCATGTCGGCCCAGAAGTTGCCGAGGGTTTTCGCCGAGCGCCGGCCAATGCCGCGGCACAGCGCCACCAGCACCGCCAGGCCCGTGGCGGCGCTGACGAAGTTCTGCACGGTGAGGCCGACCATCTGGCTGAAGTAGCTCAGGGACGCCTCGCCGCTGTAGGATTGCCAGTTGGTGTTGGTGACGAAACTGACCGCAGTGTTGAAGGCCAGCGACCATTCCATGCCAGGCAGGTGCTGCGGGTTGGCGGGCAGGTACTGCTGGAACAGCAGCACGCCCATCAACAGCACGAACCCGGCCAGGTTGAAGGCCAGCATGGCCAGGGTGTAGCGCTGCCAGCTTTGCTCTTGCGCCGGGTCCACCCCGGCCAGGCGGTAGCAGCCGCGCTCCACCGGGCCAAGGATAGGCGTGAGCCAGGTGCGCCGGCCTTCCATGACGTTGTAGTAAAAGCGGCCCAGGAAGGGCGCCGGGACCAGCACCAGGGCCAGGAAGGCCAGGAGCAGCCCATAGTCATAGCTGTGCATGGTCGCTCCTAGTGCCGGTCGGCGCGCAACAGCGCCACCGTCAGATACACAAACAGCCCTGCTGCCAGCAGCAGTGCCACCCCATCCAGCACGTTCATGGCCTTTCTCCTCGTTGGAATCGCCAGCCCCTTGCAGGGCCATTGGTCGGTATTGTCGGAAACCAGGCCGTAAAGGAACGAGACTGAAGGGGAAAGACCGGCATAAAGTTTTCGTAAAGAATGCCGATGTAGAGCGATTGCCGGAACGAAACGGGAAAAATGCAGCCAAATGTATCGAGCTTGATACATACAGGACATTCCAGCGACACGCCTGCGAGTGACCCTCGCTGGCCGCTCCCAATCCGAACATGACTACCAGCCCGCCGGGCGAACGCTTACCCTCCGGGTAACTGACGCGGCCCCGTCGTCGCGGCTGGCAGCAATACCAGGCAGATGAACGCAAGCATGCAGAACACCCCGCTCCCTCTCAGCGATGCCAGCAAGAACCTCGTCGGCGACGATGACAAACGCTGGAACACCCGTGCCCTGATCGTGGATGACGACGTGCCGATTCGCGAACTGCTGATCGACTACCTGGCCCGCTTCGGCATCCTGGCCCTGGGCGTCAGCGACGGGGAAGGCATGCGCCAGGCGCTGCTGGAAGAAAACTTCGACGTGGTGGTGCTGGACCTGATGCTGCCGGGCGAAGACGGCCTGTCGCTGTGCCGCTGGCTGCGCGCCGAATCCGACATCCCGATCCTGATGCTGACCGCCCGCTGCGAGCCGACCGACCGCATCATCGGCCTGGAACTGGGCGCCGACGACTACATGGCCAAGCCGTTCGAGCCACGTGAACTGGTAGCCCGCATCCAGACCATCCTGCGCCGCGTGCGCGACGACCGCACCGAGCAGCGTGCCAACGTGCGCTTCGACAACTGGCGCCTGAACAGCGTGCTGCGCCAGCTGATCTCCTCCGATGGCCTGGTGGTGCCGCTGTCCAACGCCGAATTCCGCCTGCTGTGGGTGTTCCTGGAGCGTCCACGCCGCGTGCTCAGCCGCGAACAACTGCTGGACGCCGCCCGCGGCCGCTCCATCGAAGCGTTCGACCGCAGCATCGACCTGCTGGTATCGCGCCTGCGCCAGAAGCTGGGCGACGACCCCAAGGCACCCCAGCTGATCAAGACCGTGCGCGGTGAAGGCTACCTCTTCGATGCGAGAGACATTGGTTGATGCGCAGCCCTGATACGCTGTTCGCCCGCCTGTTCGGCGTGTCACTGATTGCCATCATCTTCGCCCACCTGCTGGCCTTCCTCTGGTTCCAGCAGTACGGCTTCCCGCCACCGCCCCACCGCGAGCACCTGCGTGAGTTGCGCGCGGAGCTGGGCCCCAATCCTTCGCCCGAAGCGCTGGCCGATTTCGGCGCCAAGGAGCTGCGCGAGGAAGAGCACCGGCCACCACCGCCGCTGTTCGGCGGGCCTGTCGTGCCGCTGCTGTTCCAGCTGATCACCCTGGTGGTGGCCGCCTGGTTCGGCGCCAAGGCCCTGTCGCGACCCATCCGCCGCTTCAGCGAAGCGGCCGAGCGGCTGAGTGAAAACCTCGACGCCCCGCCCCTGGAAGAGACCGGCCCGCTGGAAGCTCGCCAGGTGGCGCACACCTTCAACCGCATGCAGCAACGCATCCGCGAGCAGGTGCAGCAACGGGCGCGCATGCTCGGCGCCGTGTCCCATGACCTGCGCACGCCGCTGTCGCGGCTCAAGCTGCGCCTGGAGCAGATCGACAACGAGAAGCTGCAGGGCCAGATGCGCCAGGACCTGGACGACATGATCGGCATGCTCGACGCCACCCTGACCTACCTGCACGAGCAGCGCACCAGCGAGGCGCTGCAATGGTATGACCTGCAGGCGCTGGTGGAGTCGCTGGTGGAGAACGCCCAGGACCATGGCGCCGCCGTGCAGGCACGGGGCACCTGTGCGCCGCTGCAGGTGCAGCCCATGGCCCTGCGCTCGTGCATCAGCAACCTGATGGACAACGCCCTGCGCTACGGCGGCGCCACCCTGGTGGACATCGACGACACCCGCGACGCCGTGACCATCCGCGTCATTGACCACGGCCCCGGCATCAGCGCCGACAAGCGCGAAGCGGTGTTCGAGCCGTTCTTCCGCCTGGAAGGCTCGCGCAACCGCAACTCCGGCGGCGTCGGTTTGGGCATGACCATCGCCCGCGAGGCGTGCCAGCGCCTGGGCGGCCAGTTGAGCCTGGAAGAAACACCCGGCGGCGGCCTCACAGCCGTCATTCGCCTCCCCCGCTAACTCCGTAGCAGCTGCCGCAGGCTGCGTCCGGCCCAATACGATATGTGGTGCTTGTGACGCGGCCTTGGGGCCGCTGCTACGGGGGTTGGCGATTATGCCAGGTGGCCAATCTACGCTTTCGCTATAAACCCCCACCCCCATGTCCCGCCCCTTACAAACCCCACACACTCTCGACATTCCCCCGATAGATTCTTTACACGCCGGCGGTTTGTAACCGGCATACAACAGGGGAGCACACCCAATGTCATCCATAAGCGGCGTAAGCAGCAGTAGCTATTCCAACTACACAAGTACCAGCAGCACCAGCGCCAGCGCGCAACTGAAGAAGTTCCAGGAAGAGCTGTTCGCCAGCCTCGACACCGACGGCAACGGCGAGGTCAGCAGCGACGAGCTGAACACGGCGATTTCCAACAGTTCGAGCAGTGGCACCAGCAACGACGGCGGTATCCTGGTCACGCTGAGCAAGAATTTCAGCAGCCTGGACAGCGACTCGGACGATGGCCTGACCCTGGACGAGATGGCGGCCCTGCAGCCACCGGCACCGCCCACCCAGGACAGCGCGCCGAACACTGACGCGGTCGACGACCTGATGAGCGCCATCGACAGCGACGGCAGCGGTTCCATCAGCAGCGACGAGCTGAGCTCGGCCCTGACCGCCGCCGGCGACACCACCGACGACAGCAGCCAGCTGTTCTCGGCGCTGGACAGCAACGGCGATGGCACCGTGAGCAAGGACGAACTGGCCGCGGCCATGCAGCCCCCACCTCCGCCGCCACCGGCCAGCGTCTCCAGCGATGACCTGTTCAGCGCGCTGGACAGCAACGACGATGGCAGCATCACCGAGACCGAACTGAGCAGCGCCTTGAGCGCCACCAGTTCGTCGTCCAGCAGTTCGTCCAGCAGCTCCACCTCGTCGTCCAGCAGCCTGGCCAGCGAAGTGTTCAGCGACCTGGACACCAACAAGGACGGCACCGTCAGCGCCTCGGAACTGGCCGCCGCCCTGCAATCCTCGGGTGACCAGAGCAGCAGTGGCAGCAGCAGTTCGGACACCGCCAGCAGCGATACCGCGGCGGCGCTGAACAAGATGATCGCCGCCCTGACCAAGCAGTACGCCACCGACGCGCAACAAACCGTGGGCAGTCAGCTGACCACAGCCGCCTGACCTTTACGCCGCGGGCAGCCTTCGGGCTGCCCGTCTCAGGGCTTGTGCGCGGCGCCGTGGCCGCTGCGGGTCCAGTCCAGCAGCAGGCTGTAGCCGATGGCGAGCAGCGTCGGGCCGATGAACAGGCCGATGAAACCGAACGCCAGCAGGCCGCCAAACACCCCCAGCAACACGATCACCAGCGGCAGGTCGCCGCCGCGGCTGATCAGGTAGGGCTTGAGTACGTTGTCCACGCCACTGATGATGAACGTGCCCCACACCCCCAGAAACACCGCCATGCCGTACTCGCCCTTCCACGCCAGCCAGGCCGTCGCCGGTATCCATGCCAGCGGCGGCCCCATGGGGATCAGGCTGAGCAGGAACGTCACGATGCCCAGCACCAGCGCCCCGGGAATACCCGCGATCAGGAAGCCGATCAGCGCCAGCACCGCCTGCGCCGCCGCCGTGCCGATCACGCCGTTGACCACCCGCTGCACGGTGCCGGCCACCAGTTCCAGGTAATATTCGGCGCGCTCGCCCACCAGGCGTTCCAGCAGGCGCAGCACGAACGCCGCCAGCCGCGGCCCGTCACGATAGAAGAAGAACACGAACACCAGGCTCAGGGTCAGCTCCAGGATGCCGCCGCCGATCTGCGCGCTGCGCGCCAGCAGCCAGTTGCCCACCTGGCCCAGGTACGGCTTGACGCTGAGCATCAGCGCGGCGCCCTGCTGGTCGAGGGTGTCCCACCAGGTGGCCAGGCGCGGGCCCACCAGCGGCAGGGCCTGCAGCCAGTCCGGCGCCGCCGGCAGGCCGTCCACCTGCACGTCACGCACGAAGGTGATGGCGTCGCGGATGTGGTCGGCCAGGTTGAAGCCCAGCCACACCAGCGGCAGTATCACCAGCAGAATCCAGCCCAGGGTGAGGATGCTGGCCGCCAGGGTCTCGCGGCCACCCAACCAGCGCGTCAGCAGGCGCATCAGCGGCCAGCTGGCGTAGGCGAGGATGGCGCCCCACAGCAGCGCCGAGATGAACGGCGCCATCACCCACAGGCAGGCGCCCAGCAGCACCAGCAGGATGATCTGCACCAGCAGGCGGTCGTTGTTGAGCGTCATGGCAGGCGCTACTCCTCAGCGAATCAGGTCGATGTGCAGGCCGCTTTTCGCCGGGTCGCCCAGTTCCAGGCGCGCGGCGCGCACGCCCTGGGCCACCAGCGCCTGGCGCCAGGGTTCGGCGGCGGGCCCGGCCAGGGTCACGCGCAAGGTGCTGTCCTGGTTAAGGCTGCGCGCCAGCAGCGCCACCCAGGCCGGCGGGGGCGGCGTCACGCCCAGGTCAGGGTAGTCCAGGCGGCCGGTGCCGCGCAGTTCGCGCAGCAGCGTGGCCGGGGTCGGCAGCAGCGTGCCCAGCGGGCTGGCGGCAACGAACTGCTCCACGTGCAGGTAGGCACGACGGCCGCCGCGGTTGATGGCGTAGAGCGCTACCAGGGTGTCCTGGCCGGAGTCGGCGTGGCGCAGCAGGATCACGCTTTGCTGCTCGTCGGCGCCCACCAGCTTGGCGTTGGCGAAGATCTCGTTGGCCCACAGGCTGGACTCACCGCAGTCGCGCGCCTCGCACCAGAACAGCACCTGGCTGCCCTGGTCCTGCAGGCCCTGGCGCGCGGCGTTGAGGGCGTCGGTGGCCAGTGCGCCGCTGGCCAGTTCGTAGGTCACCGAGCTGACCTGGCCACGGGCGCTGACCTGGGCGTCCATGCGCAGCTGGTTGCTGATCTTGCGCACCGAACCCAGCGGGTAGGTGCGCTCGGCCTCGGCGGCGGGCTTCTGGTCCACCACCTGGGCGTCGGCGGGCGGCGGCACGTTGGCCAGGTCCGCGGCGGTGGCACTCACGGCAGCGGCAAGGGTGAAGGCGAACAGGCATGCCCTCATCGCGGGGCTGCCGCGGCGGTATGGCGGTGGTTCATGGAGGTCTCCCTGTCGATGCTCGGCTTCCCATTAAGCACGCCAAGCCTCGGCACTTGGCCACCGCAAGTCAAGGCATGGCGAAGAAGCGATTGAAACAGCTTGCTACAAGAGCAGCGCCGGCCTCGTCGTTCAGGTGCAGGTGATGGCCGCCGGGCAGGCGCTCGTGACTGAAGGGTAGCCGCGCCAGCAGCCCCGCGTGCTTGGCCAGCATGCCCTCCTCGGCCACCACCAGGTGCGCCGGGCAGGCGATGCGCTGCACGAACGACCAGCCCTGCTCTTCGCTCATGCGCAGCGGCGTGGGCAGGGTCAGGCGGCTGTCGCTGCGCCAGCTGTAGCCGCCGGGCACCGGCATCAGGCCGCGCTGGGCCAGCAGCTCGGCGGCCTCGCGGCTCACCGCCACCATGCCTTTCATGCGCACTTCCACGCCGCGGTCGAAGTCCGGGTACACCGACTTGCGCTTGCCCGGCAGGGCCACCTGCTCGAGCAAGGCCTGGCCGAAGCGCTCGGCGGTGCCAGGCCCCGGCGAGCCCGGGGGCAGCACCGCATCGATCAACGCCAGCCGCTCCACGCGTTCGGGCAGCGCCCCGGCCAGCACCACCGAGACAATCGCCCCCAGGGAATGGCCCAGCAGCGAAAAACGCTGCCAGCCCAGCTGTTCGGCCACCTGCAGCACGTCGTGGGCGTAGTCGTACAGCGAATAGCCGGCGCCGGCCGGGCGGTGCTGGGACAGGCCGTGCCCGGCCATGTCCAGGGCCAGTATGCGCAGGCCTTCGAGCCGGGGCGCCAGGCGCGCGAAGCTGTTGGCGTTGTCCAGCCAGCCGTGCAGGGCGATCACCGGGCGGCCGTCGGCCGGGCCAAAGACGTGCGCCGCCAATTCGATGTGCGGCAGGCTCAGGCGAATTTCCTCCACGCCACTGCTCATGCGCACGCCGCCTGACCTTGCTGCCAGCGGCCGACAATGCCCTTGAGCAGGTCGGCGGTCGCCAGCGGGTGCTCCAACGGGAACATGTGCCCGCCGGCCACCCGGTGGGTTTCGCCCTGGGCCAGCCCGCGCACCATGCGCGCGTGGTGGTTGAGCACCACGCGGCTGTCGGCGCCGTGGACCAGCGCCAGCGGCACGCGCAGGCGCCGGGTGCTCGCCGGGCGCACGTGGGGCACGCTGCGGTAGATGTCGATTTCGGTGGCAGGGTCGAAACGCAGGCGCAGGCCGTCGGCGTCGGCGCGCAAGCCATGCTGCAGGTACGCCTCGAAGCACTCGGGGTCGAAATCACGGAACAGCGACTTGCGGGAAAAATACGCCCGCGCCGCCTCAAGGTCCGCAAACGTCTCGCGGCGGCCCAGGGTGCGCCCGGCCGGGGTCAGGCGGTCGATGAAGCCGAAGCGCTTGGCCGCGCGAATCACCCACTGGTCGGCCAGGGTCAAGGCCGGCGAGTCGAGCATTACCACGCCGCGGTACAGCTCAGGGTATTGCAGCGCGGCATACAGGTGCAGGAGGCCACCGAACGAATGCCCCACGCCCCACACCGGCCCCGGCTGCTGGCGCAGGTGGTGCACCAGCTCGGCGATCAGCGCCGGCCAGTTGTCGGTGACCGGGAAGCGCGGGTCATGGGCATGCTGCGGCAGGTGCGCGACGCTGAAGTCGGGGGCCAGATGGGCGAACAGCTTGCCGTAGGTACCCGAAGGAAAACCGTTGGCGTGGGCGAAGAAGATGGTCTGCGGCATGGGGGGTGGCTCGTGGGCGAATCCTGGGGAGGATTGTCCGCAAGCTGGGCGGCGGGGGCAATGCGGGGAATGGTCAATAACGAGGGTATTCAGGCCATTGATTGACGGGTATGGCGTGTAGCCGCTGCCTTGCGGCAGCGGCTACCGGCATCAGGCGCGGCTGATCAGGCGGTCGAAGGACAGTTTGCCTGCGCCTTCCACCAGGGTGGCGATGGTGCCGGCCAGCAGGGCCAGGGCGAATTCGTAGCCGTTGTTGGCCATGAACAGACCGTTGTGGATGTGCACGCTGAGGATGGCCACTACCAGGGTCACGATCAGCACCAGCGACGCCGGGCGCACCAGCAGGCCGAGGACCAGGGCCAGGCCGCCGAAGAACTCGCCGCTACCGGCCAGCAGGGCCATCCAGTAGCCAGGGTGGATGCCGATGCTTTCCATCCACTGGCCAGTGCCTTCCAGGCCGTAGCCGCCGAACAGGCCGAAGAGTTTCTGGCCTCCGTGGGCGACGAAGATGATCCCGACCAGGATGCGCAGCACGGTGAAGCCCAGGCCGGCGTTGGTGGTGAAGAGGCGTTTGATCGAAGCGTTCATGGCGTATTCCCTTGCGAAAGTGGTGTAGGAGTTGATGGGGACCATATTAATCGATCTATCGAATAAGAAAATCGCAAATAATCGCCTATACAAATCGAATAATTCGATGCTATTAAAATCGCGTAGCCGCTGCCGCAGGCTGCGCTGGCCCTCTACCTCACTGAAGATCTCCAGCGTGGGTAAGGGCCAGCGCAGCCT
>NZ_JBWGIG010000023.1:0-104467 GCF_056312595.1 Pseudomonas sp. GYB4201 | reverse complement strand
CGCCAGGCTGCGCTGGCCGGTGTGAACCCTGAAGATTTCCAGTGAGGCACAGGGCCAGCGCAGCCTGGCGGCAGCGGCTACGCGATCGGGTTATGGCTGCCAGGTGCTAGGCGATGTTTTACCGGCGCCCTTGAGATCGAGCGCCGCCCGCGCGGCGCATCGCGACCAAGGTCGGCTCCTACGGTTTGTTGCAACGTGCCATGGCCTGATAGACCTGCGTTGGCAGCCTTTGGTGCATGGCTGGGAGAAGAGGAGGGGCCGTTCCTGGGTGGCAATAACCTCCCCCGTAGCAGCTGCCGCAGGCTGCGTCCGCGCCACCGCGCAATACCTGGCTTAACTGGGTGGGTGGCCCGGACGCAGCCTTCGGCAGCTGCTACGCGATAGGGTCATGGCCGCCAGGTGCCAGGCGATGTTTTACCGGCGCCCTTTAGATCGAGCGCCGCCCGCCTGGGGGATGAGGGGAGGTCCTGAGCGGCAAGGTTTCCGTAGGACCAAACGTAGGACAATTCTGATTTGCTCGGGTAGGCTTGTCCGGCCCGGGTCATGGCAATAACCTCCCTCGTGCCACTGCTTCCAGTGGTCGGGTTTGGTAGCCCGGGCCTTTGATGTATGCGCATTTCCACCTGTGGTGGCTGTGCGCAGGGCACCTTGTGTGCGCCGGTTTTTCTCGTTGGCCCGGTCTACCAACCTGCGGACAGCCGCCTCCATCGTTTGGTAGCGATGGAGCGGTGTTTATTCCCAACGAGGATCTACATGACATTCGAAACCCCTTGTACCGCGACAACCTCCTTCGGCACCCACGGCGCCACCTCCGAACCCTTCTACACCGTACGTGCCGGTATCCCCCTGGAGGATGCCCTGGGCCAGATCTCCCTGTTGCTCAAATGCGCGGGTGAATCAGCGTATGAATTGTGCGATTGCGAAGTGCGTGAGCGCGGCCTGCTGTGGTCCGCGCTGCATCAGATCGAAGCCGCGAAGGCCCTGACGGATGCGTTGATTCGCGGTGTTTCGCTGAACTGACAGGCCTACGCCCACAGTCCACCTAAACCTGAAGCCAGGCCAACAAGGCGGGCAACTCGGCCTATCAGGCCATGGCACGATGCAACAAATGTGGGAGGGGGTTCTACCCCCGAAGCGCCGCGCGGGCGGCGCGCGATCTCAAGACCGCCACAGCCTCCAAGGCATGCACCTCCAACCCCCACCGCAATCCTGTAGCCGCTGCCGCCAGGCTGCGCTGGCCGGTGTGAGCCCTGAAGATTTTTAGTGAGGAACCGGGCCAGCGCAGCCTGGCGGCAGCGGCTACGCGATCGGGTCATGGCTGCCAGGTGCTGGGCGATGTTTTTTCAGTGCCCTTGAGATCGAGCGCCGCCCGCGCGGCGCATCGCGACCAAGGTCGGCTCCTACGGTTTGTTGCAACGTGCCATGGCCTGATAGACCTGCGTTGGTAGCCTTTGTTTGTTCGGCTCGGGGTTTGTGTCAGGCACAAAAAAGCCCCGCACGAGGGCGGGGCAAAAAGGTCAGTCAAAAACCAACCAAAGGAGCTCGGTTAAATCACTGGGCCGAGGCCACTGCCTGGCCTTTGTCCGGCACCTGCCAGCCACCGCCCAGCGCCTTGTAGATGGCGACGATGCCGCGGTATTGCTCGATTTCGGCCTGGGCTTGGGCGTCTTCGGCGCTCAGGCGTTCGCGTTCGGCGTCCAGCAGCACCAGGTAGTCGACGGTGCCTTCGCGGTACTGGATCGAGGCCAGGTCGGCGGCGGCGCGGCTGGCCTGGCTCTGTTTGTTCAGCGAGGCCAGGCGCTGCTGGATCTTGCCGTAGTCGCTGAAGGCGTTTTCCGATTCTTCCAGGGCCAGCAGGACCTGCTGTTCGTAAGTGGCCAGGGCGCCTTCGGCTTCGGCGTTGGCGCCACGGATGCGCGCTTTCACGCTGCCCAGGTTGAACGCCGCCCAGGTGATGCTCGGGCCCAGGGACCAGGCGTTGGCGGCGGCCGAGCCGATCTGCGAACCGCGGGCGGCGGTGAAGCCCAGGAAGCCCGACAGGCTGACCCGTGGGAACAGGTCGGCGGTGGCCACGCCGACGTTGGCGGTAGCGGCGGCCAGCTTGCGTTCGGCGCTGCGCACGTCGGGGCGGCGGCGCAGCAGCTCGCCAGGGTCACCGATGGGCAGGGCCTTGGAGATGGCCGGCAGTTTCGCCGGGCTCAGGTCCACGCTCAACTGGTCCGGGCGCTGGCCCAGCAGGGTGGCGATGCGGTTGCGCGCCCGTACCTGTTCGGCCTGCAGTTGCGGCACGGTGGCTTCGACCCCGGCCAGGCGCGCGTCGGCGCGCACCACGTCCAGTTCGTTGCCAACGCCTGCGTCACGCAGGCTGACGGTGATGGTGCGCGATTCCTGCTGGGTCTTCAGGTTGGCCCGGGCAATGTCTTCGCGCAGTTGGGCGCCGCGCAGGTCGCCGTAGGCGTCCACCAGGTCGGCGATCATGGTCACCTGCAGCTGCTGCAGGTCGGCGCGCGCGGCGTCTTCCTGGGCGTCGCTGGCTTCCAGGCTGCGCTGGATGCGGCCGAACAGGTCGACCTCCCAGGCCATGTCCAGGCCCAGGTCGTAGCGTTCCTGGTTGACCCGGTCGGTGGTCTGGCCGGGCACCTGGCCCTTGCCGACTTCGCTGCTGGCGCGGCTGGTGACCACCGGGAAGCGCTCGGTGTTGACGTCGTCGCGAATGGCGCGGGCGGCCTTGAGGCGGGCGAAGGCCACGCGCAGGTCGCGGTTGCCGGTCAGCGAGGTCTGCACCAGCTGGTTCAGGGTAGGGTCGTCGAACTGCTGCCACCACACCGCGTCGAAGTGACCGCGGTCGTACTGGCCGTCCTTGGCGGCAACCACGTTGGCCGCCGCCGTGTCCGGGGTCTTGTAGTCGGGGCCCACGGCGCAGGCCGCCAGGGCCAGCACCAGCAGGCTGGGCATGAAGAGTTTCAGGCTCATGCTGGGTTCTCCAGGGTCAGAAGCTGGGCGGCCTTGCGGGCCTTTTTCTTTTCCACGCGGTTGCGGATCAGCACGAAGAACACCGGGGTCAGCAGCAGGCCGAAGAAGGTCACCCCCAGCATGCCGGAGAACACCGCCACGCCCATGGCATGGCGCATCTCGGCACCGGCGCCGTGGGACAGCACCAGCGGCACCACGCCCATGATGAACGCGAAGGAGGTCATCAGGATCGGCCGCAGACGCATGCGGCAGGCTTCCAGCACGGCGGCCAGCGGGTCCAGGCCTTCTTCCTGCTTGTCCTTGGCAAACTCGACGATCAGGATCGCGTTCTTGCACGCCAGGCCCACCAGCACGATCAGGCCGATCTGGGTGAAGATGTTGTTGTCGCTACCGGCGATGATCACGCCAGCGATGGCCGACAACAGCGTCATGGGCACGATCAGGATCACCGCCAGCGGCAGGCTCCAGCTTTCGTACTGGGCGGCCAGCACCAGGAAGGCCAGCAACACGCACAGCGGGAACACGAACAGCGCGGTGTTGCCCGAAAGGATCTGCTGGTAGGTCAGCTCGGTCCACTCATAGGTCATGCCGTTGGGCAGTTCCTGCTTCAGCAGTTTCTCCACCGCCGCCTGGGCCTGGCCCGAGCTGTAGCCGGGGGCGGCGTTGCCGCTGATTTCGGCGGTGACGAAGCCGTTGTAGTGCATCACCCGGTCCGGGCCCGAGGTGTTGTTGACCTTGATGAAGGTCGCCAGCGGGATCATCTCGCCGAGGTTGTTGCGCACCTTCAGCTGGCCGATTTGCTCGGGCTCGAGGCGGAACTGCTGCTCGGCCTGGACGTTGACCTGGTAGGTGCGGCCAAAGCGGTTGAAGTCGTTGGCGTACAGCGAGCCCAGGTAGATCTGCAGGGTGTCGAAGATGTCGCTGATGGCCACGCCGTGGGTCTTGGCTTTCTCGCGGTCAATGGCGGCGTCCACCTGCGGCACGTTCACGGTGTAGCTGGTGAACAGCCCGGCCAGTTCCGGCACGCTGCGGCTCTTGGCGATGATGTTCTGGGTTTCGGTGTACAGCGCGTCGTAACCCAGGTTGCCACGGTCCTCGATCTGCAGGCGGAAGCCGCCGATGGTGCCCAGGCCCTGCACGGGCGGTGGCGGGAAGATCGCCATGTAGGCGTCCTGGATGGCGGCGTACTTGCCGTTCAGGGCGCCGGCGATGGCCGCGGCCGACTCGCTGGGGTCACGGCGCTCGTCGAAGTCCTTCAGGGCCACGAAGACGATGCCGTTGTTGGGGCTGTTGGTGAAACCGTTGATCGACAGGCCCGGGAAGGCGATGGCGTTGGCCACCCCCGGCTGCTTCATGGCGATGTCGGACATCTGCTTGATGACGTCTTCGGTGCGGTCCAGGCTGGCGGCATCGGGCAGTTGCGCGAAGGCCACCAGGTACTGCTTGTCCTGGGCCGGGACGAAGCCGGTGGGGGTATTGGAGAAGCCCAGCCAGGTCAGGCCGATGAGGCCGGCGTACACCACCAGGGCCACGCCGCTGCGGCGGATCACCCGGCGCACGGTGCCTACGTAGCCATGGCTGGCTTTGACGAAGAAGCGGTTGAACGGCGCGAACAGCCAGCCGCCCAGCAGCTTTTCCAGCACCCGCGAGAAGCGGTCCTTGGGCGCGTCGTGGCCTTTGAGCAACACGGCGGCCAGGGCCGGCGACAGGGTCAGCGAGTTGAACGCCGAGATCACCGTGGAGATCGCGATAGTGAGGGCGAACTGCTTGTAGAACTGCCCGGTCAGGCCACTGATGAAGGCGGCCGGCACGAACACCGCGCACAGCACCAGCGCCGTGGCGATGATAGGCCCGGTCACCTCGCCCATGGCGCGCTTGGTGGCGTCCACGGGGTTCAAGCCCAGCTCGATGTTGCGTTCGACGTTCTCCACCACCACGATGGCGTCGTCCACCACGATGCCGATGGCCAGCACCAGGCCGAACAGCGACAGGGCGTTGAGCGAGAAGCCGAACAGGTGCATCACTGCAAAGGTACCGATCAGCGACACCGGCACCGCCACCAGCGGGATGATCGAGGCGCGCCAGGTCTGCAGGAACAGGATCACCACCAGCACCACCAGGATCAGTGCCTCGAACAGCGTGTGGATCACCGCCTCGATGGAGCCACGCACGAAGATGGTCGGGTCATAGACGATGCTGTAGTCCATGCCTTCGGGGAAGCTCTTCTTCAGTTCGGCCATCTTGGCCCGCACTTCATTGGAGATGTCGATGGCGTTGGAGCCAGGGCGCTGGAAGATCGGGATGGCCACCGCCGGCTGGTTGTTGAGCAGCGAGCGCAGGGCGTACTGGCTGGAGCCCAGCTCGACCCGGGCGATGTCCTTCAGGCGAGTGATCTCGCCGTCGGCACCGGTGCGGATGATGATGTTCTCGAACTCATCCTCGGTGACCAGGCGGCCCTGGGTGTTGATCGACATCTGGAAGCTGGTGGCGCTGGGCGAGGGCGGCGAGCCCAATTGGCCGGCGGCCACCTGGCGGTTCTGCTCGCGAATGGCGGTGACCACGTCGGTGGCGGTCAGGTTGCGCGACGCGGTCTTGTTCGGGTCCAGCCACACGCGCAGGGAGTAGTCGCCCATGCCGAACAGCTGCACGTCGCCCACGCCGCCCAGCCGCGCCAGCTCATCCTTGATGTTGAGGATGGCGTAGTTGGACAGGTAGAGCATGTCGTAGCGTTTGTCCGGCGAGGTCAGGTGCACCACCATGGTCAGGTCGGGGGAGGCCTTGTCCACGGTGATGCCGATGCGCGTCACTTCCTCTGGAAGCTTGGGCTCGGTGCGCGTCACGCGGTTCTGCACCTGCACCTGGGCGTTGTCAAGGTCCGTGCCCAGGGCGAAGGTGATGGTCAGGGTCAGCTTGCCGTCGGCGGTGGACTGCGAGGACATGTACAGCATGTTCTCCACGCCGGTGATGGCCTGCTCCAGCGGCGCGGCCACGGTTTCACCGATGACCTTGGGGTTGGCGCCGGGGAAGTTGGCGCGCACCACCACGGTGGGCGGCACCACTTCGGGGTATTCGCTGATGGGCAACTGGAACAGCGAGATCGCGCCGCCGATCAGGATCAGCAGCGAGAGCACGGCGGCGAAGATCGGCCGCTGGATAAAGAACTGGGAAAATTTCATCGGTCTGTTCCTGTTAGCCGCGTGGCGTGGCGGCGCTGGCCAGGTTCACGCTGGCAGCGGCGGCGGGCTTGTTGCTGGCTTGCAGCGCCCGCAATTGCTCGGCCAGGGCGGCGAGGGTGGCGGGGCTGGCCATGGGCGAGTCCTGCGGGTCGACCTGGGCGCCGGGGTGCACGCGCTGCAGGCCGTTGATGACGATGGTGTCGTCCTTGGCCAGGCCCGAACGGACGATGCGCAGGCCTTCGAGTTTCGGCCCCAGTTCCACGGTGCGGTAGGCGGCCTTGTGGTCCTTGTCCACCACCAGCACGTACTTCTTGCCCAGGTCGCTTGCCACGGCCTCGTCCTTGATCAGCACGGCCTCGTAGGTGGCGCTGCCCACCAGTTTCAGGCGGGCGTACAGGCCGGGGGTGTAGCTGCCGTCGCTGTTGTCGAACACGGCGCGGCCGCGGATGGTGCCGGTCTTGGGGTTGACCTGGTTGTCGACGAAGTCCATCTGGCCCAGGTGCGGGTTGCCGTCCTCGTTGGACAGGCCCAGGTACACCGGGGTGGTGGCGCCGCGCTCGCCCTTGCGCGCCAGCTGGCTGTACTTGAGGTACACGCGCTCGTCGGCGTCGAAGTAGGCGTACACCTTGTCGGTGGACACCAGGCTGGTCAGCGGCGTGACATCGGCGGTGACGATGTTGCCGGCGGTGATCTCGGCGCGGCTGACGCGGCCGCTGATGGGCGCGGTGACACGGGTGAAGCTCAGGTTCAGGCGGGCCAGGTCCAGCTGGGCCTGGATGGCGGCCACGGCGGCGCGCGATTCCTGGGCGGTGCTGGTGCGGGTTTCGGCAAGCTCGGTGGAGATGGCGTTGCTGGCGCGCAGGCGCTCGCCGCGCTGGGATTCACTTTCGGTACGGGTGGCGGTGGCGCGGGCCTGTTGCAGTTGCGCTTCCAGGCGGCGTACTTCGGCTTCGAAGGGACGTGGGTCGATCTGGAACAGCAGGTCGCCTTTCTTCACCAGGGCGCCTTCGGTGAAGGCTACCTGGTCGATCTGTCCGGACACCCGTGGGCGCACTTCAACGGTTTGCGGCGCCTCCAGGCGCCCGGTGAACTCGTCCCACTCGTTGATGGGCTGCTCCAGCACCTTGGCCACGGTGACTTTCGGCGCCGCTGGCGCCTGGGCCACTTCGGGGGCACGCCCGCAAGCACTCATCACCACGACCGCGAGGGCGGCCAGAGGGAAGCGTAGATGTTTGATTGACTGTTCCATGGGGCACGTCCACCACTGTATTGAGAATGGGCGGAGTGTGTTCGCTTGGGCGGGTTATCGACGAATCGAATGGGGCGAAGGTATATATCATTCACAATGATATTAGAGTGCCCCCAAGGCTCTGGGACGGTGATTTCGTAAGCTTGCTATCGATTTTGGTGATGGCGGACGCTATTGAAAAGGTGACGCCGCGAATGGCGTAGCCGCTGCCGCCAGGCTGCGCTGGCCCTGGCGTACGCCGCAGATCTTCAGCGTGGACCAGGGCCAGCGCAGCCTTCGGCAGCGGCTACATCGCGTGTAGCTGCCGCAGTTGGAAAAGGTGACGCCGCGAATGGCGTAGCCGCTGCCGCCAGGCTGCGCTGGCCCAGGCGTACGCCGCAGATCTTCAGCGTGGCTCAGGGCCAGCGCAGCCTTCGGCAGCGGCTACATCGCGTGTAGCTGCCGCAGTTGGAAAAGCGGACGCCGCGAGTGGCGTAGCCGCTGCCGCCAGGCTGCGCTGGCCCGGGCGTACGCCACCGATCTTCAGCGTGGATCAGGACATCGCGTGGTAGCTGCCGCAGTTGGAAAAGGGGACGCCGCGAATGGCGTAGCCGCTGCCGCCAGGCTGCGCTGGCCCGGGCGTACGCCGCCGATCTTCAGCGTGGATCAGGACATCGCGTGGTAGCTGCCGCAGGCTGCGTCCGGCCGCGACGCGGTTCAGGCGCCGGGGGTGATGACCACCGTGCAGGTCGTGCCCGCCGCCAGCACCATGTCCTGGGGCACGTCATCCAACTGGATACGCACCGGCACGCGCTGGGCCAACCGCACCCAGTTGAACGTCGGGTTCACATCGGCCACCAGCTCGCGGCTCTCGGGGTTGTCGCGGTCGTAGATGCCGCGCGAGATGCTTTCGACGTGGCCCTTGAGCACTTCGCCGCTCATCATCTGCAACTGCGCCTTGTCGCCCACTTTCACGTTGGGCAGCTTCGATTCCTCGAAATAACCGTACACCCAGAACGAATGGCGGTCGACCACGGCCATTTTCGCCTCGCCCACCTTGGCGTAGTCACCCGGGTGCACGTTGAGGTTAGTGACGTAACCGTCGACGCTGGCCACCACCTGGGTGCGGGCCAGGTTCAGCTGCGCGGCGTCCAGCGCGGCCACCGCCTGCTGGTAGTCAGCCTGGGCGGCGCTGGCGGTGTTGCCGGCGTCTTCGCGGCTTTCCTTGGACACCACCAGGTTGTCCATGTCGGCGCGGCGCTTGGCGTTGACTTCGCGCATCTGCCAGGTGGCCTTGCGCGAGGCCACCAGGGCCTTGGCCTGGTCCACGGCCACCTGGTAATGGGCCGGGTCGATGCGCATCAGCACGTCGCCCTTTTTCACCAGCTGGTTGTCGTGCACCGGCACCTCCACCACCACGCCGCTGACGTCCGGGGCGACGTTGATGATGTCGGCGCGCACGCGGCCGTCACGGGTCCAGGGCTGGGCCATGTAGTGGTTCCACAGGGTCGAACCCAGCTGGGCGGCCACGGCCACCACCAGCAGGGTCGCCACTACGCTGAAGAGTTTTTTCATGGTTGGCGTCTCAACGGTAGATGGTCAGCGCCAGGGCGCTGAACAGGCAGATGAACAGGCTCAGGCGCACCAACGGGGCGTGCCAGAAGAAGCGGTACAGGTTCAGCGCGATCAGCGCGCGGTCCAGCAGCCAGGCCAACAGGGCGCTGGCGCCGAGCACCAGCAACAGGGTCGGCAGGTACAGTTCGAGGAAAAACAGTTCGCGGGGCATGGTCGGTCAGGTCCGGTTCAGGCGCTGGCCAGCGGCGAGCGAGGGTTGAGCAGGGCGCTGCGGATAAAGTGCAGGTACGCCGCCTGGGGCTGCGCCGGTTGTGCCGCCAGGGCGTCATCCAGGGCCAGCAGCGCCTGTTCGCGCTGGGCCGCGCCGGGGCGGTCGAACAGCCGCGCCAGGGCCGCGCTGACCGCCGCCGGCGCCTGGCCCAGCTCGCGCAGGCGCACCAGGGCGTGGCCCACGTCCTGCACGCTCAGCGCCCATTGCAACAGTTCGTCCTGCACCGCCGGGCGCGCCGCCGACAGCGAGGTGGCGTGCTGCAGCACGTCGCGGCTGCGGCTGTCGAAGCGCTGGCGCAGGTGCTTCAGGCTGCCATGGGCGGCGAAGCCCACCTGGCGGCGCAGGTCGCGTTGCAGGTGGCGCCAGGCCCAGGGCGCGTTGCTGGGCAAAATCACCGCGCCGGCGATGGCGCACAGGCCGAAGGCGATGATGTTGGCGATGCAGTCGTTGAGGAAACCGCTGGGGTTATAGACCGTCAGGTTCGCCGGAATGGCGCCGGTGGCGAAGGTGATCAGGAAGCCCAGGCCGATGCCCATGGTAGACATACGCGTGGTCAGGAACCCGCCGAACAGCAGCGCCGGGGCCAGCACGAAGCACAGCAGGGGAAAACCGTCGATGTGCGGGTACAGCAGGAAGTATTCGACGAAGCCGAACAGGCTGCTGAGCACCACGCCCAGGCCCATCTGCACGCCTGCGCGCCACGGGTTCGGGGTGCTGGCGGTGAGGCTGATGCCGGCGGCGGCCGAGATCATCAGGCTGATGCCACTGGGCCAGGCGGTGGCGAGCCAGAAGCTGGCGGCCAGGGCCACGGTCAGGAAGCCGCGCACGCCCGAGGCGGCGCACAGCCACAGGTTGGTGCGGGGCGTGTAGCCGGCGGCCCATCGTTCGCGCGGGTGGCGGTGGCTGGCGAGCGAGGCGTGGGTCTGGGCGTAGTCGTGCAGTTCGTCGATCAGCCCCAGCAGCAGCTCGCCGGCGGTGTCCAGGTCTTGCTGGCAGGCGGTGGCAGGCAGGTGCCGCAGGCGCACGGCGGTGTCGGCGTGCAAGCGCTGCAGGCGCTCGGCCAGGGGCGCGGCGCCGGCGCTGTCCAGCGGCTGGTTGCGGTAGTCTTCCAGCAGCGCCACCAGCCCGGCCAGCGCCGGTTGCAGGTCTTGCCAGGCGCCTGGCGCTTCGTGGCGCAGGCGCTGCAGCTGCTGGTGCAGGGCGTTGAAGCGCGTGGTGCACTGCATGAATTCGCTGTTGAGGCGGCTCAGGCGGCCGCTGCGCATGTGCGTCAGCGGGTCTTCGAACACGGTCACGCTGCGCAGGTTCTCCAGGCCCACGGCCTCGGCCACCAGGCGGCGGTTGTGCTGGGCGAAGGCGCCCTCGGCCAGGCGGCCTTGCAGGCTGTCGGCGGCAAAGGCGGCGAACAGCCCCAGGCGCTTGCCGATGGTGGCGCGCAGCGCCGTGCGGCTGTTCTGCGGGAAGATCACCGCCGAGACCACGCCGCTGCAGATCACCGCCAGGCCGATCTCGATGGCCCGCCACACCGCCGACAGGTACACGCCTTCGGGGTGGGTGAGGGCCGGCACGCCGACGATGGCGGCGGTGTAGCCAGTGAGCACGAAGGCGTAGGCCTGGAAGTTGCGGTAGCGCGCCGACAGCCCGCAGCACAGCCCCACCCACAGTGCCAGGCAGCCCAGGAACAGGTCGCTGTGCTGGCCGAACAGGGCGATCAGGGTGACCACCACTACCGCGCCCAGCAAGGTGCCCAGCAAGCGCCAGGCGCTCTTGGCAATGACCTGGCCGCTTTGCGGCTGCATGACGATGAACACCGTGGCCAGTGCCGTGGTCGGTTGCGGCAGCTCCAGGCGCAAGGCCAGCCAATAGGTGAGGAAGGTGGCAGTGAGCAGCTTGAACAGGTAGATCCAGGTCACACCGTCACGTTCGGCCCAGGCGCGCAGGGCGGCGCGCCAGTCGTTGCCCAGGCTCATGGTTGCTGCTCGCCGCGCAGCAGCGCCAGGCCGGGCTTGGCCGGGGTGGCGCGGGCCGGGTCGGGGCTGTCGTTGCCGGCACGCACGCCGCCGCCCAGGGCAATCACCAGCGAGGCCTGGGTTTGCAGGCGTGCGGCCTGCACCTGCTGCAGGGTCTGCTGCTCGCGGAACAGCTGGGTCTGGGCGTTGAGCACCTCCAGGTAGCCGGTCAGGCCGCGCTGGAAGGCGATGCGGGCGATGTCATAGCTGCGCTGGGCGTTGGCCACGCCCTGGTTGGCCAGGGTGTATTGCTGGTCCATGGAGTGGCGGCGGATCAGCTGGTCGCTGATGTCCTTCAGCGCCTGCACCAGGGTCTGGTTGTACTGGGCGACGGCCAGGTCGTAGCCGGCCGAGGCGGCGCCCAGCTGGGCGCGCAGGCGGCCGCCGTCGAAGATCGGCAGGCTCAGCGCCGGGCCCACGGTCCAGGTCTGCTTGCTGGCGTTGAGGAACTCCAGCACGCCACCGCCGGTGGCGCTGAAGCCGAGGCTGGCGGCCAGGTCCACGTCAGGATAGAAGCCGGCGCGCGCCACTTCGATGCCGCGTGCCTGGGCGTTGACGCGCCAGCGGCTGGCGACCACGTCCGGGCGCTGGCCCAGCAGTTGCGCGGGCAGCCGGGCTGGCAGGGCCAGCGCGGCGCCCAGGGCCAGGGTCGGGCGTTGCAGGCTCTGCGCAGCGCCCGGGCCCTTGCCGGCCAGGGCGGCCAGCTGGTTGCCGCTCAGGGCAATGCTCTCATCCAGGCTGTCGATCTGGCGCAGGGTTTCGGGCAGCGAGGTCTGCGCCTGGCTGACCTCCAGCTGGGTGCCGATGCCGTGGTCAAAACGCTTCTGGGCCAGGTCCAGCACCTGCTGCTGTTGCTTGAGCAACGCTTGGAGAATGTCGCGCTGGGCATACTGCTCCGACAGCTGGATATAGGCGCGGACGATATTGCCCTGCAGTTCCAGCTGCGCGGCGCGCCCTTGGGCGGCCGCGGCGTGGGCGCTGTCCAGGGCCTGTTCGGTGGCGCTCTGCTCGCGGCCCCACAGGTCCAGGGAATAGCTCAGGCCCAGGGCGGCGCTGTTGTCGAAGTCGGTGACGTCGGCCAGCTCGCCGGGGCCGTAGAAGTTGTCGGTGGGCCATTTGTGGCGGGTGATCGAGGCCTTGCCGTTGACCTGCGGCGCCTCATTGGCGGCGGTCACCCCGGCCATGGCCTTGGCCTGGCGCACCCGCGCGGCGGCTTCGGCCAGGGTTGGGCTATTGCGCTGGGCATCGTCGATCCACCGGTTGAGCTGGGCGTCGCCGTAGGCCATCCACCAGCGGCTGTCGGGCCAGTGGGCGTCGTTGCGGGCCTGGGCAATGGCGGCGTCGAGTTGCAACTGGTTGGCGGCCATGGGCTGGCTGGTCGGGCCGATGCCGTGGGTGCTGATGCAACCACTGATTGTTAACGTTAATGTGAGTAACATCAGGGGCAAAGCGTGTCTGGTCATGCGTGTATCGTTCCCCTGATAGGCCCGTTGATTATGGATGGGGAGGATTTTACCGGCTGGCGGCTGATGCAATAAACGCAACAACACATGATTGTTTGTTGTAATTAATTTTATAATCGCCCGGTCACTCGGGGAAACGTCAGATGAACATCCTCCAATACATGCGCGCCTTCGTCTGCGTGGCGCAAACCGGCAGCTTCACCCTGGCCGCCGAGCAGATGAACACCACCACCGCCAACCTGTCGCGCGCGGTGTCGAACCTGGAAAGCCACCTGCGCACCCGGCTGCTCAACCGCACCACCCGGCGCATCGCCATGACCGAGGCGGGCAAGCGCTACTACCACCGCTGCGAGAGCATCCTGGCCTCGGTGGCCGAAGCCGAAGCCGAGGCCGAAGCCACCCAGGACTACGCCGCCGGCAGCCTCAAGGTGCACGCCATGGCGGGCATCGGCATGCACTACGTGATCGAGGCCATGGCCGACTACCGCGAGCGCTACCCCGAGGTGAGCTTCGACCTGCACCTGAGCAACCGCGTGCCCGACCTGATCGAGGATGGCTTCGACGTTTCCATCGTGCTGGCCGCGCAGTTGCCCGACTCGGGCTACATCTCCCAGCGCCTGGGCACCATCTACAGCGTGCTGTGCGCCGCGCCGCGCTACCTGGAGCGCCGCGGCGGCGGCCCGTGCACCCCGGCCGAGTTGGAAGAGCACGACTGCCTGCTGATGAGCAGCGTCGCCTACCCGGACAACCGCTGGCAGTTCGAAGGCCCCGATGGCCCGGAAGTGGCCTCGCTGCGCGCCACCCCGTTCCAGGTCAACGCCATCGACGCCATGCGCGTGGCCATCCGCAGCGGCATGGGCATCGGCGTGCTGCCCAGCTACTCGGCCATCGACGGCCTGCGCAGCGGCGAGCTGGTGCGGGTGCTGCCCGGCTACCGCCTGCAGCGCCTGAACCTGTACGCCATCTACCCGTCGCGGCTGTTCCTGGACGCGAAGATTCGAACCTGGGTGGAGCACCTGCGGGCGTCGTTGCCGCAGGCGCTGGCGGATGAGGAAAGTGACTTGAATGCCACCCAGCCACTGTCTTCCTGACAAACACCGCGTCGCCTGCATCGCGACCAAGGTCGGCTCCTACATCGTCCGTGGTAGGAGCCGACCTTGGTCGCGATTAGGCGACAATTGCAACGCCCCGAAGGTGAGCTCCATCAGCGTGAAGGCGAGGATGATCGGGCTGGCGCCGCTGAGCACCGCCACGACCTGCCACAACGCGAACAACCCCCGCGCCGCGGCGTCGTACAGTCCGTGTTCGGGCCGGGTGTGCCGCAGGCGCAGCAGCGCCCAGACAATCACCACGCTGCCCAGCAGGTTGGCCATGAGCATGTGCGCAGGGTCGGTGAGCGGCTGCGGCGCGCCCAGGCCCAAGGTTGTCGATAGACCGGCCAGCTGGCCGAACAGCCAGTGCATGCTCCAGGGAGTCATGAACGCCGCCGTGGCGAACAGGTCGTACCAGGCACTGGCGCGCACCAGGCGCAAATAGCGGGGGGTATCCATTGTGACAGGCTTCCTTAGTGATAGGATCGCCAGGCTAAACCCTGGTGCTAGGTCCAGGGTCAAGGGGGCAGGATGAAAATAGGGCAGGTGGCCGCGCTGGCCGGGGTGAGTTGCGACGCGCTGCGTTTCTACGAGGAGCGCGGGCTGATTCATTGCACCCGCAGCGCCAACGGGTACCGGCACTATCACCCTGACACGGTGCAGCTGGTGCAGTACATCCGCACCGCCCAGCAGCTGGGTTTCAGCCTGGCCGAGGTGGGCGAGAACCTGCCGGCGCTGTGGCAGGCCAGCGACGAGCCGGCCGAGCGGCTGGCGGCGGTGTTCGCGCAGAAACTGGCGGCCATCGACGCGCGCATCGCCCAGTTGCAGGGCTTGCGCCAGGCCCTGAGTGCGCGGGCGCAGGCGGTGTGCCCGCTGGCGCCGGTGCTTGACGCCAGCAAGGCCGGCGGGTAACCCTGCGCCCTTGGCGTTTTACCCTCAAGGATTTTCCATGGCCGACAGCCCCATTCGCATTACCGGCAAGGTACTGCTCTCTGACAACTGGTACCTGCTGAACAAATACACCTTCGACCTGCGCCGCCGCGACGGCAGCTGGCAGACCCAGACCCGCGAGGTGTACGACCGCGGCAACGGCGCCACCATCCTGCTGTACAACCTGGCCAAGCGCACCGTGGTGCTGATCCGCCAGTTCCGCCTGCCCACCTTCCTCAACGGCCACGACGGTTTCCTGATCGAGACTGCCGCCGGGCTGCTGGACAACGCCAGCCCCGAGGAACGCATTCGCCTGGAAGTGGAGGAGGAGACCGGCTACCGGGTCAAGGCCATCGAGAAGATCTTCGAGGCCTTCATGAGCCCCGGCGCGGTGACCGAGCGCATTCACTTCTTCATCGGTGAGTACGAGGACGGCGACCGCGTGAACGCCGGCGGCGGCCTGGAAGCCGAGGGCGAGGACATCGAGGTGCTGGAGCTGGGCTTCGACGAAGCGCTGGCCATGGTCAGCAATGGCCAGATCGTCGATGGCAAGACCATCATGCTGCTGCAGTACCTCGAATTGCGCATCATGCCGCGCTGAGCCCTCAGCCCTGCAGCACCTGCGCGCCGGCCTGGCGCGGCAGCTTGATGGCGTCCACCAGGGCAATCAGCCCCAGCACCGCGATGCCCAGGAAGGCCACGCGGAAGTCGCTGGGCTGGGCCTGGGCGGCGTGGCCCTGGACGTTCATGGACAGGCGCAGCAACAGCGCCGCGGCAGCCACGCCGACGCCCATGCCCAGCTGGAAGAACATGCTGAACAGGGTCGAGGCCTCGCTCATGCGGTCCTTGGGCACGTCGGCAAAGCCGATGGAGTTGTAGCAGGTGAACTGCATCGAGCGCGACAGGCCGCCAATGAACAGCACCAGCACCACCAATGGCCACGGCGTGCTGGCGCTGAACAGCGCGCAGGCAGCGATCGACGCCACGCCGATCAGGCCATTCACCAGCAGCACCCGGCGGAAGCCAAAGCGGCGCATGGTGGCGGTGGTGAAGGGTTTCATCGCCAGGTTGCCGGCGAACACCGCCAGCACCAGGCTGCCGGCGTACACCGGCGAGAAGCCGAAGCCCACCTGGAACAGCAGCGGCAGCAGGAACGGCAGGGCGCTGATGGCCACGCGAAACAGCGAGCCGCCGAAGATGCTGACGCGGAAGGTGTCGATGGCCACCGGCCCCAGGGGCAGCAGCGGCGAGGGGTGACGGCGGCAATGGCGGATGGCCAGCACCGCCAGCACTGCGCCGGCCACCAACAGGCCGAGGCCGGTGCCCACGTGCTCGGCACCGCCCAGCCACTCCAGGCCTAGCATCAACGCCGCACAGGCGCCGGCCAGCAGCAGGAAACCGAGGCTGTCGAACGGCCGGGTGTTTTCAGCGTGGCCCTTGGGCACCAGACACAGCGCGCAGCCCAGGGCGATGGCGCCCAGCGGCAGGTTGACGAAGAAAATCCATGGCCATGAGGCATGGGTGACGATCAGCCCGCCCAGCGGCGGGCCAAGGATCGGCGCCACCAGGCCGGGCCAGGTGATGACCGCGATCATCTTCACCAGGTCCTTCTTCTCGGTGGTACGCAGCACCGCCAGGCGCCCCACCGGCACCATCATGGCGCCGCCGATGCCCTGCAGCACGCGGGCCGCCACGAAGCTTTCCAGGCTCTGGCTCAGGCCGCACCACAGCGAGGCCAGGGTGAACAGGCTGATGGCGCAGGAGAACACCCGGCGCGTGCCAAAGCGGTCGGCCACCCAGCCCGACAGCGGAATGAAGATCGCCACGGCCAGCAGGTAGGCGCTGATCCCGATGTTGAGGTCCACGGGGGCCTTGCCGAATTGCTGGGCAATCTGCGGCAGGGCGGTGCTGATCACCGTGGCGTCGAGGTTCTCCATGAAGAAGGTGACGGCCACCAGCAGGGCGATCCAGGTGGCGGGCGTGGGGCGGTTGTCGGGCACTGTGGGGTTCCTTGTGTTGCCGAACGACGTACGAACAGGTGAGTCCGCGTTTCATTCTGCCTTCGGGGAAACCTTTTGTAACACCAATTTTCATCGCTACCAGATGAAACCCTGTAGCAGCTGCCGAAGGCTGCGTCCGGCGGCGTGCCTGCCCAACCGCAGGGTTCAAGACGCAGCCTGGCGGCAGCTGCTACGGGGTCAGGCGAACTGAACGCGTTCGGGCACCCGCGTCATCAACACTTTGCCTGCGCGAATCGACACCCGCGCCTTGGCCTGGCGCCGCACCGCCTCGTAATCACTCTCGGCGTCCAGGATCACCAGGTTCGCCGGGCGCCCCACCTCGATGCCGTAGCGCTCGCCCAGGTGCATGGCGCGGGCGCTGTTGTCGGTCACCAGGTCCAGGCTGCGGGCCAGGTCTTCGAAGCCCATCATGTGGCAGATGTGCAGGCCGGCGTCCAGCACGCGCAGGATGTTGCCGTTGCCCAGCGGGTACCAGGGGTCCTTGATCGAGTCCTGGCCGAAGCACACGTTGAGGCCGGCGCGGTCCAGTTCGGCCACGCGGGTCACGCCGCGGCGCTTGGGGAAGGTGTCGAAGCGGCCCTGCAGGTGGATGCTTTCGGTGGGGCAGGAGACGAAGTTGAGGCCCGACAGCTTGAGCAGGCGGAACAGCTTGGAGCAGTAGGCGTTGTCGTAGGAACCCATGGCCGTGGTGTGGCTGGCCGTGACCCGGCTGCCCATGCCGCGCACCCGGGCTTCTTCGGCCAGCACTTCGAGGAAGCGCGAGTGCGGGTCGTCGGTCTCGTCGCAGTGCACGTCCACCAGGCAGCCGGTGCGCTCGGCCAGGTCCATGAGGAACTTGATCGAGCTGACGCCCTGGTCGCGGGTGTTCTCGAAATGCGGGATGCCGCCGACCACGTCGGCGCCCATCTCGATGGCCTGTTCCATCAGCGCGCGGCCGTTGGCGAACGACTCGATGCCTTCCTGGGGGAAGGCGACGATCTGCAGGTCGATGAGGTGGCGGGCTTCCTCGCGCACCTCGAGCATGGCTTTGAGCGCGCCCAGGGTCGGGTCGGTGACGTCGATGTGGGTGCGCACGTGCTGGATGCCGTGCTCGGCGAGCATGCGGATGGTGGTGTGGGCGCGCTGCTTGGTGTCTTCGTGGGTGATGGTGGCCTTGCGTTGGCCCCAGCGCTCGATGCCCTCGAACAGGGTGCCGCTCATGTTCCATTCCGGCTCGCCGGCGGTGAGGGTAGCGTCGAGGTGAATGTGCGGCTCCACCAGCGGCGCGATCAGCAGCTGGCCGCAGGCGTCGATGTCGTCGCCGCTGGCACTGCGCAGGGCGGGTTGTGCGCTGATGGCGCTGATGCGCGCGCCGTCGCAGGTCACGGTAAACAGGCCCTGGCGTTTGCGCAGGGTGGCATTGATGATGTTCATGGGCGGTCCTGTAGCTGGGCCTCGGCCATGCGCCATACCAGCAGCGCGACCGAAGCGTTCATGCGGAAAAGGGGATCGTCGAGCGACTGCTCGCTGAGCTGTTCGATGCGTTGCAGCCGTTGGTTGAGGGTATTGCGGTGGATGCCCAGGCGTAAGGCGGCCTTGAGGGCGTTGCCGTTTTCCTGCAACAGCGCGTCCAGGGTCTGCAGCAGGGTCTGCGGTTGCTTGCGCCCGGGCTCCTGCAGCGGGCCCAGGGTCTGGCGCACGAAAGTGTCGATGATGCGCCGCTCGGGGATGGCCTGCAGCAGGCGCAACACCCCCAGTTCGTTGAAGTCGCAGAGGCCGTGGGCCGGGCGCAGCTGCTCGGCCACCTCCAGCGCCTGGCGCGCTTCGCCCAGGGCCTGGCGGTACTGGCCGGGGTCGTGGACCACGGTGGACAGGCCCATGAACAGCGTCATGGGCGCGCTCATGCCCAGCAGGTCGCGGTACAGCGGCGCCAGTTGGCTGCGCGGCTCGACGTCGCCGGCCAACAGCAGCACCAGCAGGTCACCCTGGCTGACCACCGGCAACGGCAGCGGGTGCGCGTTGTTCCAGGCCTCCAGCTGGTCTTCCAGCGCCTGGCGGCAGTGCTGCAACTGGCGCTCGGCTTCGGGCGGCGGGCTGTGGGCGAACACCGCGGCCTGGTTCGACAGGCGCATCACCAGCACTCGCCGTGGGCCGTCCAGGGGCACCTGCAGGTGGGCGGCGCGCTGGCGCACGATGGCCAGGCCAGGGTAGTCGCCGCTCAGCAGCTGGCCGAGGATGTCGTGGCGCGAGCGGCGCACCTGGGCCATCTGCACCAGCGACGTGCCGATCAGGTGGGTGACGATGACCATCTTCAGCTCGTAGGGCTGTTCGATCAGCGGCACCCCCAGCGCCTCGGCCAGCGCCACCACCGACGCCGGAATGCGGCGGATGAACGCCTCGCCGGTGAGAATCACCAGCCCGGCAATGGCGCAGCGCTCGCCCTCGCGCACCAGGCGCAGCAGGTTGGCTTCGTCGCGGGGCAGGTTGATGCCGGTGACGAACACCAGTTCGCCGCCCATCACCCAGTCGGCGATGCCTTCGTTCTCGGCCACGTACGACCAGCGCACGCTGCGGTGGCACTGGCGGGCGCCGGCACGCAGGGCCATGGCCTCCAGGCCCGGTAGCGCCAGAATCTGTTCAACGGTAAGGCTCACGTTTCCTCCTGCAGGTAGGGGCGGCGCTGGCCGCCCAGTTGCAACAGCAGCCAGTAGCAGCCGGCCGAGGCGGCGATGCCCACCAAGGGGGCGATCCAGGGTGACGCGTACGCGGCCACTGCCCCCACGGCGTAGGCGCCCAGGCCAGCCAGGTTATAGCGCGGCAGGCGGGCGTCTGCCAGGCGCGGGTAGCGGCCACGGTGGCGGCACCAGAAGTCGGCCATGATTACGCCGCCGATGGGCGGGATGATCGAGCCCAGCAGAATCAGGAAGGGGATCAGCAGCTCATACATGCCACCGATGGCCAGCACCACGCCGACGCCGGCGGCCACCAGGGTCATGGTGCGCCGGCGTTCGCTGCGCAGCAGGTGGCAGCTGGCGGCGGCGACGTTGTAGATGGTTGGGCCCTGGATGGTCCACAGGTTCAGGCACAGCATCACCACGGCGGCGAACGACAGGCCTTGCAGCATCATCACCTCGACGATGTCGGCCTGCTGGTAGACGATGGCGCACCAGGCCCCGGCAACGATCATCAGGCCGTTGCCCACCAGGAAGCTGAGCACGCTGGCGACCACCGCAATGCGCCCGCTACGCGCCAGCCGCGTCCAGTTAGTGGCCTGGGTGGCGCCGCTGGCAAAGGTGCCGAAGACCATGGTGATGGCCGCCGAGACGCTCATGCCTTGCTGCGGCAGTACGGCGCTCAGGCCCTGCCAGCCGCCGATGGTGCGTGTGGCGATGACCATCGACACCACCAGCAGGATGAACATCAGCGGCACCGACAGCCGCGACAGCACGTCCAGGCCCTTGTAGCCCACCAGCGCCGTGAGGCAGAAGCCGAAGCCGAACAGCACCATCAACGGCGTGGTCAGCCCCTGGCTCAGGCCCAGCAGTTTCACCAGCACGATGGCCACCGTGGCGGTGCCCCAGGCGTACCAGCCCAGCTCGGCGAAGCCCAGCAGCACATCGGAAAGACGGCTGCCGGCCTCGCCAAAGCAGAAGCGCCCCATCAGCACGGTGTTCAGCCCGCTGCGCGCGGCGATCAGCGCCAGGGCCGCGGCGTAGATCGCCAACAGGCTGTTGCCGATGAAGGCGATCCACAGCATGTCGCTGACGCCGAAGGCCATGCCCAGCTTGCCACCGGCGAACATGGTGCCGGTGAAGAAGGTGAAGCTGAACAGCACCATGGCGATGGACAGCAGGCCCTTGCGCCCCTGGGGCGGGGCTTCGCTCAAGGGGAAATCAGTTGCGCTCATTGTTGTGCTCCGCAGGCAGGCAGTGAAGGGGTAGGCCTGGCCGGAGCAAGTTGCGGGCCACTGCGCAAAGCAGGGCAGAGGTGCTGCTGGTAAGTGTTCACTGTGCACAGTCTTGTTGGTTTTATTGTACGGGTGGTGTGCATCGTGCCTCAAAAGGTGGCGTGGCTGCACCTGTTTCGACCTTCGGCTGCTGGACGAACGCCAGGCGCGTGGTTAACGTGTGGAAAATCCTGAACACAAGAACAAAGGGAATCACACGGATGAGAGAACAGGACAAGCCAGAACCGCCGCGGGGGGCGCGGCCCTTTCTGGGCGCGGGGATCTTCCTGCTGACGTTGCAGGTGCTGTGCAGCCTGTGCGAACGCCATCACTGGGGCCTGGCGGTGGTGGGTGCGCTGCTGGCCACCGGGGTGTGGGGGTATGGCGAGTGGCAGGCGCTGCGCCGCGAGCGGCAGCAGGGGTGGCAGGCGTAGGGCGAGGACGCGAACGCTCACCGTAGCCGCTGCCGCAGGCTGCGCTGGCCTCGACCCACGCTGGAGGTCTCCAGTGTATTCAAGGCCCAGCGCAGCCTGGCGGCAGCGGCTACAGGGCGGTGTCCTGCTTAGCAGTAGCGGTCGATCACCTGGACCTGCGCCGCTTGCCGCGCCTCGGGCCATTGGGCCTCAAGGGTGTGCAGCACGCGCCCCAGGAACTCGCGGTCGGCCGCTGCCTTGCGGCCGATGTAGCCCTGGCCGCGGCGGTAGGTGCGCAGGCGGGCGCGCATGCTTGGCTTGCTCTGTTCGAATTCGGCTTCGCCGGCATGGCGCGCCATTGCGTCGATATGAACTTCGCCCGATGCGCAGACCCACAGGATGTGGCTGTCCAGCGTGTCTTTGCGCGATGCGAACAATTGAGCCAGTTCTTCAATGGTCGGTTGATTGTTCAAGTTCATGATGTAAGTCCCCTCGACTGTTATTTCTATTGTCTGTGTTGAGTTCAAACATGGCCCCCAATCGGCCACTCCACGGTGCTGCAAGGCAAAAAAAGCCGGTTGCAGATAGCGCAGGGTTGATGTGTGTAGCGTTGATGGAAAGTGGCTACAGCAGGGAGGAAGGCGCGACGAATCAGGAAGATCACGGACGACAGTACTGCAGTCAGCCACAAGCATCTTGAGATCGTCTCGCCGGCCTGGTGCCCCATACGGGCGACCTGCCGGTCAGCTTTTCATCAATCTGCCTTGTGGGCAGTACACATCACGCAACCGGACGACGGCTTGTCGCCAGGCTTTGACACCCTTTGCCTTGGCTCCCGATCGGGGAGACGGCTTCACTATGCAAGGCGCCGTGCGGGGCGTCAACACCTTTTGTAGTGATTTTTTACTGGCACTACATGATTGTTGGCGGGGGCCTTTGTTTATAAGGGGTTGAGCCGAAAAGGCGACTTGGTGGCTTGGAAATGACTGGTTAGTCAGCGGGTTGTGGGGCAGGGGCCACTGTAGCCGGGGCCGGCAGAAGCGGGAGCGGAGGCATGGGGTGGACCGATTTTCCCAGTTGGAAAGCGGCCAGCATGTTGGAGGTCAGTGAGGCGTTGAACGAGGCGACCCCCAGCACGATCGCAATGGTTGCGGTGACGGCGGTCACCAGGATGGTGGTGCGCAGCGAGCTGAAGCCGGTGCGCATTTCCACGGCCATGTCGCGCACCTCGCCGGTCAGGGCTTCCAGTTGCTTGTCGCGAATTGCCTGGCCTTCGTAATAGCGCTGGTCGCGCTCGGCCTGCAGCAGCAGGAAGTTGTCGAACCGGGCATGGGTGGCGTCGGCCTTGGCAATGGAGGCATTGACGCGGGCATCCATGCGCGCCTCGATGGCCTCGATTTTGGCGTCGAATACGTCTCGTGATACCGCGCTCATCGTGAAGGTTCCCCGGAATAACTCCTTGTGAGCGGTCCATTATCCGCCGCCCGCTTCAGGAGTCCAGCGCTGCGCCGGGCTACTTTGTAACCCCCGATGAGCCAACTGTGTAACGCATCTGTGACCAAATATCATCCGCAAATGAGATGTATATCTAATTGATAAGTAATATCATTAATGCATGAGGCACATTGCCTCTACCCAGCGCACCCGAGGCTCTGCCTCGCGCCCTTCACCATTCCCCTCCGCAGGACTGATCATGCTCCCACCTGTTTGCCAAGGCGTCCCGTTCCGGCCCACGATGCTCGCACTGCTGTGCTCGCTGGCCATGACGGCGCAGGCGGCCACTGTCACCAACTCGCAGGATGCGACCGCCAAGCAGGGTGATGGCACCCTGCAGTTGAGCGACGTCAACATCGCTGCGCAGTCGCTGACTGCCGCGCCTTCGCTGCCCCCGGTGTACGCCGGCGGCCAGGTGGCACGGGGCGCGCAGCTGGGCGTGCTGGGCAACCAGGACATCATGGACACGCCGTTCACCAGCACCGCCTACACCTCGGAGCTGATCGAGAATCAGCAGGCCGAGAACATTGGCGACGTGCTGCTCAACGACGCTTCCGTGCGCCAGGCCTCGGGCTACGGCAACCAGTCCCAGGTGTTCATGATCCGTGGCCTGCCGCTGGCCACCGATGACATCTCCTTCAACGGCCTGTACGGCATGCTGCCGCGGCAGATCATTTCCACCGACGGCATCGAGCGCGTGGAAGTGTTCCGTGGCCCCAGCGCCTTCACCAACGGCATCACCCCCACCGGCACCGGCCTGGGTGGTTCGGTGAACCTGCAGCCCAAGCGGGCCGACGACACCCCGCTGCGCCGCCTGACCACCGACATCAGCGACAACGGCCGCGTGGGCGAGCACCTGGACCTGGGCCAGCGCTTTGGCGAGGACAACCAGTTCGGCGCCCGCGTGAACCTGGCCCAGCGCAGCGGCAACACCGGCGTCGATCACGAAAGCCAGAGCGAGCAGGTGTTCACCGCAGGCCTGGACTACCGCGGCGACAAACTGCGCCTGTCCGCCGACTTCGGCTACCAGAAGGAAGACATCGACGGCGGCCGCAACTCGGTGTTCCTGGGCAGTGCCACCAAGGCACCCAAGGCGCCATCGTCCACCAGCAACGCCAACGCCAAGTGGGCCAATACCACGCTGGAAGACACCTACGGCATGCTGCGTGGCGAGTACGACCTCAACGACAACTGGACCGCCTACGCCGCCGGTGGCTACAAGCACACCCGGGAGAACGGCCGCTATTCCTCGGTGACCCTGACCGACAACGTCGGCGACGCCAACGTCACCGGTTCCACCATTCCCCACGACGAAGACAACACCAGCTTCTCGGCGGGCCTGAACGGCACGTTCCAGACCGGTGCGGTCAGCCACCGCTTGAACCTCGGCATGGCCGATATCTGGGCCCAGCAACGCAGCGCCTACGATTTCGACGTGATCGGCGAAGCCTCGAACATTTACCACCCGGTAGCCACCGCCAAGCCTTCCTACGACTTCCCCGGCGGCGACCTCAGCGACCCGGGCATCACCGGCAAGACCTTCAACCGCAGCCTGGCCGCCTCCGACACCGTCGGCTTGCTCGACGACCGCGTGCTGGTCACCGCCGGGCTGCGTCGCCAGCAGTTGGTGGTCGAGGGCTACGACTACAACAGCGGCGCGCGCGACGCCAACTACGACAAGGAAATTACCACCCCGGTGTTCGGGCTGGTCATCAAGCCGTGGGAGCACGTGTCGTTCTACGCCAACCGCATTGAAGGCCTGGCTGCGGGCGACACCGCGCCAGATACCGCCAGCAACCGTGGCCAGACCTTCGCGCCCGGCCGTACCAAGCAGGTGGAGGCGGGCGTCAAGGTGGACATGGGCACCTACGGCGCCACCCTGGGGGTGTACCGCATCGAGGAGCCTACCGCCGGCTACACCAACAGCGCCTTGCTGTACGTGCAGGACGGCACCCAGATCAACAAGGGCGTGGAGTTCAACGCCTTCGGCGAGCCGGTGCAGGGCTTGCGCATCCTGGGCGGCGTGACGGTGATGAAGACCCGCGTGGAAGACACCCAGAACGGCACCAACGACGGCAACCGCGCCATCGGCGTGCCGACCTTCCAGCTCAACGCCGGCATCGACTGGGACGTGCCGGGCCTGGAAGGCGTGTCGCTGAACGGGCGCATGCTGCGCACCGGCGGCCAGTACGCCGACGCCGCCAACACCATCAGCCTGCCGACCTGGAACCGCTTCGACGCCGGCGCGCGTTACGGCTTCAAGGTGGACGAGCGTGACGTGACCCTGCGCGCCACCGTGGAAAACGTGTTCAACAAGGACTACTGGGCCTCGGCCCAGGGTGGCTACCTGACCCAGGGTGAGCCACGGGTGATGAAGTTGTCGGCTACCGTCGATTTCTGATCCAGCAAGCCCTTAGCGGCACAGGAATACCCGTAGCCGCTGCCGTCAGGCTGCGCTGGCCCTTGGGTACACTGAAGATCTTCAGTGTGGAGGTGGGCCAGCGCAGCCTTCGGCAGCGGCTACAGGGTGTTGTAGCAACTGCCGCAATCAAACACTGGCGGGGTCGGTCTTGTCGGGATCGATCTGCAAGGCCGCCAGCGCCTGCGCCACCACGGCGCGCGCCACCATTCCCTCATCCGCCAACGCCTTCAACGCCGCCAGCACCACGAACTGGCGGTCCACCTCGAAGTGCCGGCGCAACGCCTCGCGGGTGTCCGACTGGCCGAAGCCATCGGTGCCCAGCGCCACGAACCGACGCCCGTCGACGAAGGGGCGAATCTGGTCGGCGAAGATCTTCATGTAGTCAGTGGCCACCACCACCGGCCCTTGCCGGCCCGCCAGGCAGGCCTGCACGTGGCAGCTGCGCGGCGCGGCTTCAGGGTGCAGCAGGTTCCAGCGTTCCACCGCCTGGCCCTCGCGGCGCAGTTCGGTGAGGCTGGTGGCGCTCCACACGTCGCTGGCCACGCCGTAGTCACGGGCCAATATCTCGCCGGCCGCCAGCACCTCGCGCAGGATGGCGCCGCAACCCATCAGCTGCACATGGGGCGTGCCGGTGGCGGACGGGGTGCTGGACAGGTTATACAGGCCCTTGAGAATGCCGTCCTCCGCGCCCTCGGGCAGGTCGGGGTGGGCGTAGTTTTCGTTGAACAGGGTGATGTAGTAGTACACGTCCTCGTGGTCGACGAACATGCGGCGCATGCCGGCGTGGATGATCACCGCCAGCTCGTAGGCATAGGTAGGGTCGTAGGCCACACAGCAAGGAATGGTGGCTGCCAGCACGTGGCTGTGGCCGTCGTCGTGCTGCAGGCCTTCGCCCATCAACGTGGTGCGCCCCGAGGTGGCGCCCAGCAGAAAGCCGCGGGCGCGGGCGTCACCCGCAGCCCAGGCCAGGTCGCCGATACGCTGGAAGCCGAACATCGAATAGTAGATGTAGAAGGGCAGGGTGGCCACGCCGTGGTTGGCGTAGGCGGTGCTGGCGGCGATCCATGAGGCCATGGCGCCGGACTCGTTGAGGCCCTCCTGCAGGATCTGGCCGTCCTTGCTCTCCTTGTAATAACTCAGTTGCCCGGCGTCCTGGGGCGTGTACAACTGGCCCACGTGGGAGTGAATGCCGATCTGGCGGAACAGGCTTTCCATGCCGAAGGTGCGTGACTCGTCGGGCACGATGGGCACCACGCGCGGGCCCACCTGCGGGTCCTTGAGCAGGGTGCCGAGCAGGCGCACGAAGGCCATGGTGGTGGAAATTTCCCGTTCGCCGGTGCCCTTGAGCTGTGCGCCGAAGCTGGCCAGGGGCGGGATCGCCAGCGGTTCGACCTGGGCGTGGCGGGCCGGCAGGTGGCCGCCCAGCTCGCTGCGGCGCGCCTGCAGGTAACGGGCTTCCTGGCTGTCGGGCTCGGGCTTGAGGTAGGGCAGCGCCGCCACCTGTTCATCCGCCAGGCTGAGCTGGAAGCGGTTGCGGAACGCCTTCAGCGCCTCCAGGCCCATTTTCTTCTGCTGGTGGTTGATGTTCTGCCCTTCGCCGGCCTCGCCCATGCCAAAGCCCTTGACGGTCTTAGCCAGGACCACCGTGGGCGCGCCCGTGTGGCGCATGGCCGCGGCGTAGGCGTTGTAGACCTTGTGCGGGTCGTGGCCACCGCGCGACAGCTTCCAGATCTCGTCGTCGGACATGTCCGCCACCAGCGCCAGCAGCTCGGGGTACTTGCCGAAGAAATGCTCGCGCACGTAGGCGCCGTTCTGCGATTTGTAGTTCTGGTAGTCGCCGTCCACGCACTCCATCATGCGCTGGCGCAGCAGGCCGCTGCGGTCCTTGTCCAGCAGGCGGTCCCAGCCGCTGCCCCAGATCACCTTGATCACGTTCCAGCCAGCGGCGCGGTACAGGCTTTCGAACTCCTGGATCACCTTGGCGTTGCCGCGCACCGGGCCATCCAGGCGTTGCAGGTTGCAGTTGACGACGAAGATCAGGTTGTCGAGCTTCTCGCGGCCGGCCAGGGAAATGGCCGCCAGCGACTCGGGCTGGTCCATCTCGCCGTCGCCCAGGAACGCCCACACCTTGCGGCCCTGGTGCTGGCTGAGCGCGCGGTTTTCCAGGTAGCGCATGAAGCGCGCCTGGTAGGCGGCGGTGATCGGCCCCAGGCCCATGGACACCGTGGGGAACTGCCAGAAGTCGGGCATCAGCCGTGGGTGGGGGTAGGAGCTGATGCCGTCGCGGTCGCTTTCACGGCGGAAATTATCCAGCTGCGCCTCGCTGAGGCGGCCCTCCAGGAAGGCGCGGCCGTAGATACCGGGCGAGGAATGGCCCTGGATGTACACAAGGTCGCCTGCGAACGTGGCGGTGCGGCCGCGGAAGAAATGGTCGAAGCCCACGTCGTAGAGCACTGCGGCCGAGGCGTAGCTGGCGATGTGGCCGCCCACCCCCGAGTGCTTGCCGGCGCGCAGCACCATGGTCAGCGCGTTCCAGCGGATCAGCGCGTTAAGGCGCTTTTCGATGCCCAGGTCGCCGGGGTAGGGCCGCTCGCGGTCGGGGGCGATGGTGTTGACGTAGGGCGTGGCCACCCGGCCATGAAAGTCGCCGTGGCGCGCCACGTCGAAATCCAGCAGTTGGTCGATCAGGTAATGGGCGCGGGGGCGGCCCTCCACGTCCAGCACCGACTCCATCGATTCCAGCCATTCACGGGTCTGCTGGGGATCCTTGTCCAGAAACCTCGATTGCTCGCTCATCACGCCTCCTGGTGTTTTGATTGCAAATGCAATTACATTCAATCTAGCGCCGGCTAGCGTACAATTGCAACTACATTTCCCCTGCTTCAGGAGTCGCCATGGCCCAGGGCCAAGCAGATCTTTGGTTCAACTTCGTGCGTGCGCACCGCTCGCTGATCCGCGAGATAGAGCGGCGCCTGGCCGCCGAGCAGCTGCCGGCGTATGCCTGGTACGACGCGTTGTGGGGGATAGAAAGCGGCCCCGAAGGGCAGCGGCGCATGCATGAGTTGGCTGACGTGATGGTGATAGAACGCTACAACCTGACGCGGCTGGTGGACCGCCTGGAGGCCGAGGGCCTGGTGCAGCGCCGCCGCGCCGAGGGCGATGGCCGTGGCGCCACGGTGGGCATCACCGATAAGGGCCGGGCGCTGCGTCAGCGCATGTGGAAGGTGTACGAGGGGGCGGTGAAGGCGCTGTTCCTGAGCCAGTTCGCCCCCGGCGAGGCCGACCGGTTCGCCCAGGCGCTGGAGGGCGCGCGGCTGGCGGCGAACGGGCCGTGACGCGGCCTGCGGCCGCTGCTACACCGAACCCGCGTAGCAGCCGCCGCCAGGCTGCGTCCGGCTGCGGCGCGGTAGCCCTGGGAATGCGCGGCGCCTGCGGACGCGGCCTGCGGCCGCTGCTACATGGGCTTGTATGGGGTGAAGAAATCAGCGCCCATCCAGGCCGGCGTCGGCGTGCTGTCGATTGGGCCGCCACGGTGGTAGCTGGCCGCCAGCCGCGGGTCGCCGCTGCCGTTGTACACCGCCACGTAGGGGAAGGGGTACAGCGGCCGGGTGCGGCCGGCGTTGGCCTGGTCGGCGGCGGTTGCCGGCAGGCTCATGGGGCCCATGGGCGGCCGCTGGCCTTTCGGTGCGCCGGGCGGTGGCGCCATGGGCGCGCCGAAGCCTTGGGCCTTGGGCGTGGCCTGGGTGGTGAGGATCATCTCCGGCGCCTGCTGGCGCTCCACCCAACTCATCATCGGCGTCAGCAGGTCCAGCTGGCTGGGGCCTTCGCCGCCGCTGCAGTGGTGCACGCCGGGCAGCAGGTACAGGCGCTCGAACGCTTCGCTGCGGGCCTCGCCCATCTGTTTACGCAGGGCCTGGTGGTAGGCCAGGCTGTTGAGCGGCGAGATGTGCGGGTCGGCCCAGCCGTGCCAGATGATCAGCTTGCCGCCACGCTGGGCGAACGCCGACAGGTCGGGGTTGGTGGCGTCGTACAGCGGGTGCAGGGCGCGCAGTTGCTCGAAGGTGGCCGTGTCGAAGCGGGCATCGGCGAGCGTCAGGGTGCGCGTGGGGTTGCTGGCGAAGCTGACGTTCTGCAGCGCGTCCAGGGCAATTTTCTGGCTGAAGATCGGCTGGTCGGCCGACATCGGCACGAACACCCCGGCCCAGGCCAGTTCCGAGCCCGGCTGCGGGCCGCCGATGGTCAGGCGCTGGCCAGTGGCGGGGTCGCGGGGGCCGTCGTAGAGCTTGCGCACGGCGCCCACTTCGGCGGCGGTCAGGCAGGTGTCGGGCGCTTGCCCGGCCTTGCACTGGATGCTGGCGGGGTCGAAGTGGCAGCTGCGCGGGTCGCTGATCAGCCGGTCCACCTGGCCGTCCTGGGCGTCGCACTGCGCCAGCACGGCGTCGTGCAGCAGGTTCAGGCGGCCGGCCACCAGGATCGCCTTGCCGTCCGCGCCCTCGTTGGCCCGGGCCTGCCAGGCGTGGTACAGCGCGTTCTGCACCTGGAAGTTCAACGCTGCGGCGCCGGCGATGATGCCGTCGAAGTCCTTGGGGTAGCGCTGGGCCTCCATCAGCGCCTCGCGGCCGCCGTCCGAGCAGCCGTTGAAATAGGCGTACTGCTGGGGTTGGCCGTAGAAGGCCTTGATCAGCTGTTTCGCCACCAGGGCGGTGAGGTGCTGGCTGCGGTAGGCGAAGTCGACGCGCTTCTGCGGGTCCTGGCCGAACGCGCTGCTGTTGCCCTCGTGGCCCATGTCGGTGGCGGCGGTGACGAAGCCGCCGCTGTCCAGCGGCACGCAGCCTTGGGCGGCGCCTATCTGGGTGGCGATGTTGCCGCACAGGCCGCCGCAGCCTACCTGCAGGTAGCGCTGGGTCCAGGTGCGGGTGGGCAGGCTGACGCGGAAACCGATGCTGGGGGCCAGGGTGCCTTCTACCACGCAGTGGCTGATGCCGTTGTCGGTGGTTTCGCGGGCGCTGGTGATGTGGCTGCCGGCGCCACCCAGGGCGGCGAGGTCCTGGGTTTGCAGGGCGGCGCAGGTCTGGGTGGCTGGCACCACGGGGAGGGTGGCGATGGCTTGGGCGGCGTGGGCGCTGCCGGTCAGCAGCAGCGCCAGCAGGGTGGCGATCGGGAACGTCTTCATGACAGGGGCCTGGAAAGTGGTGGACGCGGCCTGCGGCCGCTGCTACGGCGAAGCCGCAGGCCGCGTCATGAAGGGCTTAGAACGTCTGGCCCAGGGAGAACTGGAACACCTGCGCCTCGGAGCCGCTCGGGCTGCGCACCGGCAGCGCCAGGCTGAAGGTCAGCGGGCCCAGCGGCGAGTACCAGGTGGCGCCGACGCCTAGCGAGGCGGCCATTTCGCTGAGGCTCACGTTGCCGCAGTTCTGTGTGGTGGAAAGGTAGCACTTGTCCGAGTACACGGTGCCGAAGTCCCAGAAAATAGAGGTTTGCAACGACTTCTGGTCCTTGATGAACGGCATCGGGAACAGGTACTCGGCGCCACCGGTGATGAGGATGTTGCCACCCAGGGAGTCGGTGCTGCGGTCCGAGTAGTACTCCTGGCCCATGGACGAGTAGGCGCCGGTGGCCGGGGTGCTGCGCGGGCCCAGGGTGCCGCTCTTGAAGCCGCGCACGCTGCCTTCGCCGCCGGCGGTGTAGTTCTCGTAGAACGGCAAGCCGTCGGTGGAACCGTAGCCGTTGCCGTAGCCCAGCTTGGTGTGCAGGCGGATGGAGGTGGTGTTGCTCATGGGCAGGAAGGTCTGCCCGTTATAGTCGATCTTGTAGAACGTCAGGTCGCTGCCAGGCACCGTGGCCATGAAGTTCACGCTCTGGGAGTGGCCACGGTTGGCCAGCACACCGCGGTTGAGGGTCGATTCCGACCAGCCCACGCTGGCCTTGAGGTTGGTGAAACTCTCGCCGTTGCGCTGGATGAAGTCGTAGATTTCGTCGGCGCTGTAGGTGCCTGGGCTGATGTCGTCGTGCTGCAGCGTCAGGCCGTAGGTCAGGCGCGTGGTTTCGCTGATCGGGTAGCCGAAGGTCATGCCGGCGCCGTAGCTGTTGATCGAGTAGTACGACACGCCATCGCTGTAGTAGTCGTTGTAGTCGGTCTTGTTGTAGAACAGGTTGTAGCCCAGGCTCACCCCGTCGGGCGTGAAGTAGGGGTTGGTGTACGCCAGGTTGTACTTGGTCTGGTATTCGGACTTGGTCAGGCCGATGCTGGCGTAGTTGCCGGTGCCCAGGAAGTTGCTCTGGGTGATGGAACCGCCCAGGATCAGGCCGGCGCTCTGGGCGAAGCCGACGCTGGCAGTGATCGAGCCGGAGGCCTGTTCTTCCACGCTGTAGTTGACGTCCACCTGGTCGTCCTTGCCGGGCACGGCAGGGGTTTCCACGTTCACGGTCTTGAAGTAGCCCAGGCGCTCCAGGCGCGTCTTGGACTGGTCGATCAGGTAGGTCGAGGCCCAGCCGCCTTCCATCTGGCGCATCTCGCGGCGCAGCACCTTGTCGTCGGTCTTGGTGTTGCCGACGAAGTTGATGCGGTCGACGTAGGCGCGCTTGCCGGGGGCGACCATGAAGGTGATATCGACCGTGTGGTCGTCATCGTGGGTTTCCGGCACGCCGTTGACGTTGGCGAAGGTGTAGCCCTCGTTGCCCAGGCGGCGGGTGATCAGCTCACTGGTGGTGGTCATCAGCTTGCGCGAGAACACCTGGCCTTTCTGTACCAGCAGCAGCGCCTTGACCTGGTCTTCGGGGGCCTTCAGCTCGCCCGACAGCTTCACGTCGCGCACCGTGTAGCGCTGGCCTTCGTTGATGTTGACGGTGATGAACACGCTTTTCTTGTCCGGGCTGATGGACACCTGGGTGGAGGTGATGTCCATGTTGATGTAGCCGCGGTCCAGGTAGTAGGAGCGCAGCTTCTCAAGGTCGCCGGAGAGTTTTTCGCGGGCGTACTTGTCGTCGTTCTTGAAGAACGACAGCCAGTTGGTGGTCTTGAGGGTGAACTGGTCGGTCAGGTCCTGCTCGGAGAACACCGTGTTGCCCACCACGTTGATGTGCTTGATGGCGGCCACGCTGCCTTCGTCGATCTTGATCTTCAGGCTCACGCGGTTGCGCGGCTGCGGCACCACCTGGGCGTCGACCGTCGCTGTGTAGCGGCCCTGGGCCACGTACTGGCGCTGCAGCTCGTTGCGCACGCCCTCCAGGGTGGCGCGCTGGAAGATCTCGCCTTCGGCCAGGCCCGACTGCTTGAGGCCCTTCATCAGGTCCTCGGTGCTGATGGCCTTGTTGCCTTCGATCTCGATGGACGAGATGGACGGGCGCTCCACCACGTTGATGATCAGGATGGTGCCATCGCGGCTCAGGTTGATGTCCTGGAAGAAACCGGTCTTGAACAGCGCGCGGGTGGACTCCACCAGGCGGCGGTCATCGGCGTCATCGCCGACGTTCAAGGGCAGGGCACCGAAAACGCTGCCGGCGGACACCCGTTGCAGGCCGTTGACACGAATATCGGAAATCTTGAACGCTTCGGCGTGCACCAGCGTGGCGTTGGCCACCAGTACAACCGAGCAGAGCAGGCGCGACAAATTCATCAGGACAGGTTCCAGGACGCTTCGACAGACAGCCCAGGCGCACCGCCGGGGCTCGCGGTGAGGCAAGGCGCCACGCGGTCGCTTGGCTTGGGGGGTGAAGCATAAAAGGCCGAGAAGTTCGGTGCGGTTAACCCAATGTCAAGTTAGGTAAAGGTTGCGCAAGTTGCGGTGACGGCAAAGGGGTCTACGGTGATAATCGACCGATACCCATTCAAGAGTGCGCCATGATTTCCGTATTGCTGGTCGACGATGACGAGGAGCTGACCGAGATGCTCGCCGAGTATCTGGAGCGTGAAGGCTTCCACGCCACCGCCGTGCACACCGGCGAGGAGGGCGAGGTGCAGGCGCTGTCGGGGCGCTACAGCATCGTCGTGCTGGACGTGATGCTGCCACGGCTGTCGGGCATCGAGGTGCTGCGGCGCATTCGCGCCAGCAGCCAGGTGCCGGTGCTGCTGCTGACCGCCCGTGGCGACAACATCGACAAGATCACCGGCCTGGAACTGGGTGCCGACGACTACGTGCCCAAGCCCAGCTCGCCGGGCGAACTGGTGGCGCGCCTGCGCGCCATCATGCGCCGCGTGCAGCCCCAGGACGCGCCGCCCAGCGACACCCTGCGCTCCGGCCCGCTGGTGCTCTGGCCGGGCAAGCGCCAGGCCAGCTGGCAGGGCGCCGCGCTGGACCTGACCAGCACCGAGTTCAGCCTGCTGGAAGAGCTGGCGCGCCACGCCGGCCAAGTGGTGAGCAAGCAGAACCTGTCGCTCAACGCCCTGGGCCGGCCGCTGACCCGCTATGACCGGCGCATCGACGTGCACATCAGCAGCATCCGCCAGAAACTGGGCCCGCGGCCCGACGCCAAGGCCTGGATACAGAGCGTGCGCGGCCTGGGCTACCTGTTGATCGCCGAATGATCAGGCCCAGCCGGCTGTTCTGGAAGCTGTTCCTGGCGTTCTGGCTGGCCACCACCCTGACCTTCGTGGTGGGCTTGGCCATCCTGCTGCTGGGGCGCTTCTTTCCCGGTGACCCGCAGATCGGCACGGTGTTCTTCAACACCCAGCACGTCATCGAGCGCTTCGGCGTCGACGCCGGCAAACCGTTGCTGACGGTGTGGGCCGACGACCTGCACGGCAAGCGCATCGGCCTGTACGACCCGCAGGGCCGGTTGCTGGCCGGCAGCCCGGTGCCGGCCGACGCCTACAGCCTGGCCGTCACCGCCAGCGACGGCCAGGTAGTGACCCTGCGCGCCCCGGAAAACCCCGGTTCGCCGGAAGGCAAGGGCCCCAGCCACGCCATCCCGCTGGTGGTGGGCACCATCATGAGCGCGCTGTTCAGCTGGTACCTGGCCTATTACCTGGTGTGGCCGCTGGTGCACCTGCGCCGGGCCATGCGCAACGTCGCCCAGGGGCGCTTCGACACCCGGGTGAAACCGAAGATGGGCCGGCGCCGCGACGAGCTGGTGGACCTGGCCGAGGACTGCGACCGCATGGCCACCCAGCTCAAGCTGCTGGTGGACGCCCAGCAGCACCTGCTGCACGACATTTCCCACGAGCTGCGCTCGCCGCTGACGCGCATGCGCGCTGCCATCGGCCTGCTGCTGCAGAGCCCCGAGCGCCTGGAAATGCTCGGGCGCATCGAGCGCGAATCCGAGCGCATCGACATCCTCATCGAGGAACTGCTGACCCTGGCCCGCGTCCAGGGCCGCCCGGAGAGCCTGGACAGCGAGCGCCTGGACGTCACCGAACTGCTGGCCGATATCGTCGAGGACGCGCAGTTCGAAGCCGGCATGAAGGATTGCCAGGTGCAGCTGGAAGCCCCCACGGCCTTTGTCAGCCGGGTCAGTGGCGAGCTGTTGTACCGCTGTTTCGAGAACGTGGTGCGCAACGCCGTGCGCTTCACGGCCCGGGCCACCACCGTGCGGGTGGTGGCCTCGGTGGAAGCGGACTGCCTGAAGGTGCGCATCACCGACCAGGGCCCGGGCGTGGAAGCCCACCGCCTGCAGCGCATCTTCAACCCCTTCGAGCGCGGCAGCGACCAGGCGGGCTTCGGCCTGGGCCTGGCCATCGCCCAGCGCGCCGTGGAGCTGCACGGCGGGCGCATCAGCGCCAGCAACCTGGCCGAAGGCGGCCTGAGCGTGGCCATCCACCTGCCACGCCGGGCGTGAGGCGCATCTTTACCCAATATTACATCCCCTTGACCGCCTTTCACCCACGCCCCGCATAAGCTTTGCCCCGAGGCGCCAGTTGCGCATGAAGCGCCAGGCGCGACGCAGTTTTCTGCTTTCGAGGTAATGATGAAAGACTTGATACGCTCTGTCGGCTTGACCCTGCTACTGGACAAACGCGTGCGCGGCCCCTACGTGGCCGAAGTGATCTTCCCGGCGTTCACCAGCTATTGCGACTTCAACGTGGTGCAGGCCCAGGTGGCCGGCTACGCCTTCGCGTTCCAGCACCCGGTGGCCGTGCAGCTGCCGTGGCAGGCGGTGGAGGGCGCATTGTGAAGCTCAAGCGCAAACTCAAGGCCCGCCCCAAACCCCTGATCGAAGAAGTGCCGGTGGCCATCCAGGACGCCCTGCAGGATCAGCTGCGCGCCTACCTGGGCCCAGGCTTTACCCCAGTGCTGCTGGGCAGCGGTGGCCGTGACGGCTCCCAGCGCTACCACCTGCAGATCCACCACGACAAGAGTGGCCAGTTCCTGGAGCTGCACGGCGACTTCGACGGCCGCTGCGCCGAAGACATCTTCAAGGTCGCCCACCAGATGAAGACCCTGGTGCAGCCCCAACCGCACAACCTGGGCAGCAACGTCCGGCTGATCGCGCGGATCACCGACCTGCCATGCCCCGAGCCCCTCAAGGACGCCGCCCGCCGGCTGACTTCCCAGGAACGCCGCTTCCAGTTCGCCAAGGACTGAAAGCGGCACGCCCGTGCCAGCCCGATAAACAAATCACATACCTGCTTAACCAGAACCCGCAGGCGCGCCGCCCCCCAGTCGACGTACAGTCGCAGCCACTGCAACACCCGCTGGCCCGCAGAGGCCACGGCAACCTTACAAAAACAACAAGGTGAAACAACATGCGCAACGACTCCGTCGACATCAAAGGGTGGATCGACTCACGGCCCGTGGGCCGCTACCAGTGGCTGATCATGGCGCTGTGCTTTCTGGTGGTGGTGTTCGATGGCCTCGACGTGGCGGTGATGGGCTTTATCGCCCCCTCGCTCACCCAGGAATGGGGCCTGACCAAGGCCGCCTTCGGCCCGGTGATGAGCGCCGGCATGATCGGCCTGGCCATCGGCGCGCTGACCGCCGGCCCCTACGCCGACCGCCTGGGGCGCAAGCGAATCCTGCTGATTGCCGTCACCGGCTTCGCCGTGCTCAGCCTGGCCTGCGCCTTTGCCCGTAACCCCTGGGAACTGGCCGGCCTGCGCCTGCTGTCCGGCGTGGCCCTGGGCGCCGCCATGCCCAACACCACCACGCTGCTCAGTGAGTTCCTGCCCCAGCGTAACCGCTCGCTGTTCATCACCGTGATGTTCACCGGCTTCAACTTGGGCTCGGGGGGCGGTGGCCTGGTGGCCGCCTGGCTGATCCCGCTGCACGGCTGGCAGTCGGTGCTGCTGGTGGGCGGCCTGCTGCCCCTGGCGCTGCTGCCGTTCCTGTGGCTGCTGCTGCCCGAGTCACCCCGCTTCCTGGCCAGCCGCAAGGCGCCGGCCGGTGACATCGCGCGGGTGCTGAACAAGCTGGGCGGCACCTTCGACGGCAACACCCGCTTCACCCTCAGCGAGCCACCGGCGCAGGACAAGGCGCCGGTCAGCAAGCTGTTCACCGACACCTACCGCGCCGGCACCCTGGCCCTGTGGACCACCTACTTCATGGGCCTGATGGTGATTTACCTGACCATGGGCTGGCTGCCGACCCTGCTGCGTGACGGTGGCCTGCCCATCGAACGCGCCGCGACCATCACCGGCCTGTTCCAGATTGGCGGCACCGTGGGCGCGATCTTTGTCGGCTGGATCATGGACCGCCGCAACCCCAACCGCGTCATCGCCACCTCCTATGCCCTGGGCGGTGCCTGCATCCTGCTGCTGGGTGCGTTCAGCCTGGAATCCAGCCTGCTGGCCGTGGGCGTGATCGCCGCCGGCTTCTTCATGAGCGGCGCGCAGACCGGCCTCAACGCCTTCGCCCCCGGCTACTACCCCACCGACTTCCGCGCCACCGGCGTCAGCTGGATGCTGGGCATCGGCCGCTTCGGCGCCATCTTCGGCTCGTTGATCGGCGGCGCCGTGCTGAGCATGGGCCTGAGCCTGCCGGCGCTGTTTGCCATGCTCGGCGTGCCGGCGTTCTTCGCCGCCGTGGCCATCCTGCTCAACGGCGTGGCCAAGCGCCGCGCCGGCCAGGCCTTGGCCGCCAGCCAGGCCGCCTGACCTCCCGCACACACGTTCCCGCTTCACCTCCGGCGCCCTGACAGCTCAGGGCGCGCGGAGCCCCCTTGCCCGAAGAAAATGGAAAACAATAACAATGAAAATGACCTTCAACCCGCGTTTCGTCAGCACCCTGGCCCTGATGGCCGCGTTGCCCCTGGACGGCATGGCCGAGGGCTTCCTCGATGACGCCACCGCCAACCTCAACCTGCGCAACTTCTACCTCAACCGCAACTTCACCAATCCAGGCTACGGCCAGAACCAGGCGGAAGAGTGGACCCAGAGCTTCATCCTCGACGCCCGCTCCGGCTTCACTCAGGGTGTGGTCGGCTTTGGTGTAGACGTGCTGGGCCTGTACTCGGTCAAGCTCAACGGCGGTGGCGGCACCGGTGGGTCGCAGCTGCTGCCGGTGGACCATGACGGCGACCCGGCGTCCACCTTCGGCCGCCTGGGCGTGGCGGGCAAGATGAAGATCAGCCAGACCGAGCTGAAGGTCGGCGAGTGGATGCCGGTGCTGCCGATCCTGCGCTCGGACGACGGCCGCTCGCTGCCGCAGACTTTCCAGGGCGGGCAGGTCACCTCCAGGGAAATTGAGGGCCTGACCCTGTACGGCGGCCAGTTCCGCCAGAACAGCCCGCGCAACGACTCGAGCATGACCGACATGAACATGCAGGGGAACACCACCGGCACCTCCGACCGCTTCAACTTCGCCGGCGGCGAGTACACCTTCAACGACAAGCACACCCTGGTGGGCGTGTGGAATGCGCAGTTGAAAGACATCTACCAGCAGCAGTACGTGCAACTGCTGCACAGCCAAAACGTCGGCGCCTGGACCCTGGGCGCCAACCTGGGCTACTTCTGGGGCAAGGAGGACGGCGCGGCGCTGGACGGCGACCTCGACAACCGCACCCTGTCCGGCATGTTCTCCGCCCGCTACGGCGGTGGCACGCTGTGGGTAGGCCTGCAGAAACTGACCGGCAAGAACGCCTGGATGCGCGTCAACGGCACCAGCGGCGGCACCCTGGCCAACGACAGCTACAACTCCAGCTTCGACAGCGCCCAGGAGCATTCCTGGCAGCTGCGTTACGACTACAACTTCGCCGCCCTGGGCATCCCCGGCCTGACCCTGATGAACCGCTACATCAGCGGCAGCAACGTGCACAGCGGCACCATCACCGACGGCAAGGAGTGGGGGCGCGAGAGCGAGATTGCCTACACCCTGCAAAGCGGTACCTTCAAGGACCTCAACGTGCGGTTGCGCAACTCCAGTATTCGCCGTGACTACAGCACCAACGAGTTCGACGAAAACCGCCTGATTGTCAGCTACCCATTGTCGCTGTTCTGACCACGGACCCCTGGTTGCGGTAACATGGGCGTTTTTCCAGCAATACGGAACTGCGCCCCATGGCCGCCACCCACAAGCAAGACAAACGCGCCGCCCGCGCCAAGACCAAGGCCAAGCAGAACCGCGTCAAGCGCGCCGCCGCCCCCGATGTGGAACTGGACCCCAACGACCAGCGCATCGACTTCGAATCGGTGGACCTCACCGAGCTGTTCAAGCTGATGCGTGATGCCGAGGCCACCAGCCAGCTGGCCCTGTGCAAGGCGTTCCTGTCGCACCCGCTGCTGGTGCTGGTGTTCGAGCAGGAAGGCGAGGAGGGCGCCATGGACTTTATCCTCGCTGCCCTGCTCGAATACCGCCAATGGTCGGCCGGCGCCGACGAAGCCCAGGCCCTGGCCTGGATCGAGTCGCCGCAGTTCCAGGCCGATTACGTTGCAGCCTCCGAGCAAATCGCGGCGGAAAACGCGTGAAACGCGTCTTGGACAAACCGCAATCGCGCTCTTGATCTTGACCTTGATCCCGTGCGGCCTTTGATCTTGATTGTGTGCCCCATAAAGCGCCAGGGCCTCTTTCCGGCGCCGCTCAACGGGCAGACGGCACCCGCTATAGAAGCCTGCGGGTTACCGTCTCTTCGGCCTGCGGCCTCGGCCCTTCGGGCAGCCCGTTGATCGACGCCTCCAGTCGGCCCGGGCGCTTTACGGGGCATACAATCAAGATCAAAAGCCAGATCACAAGCAGATCAAAAGCCAGATCACGCGCTTGATCGAGTGCACTTCATGTGCAGCTTCGCTGCACGGCATTTATGCCTAATACCGGACACCGGCACCTGCCCCCTTCATTTCCCGTCCCCCGCGCCGATGGCCTCTCAAAGGCCATAACAAAAACAATGCACGGAGTAGCGGACATGAACATGCGCAATCTTTCCATCAGCCGCCGCTTGTGGCTGATCCTGCTGGTGGCGGCGTTGATGCTGTGCGCCATGGCAGTGGCGATGGTCAGGCAGATCCACGATGACCTGTACGACGCCAAGGCGCAGAAGACCATGCACGTGGTGCAGACGGCCAGCGGCCTGCTGGATTACTACCACGGCCTGGAAACCGCCGGCACCCTGACCCGCGAGCAGGCCCAGGCCCAGGCCATGGCGGCAGTGGGCGGGCTGCGCTACAACCAGACCGATTACTTCTGGATCAACGACCTGCGCCCGGTGATGATCATGCACCCGGCCAACCCCAAGCTGAACGGCCAGGACCTGTCGGCCATCAAGGACCCGGACGGCGTCGAGGTGTTCAATGCCATGGTGGCGCTGGCCAAGGCCCAGGGCGCCGGGGTGGTGAATTATCGCTGGCCCAAGCCGGGCGCCAGCGCGCCGGTGGAGAAGACTTCGTACATCAGCCTGTTCGCGCCCTGGGGCTGGATCATCGGTTCGGGCGTGTACGTGGACGACGTCGAGGCCGAGTTCCATCAGCAGGTGCTGAAGGCCGCGGCCATCAGCCTGGGCATCATCCTGATCATGGCGCTGCTGGTGATTCTGATCGCGCGCAGCATCGTCCGCCCGCTGAACACCGCGGTGCAGGCCATGGCCAGTATCGCCAGCGGCGACAGCGACCTGACCCGGCGCCTGGAGGAGCAGGGCAACGACGAGGTCACCCAACTGGCCCACCACTTCAACGCCTTCGTCGCCACCCTGCGCCAGGTGGTCAGCGACCTGCAGCAATCGGCCACGCGCCTGGGCCAGGCCTCCGGCGAGCTGGAGGTGGACGCCGACCAGGCGCAGGTGCGCAGCCAGCAGCAGTCGCAGCAGATGGAACTGGTGGCCACCGCGGTGAATCAGGTGACCTATGGCGTGCAGGACGTGGCCAAGAACGCCGAGCACGCGGCCAGCGAGATGCGCGACGCCGAATCCGAGGCCCAGCGCGGCCAGGCCAACATCGACAGCAGCCTGCGGCAGATCGACCAGCTGTCGGGCACCATCGGCCAGGCGGTGGAAGTGATTCGCACCCTGGCCAGCGAAAGCACCCAGATTGGCAGCGTGCTGGAGGTCATCAGCGCCATTGCCGAGCAGACCAACCTGCTGGCCCTGAACGCGGCCATCGAGGCGGCGCGGGCCGGGGAACAGGGCAGGGGCTTTGCGGTGGTGGCGGACGAGGTGCGGCTGCTGGCCCAGCGCACGCAGAAATCAACGGCGGAAATCCAGGCGATGATCGAGCGCCTGCAGCGTCATTCCGACGCCGCGGTGAAGGTGATCGGCGACAGCAGCCGTGCCTCGCAGCTCACCATCGAACAGGCCAACCTGGCCGGCCAGAGCCTGGCGTCCATCAGCCAGGCGCTGAATAAACTCAACGGCCTGAATGCCTCCATCGCCAGCGCCACGCTGCAGCAGGCTCACGTGGTGGAAGACATCAACCAGAACGTCACCCAGGCCGCCGAACTGTCCCGCCACGCGGCGCAGGCGGCGGAGCAATCCAACGGCGCCAGTGCGCAGTTGAAAACCCTGAGCCAGCAGCTGGACAACGTGCTGCGTCGCTTCCGCGTGTAGCCGGGACGCCGCCTGTAGCAGCGGCCGCAGGCCGCGTCACAGGCGCCGCGGTCTAAAGCGTGACCGTCTGGATCTTGCGGTCGCGCCGCTCATTGATCCACTCATCCACCTGCCCGCCAAACTCCGCCGGGGCCTTGCGCCCCACCTTGCGGGCCATGTCCAGGATGGTCTGCTGCGCCAGCGCCTCTTCCATGCGCTGCTGCGCCGTGAGCATGGCGCCGTGCACCGCGCAGCCGCCTTCCAGCGCCCAGGCCGGCGGCTCGCCGTCGAACAGCGCGCAGCGGCCGCGGATCTCGCGGCAGTCGAAAATCAGCTTGCGCCCATCGATGGCATTGACCACGTCCAGCAGGCTGATCTCGTCCGCCGGCCGCGCCAGGCGGAAGCCGCCGCGCACGCCTTCGGTGGCGGCCACCAGTTTTGCCTTCGCCAGCTTGGTAAAGATCTTCGCCAGGTAGTCCTGGGGCACGCCCTGCAGGTCGGCCAGGTCGCGCACGCTGGCCTCGCGGCTGTCACCACCGGGGCCCACCAGGAAAATCAGGCAATGGATGCCGTATTCAACGCCCGCGCTGTAGAGCGACATGGGAGATCTCCGACTGAATGAGTCGCCATTCTAACAATGCTCATGCAGCCCAGCAACGCAGCCTGTCCGATGGACGGGGGATTGCCAAATTAAACTACGACAAATATAGTCGCAGTTATCGAGGCGCACCCAGCCGCCTCCCTTGCCCCTCTGGAGCGCAGCATGCAACAGCACATCCTTATCCTTGGTGCCGGTTTCGGCGGTGTATGGACTGCCCTGGGCGCCACGCGCCTGTTCAACCAGCACGGCCACCACGACACCCGCGTCAGCCTGCTGGCGCCGCAGCCCGAGCTGCGCATCCGCCCGCGGTTCTACGAGCCCAACGCCCACCGCCTGGCGGCCCCCATCGGTGAACTGCTGTACGCCGTGGGCGTGGAGTTCATCCAGGGCGCAGCGCAGTCCATCGACGTGGCGCACAAGCTGGTGCGCTACACCGACGCCCACGGTGCCATCCAGGCGGTGAGCTACGACAAGCTGGTGCTGGCCACCGGCAGCGGCCTGGCGCTGCCCGACACCCCCGGCGTGGCGGCCCACGCCTTCGACGTCGACCAGATCGAGCAGGCCATGCGCCTGGAAGCACACCTCAAGGGCCTGGCCAGCCAGCCTGCCAGCCGTGCGCGCAACACCGTGGTGGTGGCCGGCGGTGGTTTCACCGGCATCGAGACCGCCGCGGAAATGCCGGCGCGGTTGCGTGAAATCCTCGGCGCCGACGCTGCGGTGGAGGTGATCATCGTTGACCGCGGCGCCCAGGTGGGCGGCAGCATGGGCGCGCAGATCGCCGAATCCATCGCCCAGGCCAGCGACGAGCTGGGCGTGAGCTGGCGCCTGCAGGCGTCGGTGGTGGCGGTGGACGAGCAGGGCGTGACCCTTGACGACGGCCAGCGCATCGAGGCCAGCACGGTGATCTGGACCACCGGCGTGCGCGCCCACGGCCTGACCACCCAGGTCCCCGGCGAGCGTGATGCCCTGGGCCGCCTGCACGTGGACAGCAGCCTCAAGGTGATTGGCCAGGACGACATCTTCGCCACCGGCGACGTCGCCCACGCCGCCACCGACGACCTGGGCAACCACGCCCTGATGACCTGCCAGCACGCGATCATGCTGGGCCGTTTCAGCGGCTACAACGTCGCCGCCCAGGTGCTGGGCCTTGAGCCGCTGCCGTACCGCCAGCCCAAGTACGTCACCTGCCTGGACCTGGGCGCCTGGGGCGCGGTGTACACCGAGGGCTGGGACCGCCAGGTGAAACTGGTGCGCGAGGAAGCCAAGGCGCTGAAGACCCAGATCAACACCGTGTGGATCTACCCGCCAGCCGCCGACCGCGACGCCGCCTGGGCCGCCGCCGACCCCCTGGTCCCGATCGCCTGACACTCCACCTCGTAGCAGCGGCCAAAGGCCGCGTCCCCAGGCACCGCGATGTCAGGGGACGCGGCCGGCGGCCGCTGCTACGGGGGAAGGGGGCTCAGGCTGGGCTAAGTTTCGCTGCGTAGGCTGCTGCTTATCGTGAAACGGAGCAGCCCCGCATGAAACCTCTCACCGCAGCCGACTGGCTGAACAAGGTCCCCGAAGTGACGCTGTCCTTCTGGGTGATCAAGATCATGTCCACCACCGTGGGCGAAACCTGCGCGGATTACCTGGCGGTCGACGTCGGCCTCGGCCAGGCGGTGACCAGCATCGGCATGGCCGTGCTGCTGGCCATCGCCCTGGCCACCCAGCTGCGCACCCGGGCGTACACCCCGTGGGTGTATTGGCTGTCGGTGGTGCTGGTGAGTATCGTCGGCACGCAGATCACCGACGTGCTCACTGACAAGCTCGGCGTCAGCCTGTACGCCAGCACGGCGGTGTTCTCGGTGTTGCTGGCGCTGCTGTTCGCGGCCTGGTTCGCGGTGGAGCGCAGCCTCTCCATCCAGGCCATCGTCACCCCGCGGCGCGAGCTGTTCTATTGGGCCACGGTGCTCTGCACCTTCGCCCTGGGCACCGCCGCTGGCGACCTGGCCACCGAGGCCCTGGGCCTGGGCTTCACCCTGGGCGCGGTGATCTTCGGCGCGCTGATCGCCGCCACCCTGGTGGCCTGGCGCCTGGGCGCCAACGCCGTGCTGACCTTCTGGATCGCCTACATCCTCACCCGACCCTTCGGCGCCTCCCTGGGCGACCTGCTCACCCAGGCCAAGACCTACGGCGGCCTGGGCATGGGCGCCGCCTGGACCAGTGCGATCTTCCTCTGCGTGATCCTGATGCTGGTCAGCGTGGCGCAATGGAGCGTCAGCCGCCAGCGCCTTGCCCACTGAATACTCCTTCACCCTGACTCAAGGAACTTCCCATGCATTACGTCAAACACCTGGTACGCAAGACCGCTATCCTCGCCGCCATCGCCCTGCTGGGCGTGGCCACCGGCTGCTCGAAACCGCCGGAGGCCGCCAAGCCGGCCGCCGCCGGCAGCACCCAGGCGGCGGCCACGCGGCTGGGCGACCTGTCGGCGTTCCAGGCCATCGCCAGCGACGTGGCGGGCCTGGTGGACAAGAACCAGCTGCCTGCGGCGAAGACTCGCATCAAGGACCTGGAACTGGCCTGGGACGGTGCCGAGGCGGGCCTCAAGCCACGCGCCGCCAGCGACTGGCATAAACTCGACGATGCCATCGACAAGGCGCTGGAGGCCTTGCGCGCCGGCACTCCGGTGCAGCAGGATTGCCAGGCGGCGATGACCGCGCTGCTGGCGACCTTCACGTCGCTGCAAGGCGGCAAATAACCCCGGCGCGCGCCGATCGAGGAAAGGGCCAACGATGCGAATCCTGCTGGTGGAAGACGACCCCATGATCGGCGAAGCGGTGCAGGGCGCGCTCACGGACAACGGCGACGCGGTGGACTGGGTCACCGATGGCCTCGCGGCGCTGGCCACCCTGCGCACCCAGCACTACGACCTGGTGCTGCTGGACCTGGGCCTGCCCGGCAAGGACGGCCTGGGCGTGCTCGACAGCCTGCGCGCCGCCCGGCACACCGCGCCGCTGCTGATCATCACCGCGCGTGACAGCCTCGACGACCGCCTGCGCGGCCTGGACGGCGGCGCCGATGACTACCTGCTCAAACCCTTCCACATGGCCGAACTGCTGGCGCGCATGCGCGCGGTAGTGCGGCGCCGCGGCGGCAGCGCGCAACCGCTGCTGGGCAACGGCGTGGTCAGCCTCGACCCGGTGACCAAGCTGGCCAGCAGCCCCGAGGCCACCGACGTGCAACTGTCCAACCGCGAGTTCGCGCTGTTGCAGGCGCTGCTGCTGCGCCCCGGCGCGATTCTGTCGCGCAGCGAACTGGAGGACCGCATCTACGCCTGGGGCAACGAGGTGGAGAGCAACGCCGTGGAGTTCCTGATCCATTCGTTGCGCCGCAAGTTGGGCAGCCAGGTGATCAAGAACGTCAGGGGGATGGGATGGCTGGTTGCAAAAGACGCCTGAACGAGTCCATCCAGCTTCGCCTGTCGGTGACCCTGTCGGCGGCCATCCTGGTGGTGGCGATCGTCGCTGGGGTGTTTGCCTTTGTCTCCGCCTTCGATGAGGCGCTGGAGATGCAGGACAACACCCTGCGCCAGATGGCCATGCTGTTCGACCGCCAGCACATGACCCTGGCATACCCCGCGGCAGACCAGGCCATCAAGGGTGACGATGAAGAGTCGCGCATCATCGTCCAGTACCTGGCCGATGGCCGCCAGGCCCAGGCGCCCGACGACGCCGCGCTGCCGTTGCCGCTGCCCACTGATCTGGTCGACGGCCTCTCCACCCAACAGGTGGGCGGCGAGCCGTTTCGCGTGCTGGTGCACACCACCTCCAGCGGCCAGCGCATTGCCGTGGCCCAGGAGACCGGCCCCCGCGACCGCGAGGCACGGGAAAGCGCCTGGCGCGGGCTGCTGCCGTTTTTGATCCTGTTCCCGGTGCTGCTGATGGTCGTCGCTGACCTGGTGCGCAAGGTGTTCCGCCCCATCGCCCAGCTGGCCAGCGAGGTGGAGCAACGCGACGACCAGCAACTGCACCCCATGGACGAGCAGCACCTGCCCAGCGAGATCCGCGCTTTCGTGCTGGCCATCAACGGCCTGCTGGGGCGGGTGGCCGGGGCCATGGATGAGCAGCGCCGCTTCGTCGCCGACGCCGCCCACGAGCTGCGCTCGCCGTTGACTGCGCTGTCGCTGCAGGCCGAACGGCTGGCGGCGGCGCCCATGCCGGCGTTGGCTCAGCAGCGGCTGGCCACCTTGCAGCTGGGCATCGAACGGGGCAAGCAGCTGGTGGAGCAACTGCTGGCGTTGGCCGCGGCCCAGGATGGCGGCGCCTCGGCCGAGACGGCGGTGGTGCACGAGGTCTTTCGCCAGGTGCTGGAAGCCCTGTGGCCGCTGGCCGAAGCCAAGGGCATCGACCTGGGCGTGGAACCAGGGCCGGCGCTGACCCTGCCGCTCAGCCCGTTGGCGCTGCACACCCTGGTGCGCAACCTGCTGGACAACGCCATCCGCTACACGCCGCCCGGCGGCCGCGTCGACCTGGCCGTGGCGCTGGCCGACGGCGGGGCGCTGATCCAGGTGCGCGACAGCGGCCCGGGCATTGCCGAGGCCGAGCGCGAGCGCGTGTTCGATCCCTTCTACCGCAGCCTGGGCACCCGCGAAAGCGGCTCTGGCCTGGGCCTGTCCATCGTCCAGGCCATCGCCGTGCGCCACGGCGCACGCGTCAGCCTCGCCACCAACCCCTCCGGCACCGGCCTGTGCGCATCAGCCTGGTTCCCCACCCCCCCGTAGCAGCTGCCGAAGGCGGCGTCCGGGTTCACCGCCGTATCCCGAGCAAAGCGCGGCGCCCCGGACGCGGCCTGCGGCCGCTGCTACAGAAACCATGTTGCGCGTGCCCCTGTAGCAGCTGCCGAAGGCTGCGTCCCGGAAGCACAGCTCCAAAGTGCAGAGCGCAAATGATGGCTATAGGCTATCTTATTGCCATCGCCTAACAAGGAACGTCGCATGCGAAATCTCCTGTCGGTGGCCCTGGCCGCGACCCTCTTTTCCGGCCTGGCCCTGGCCAAGGCGCCGTCCCCCAGCGACGATGAAATCGCCCGCCGCATCATCGCCGAGTCGGTTGCCAGCTACCCCCGTACCTGTGCCTGCCCCTACAACACGGCCCGCAACGGCAGCAGTTGCGGGCGCCGCAGCGCGTACAGCAAGCCTGGCGGCTACGCCCCGGTGTGCTACCGGGAAGACATTTCGGATGAAGACATCGCCTTGTACCGCCAACGCCTCAAGCGCTGACCCACCCCCGTAGCCGCGGCGGCGGGCCGTGTCCGATTTCGCCGCGTACCCCCAGGAACACCGCTGGAGGGCCGGACGCCGCCTGGCGGCAGCTGCTACACAGAACCTTGCCGCGTCCCGATCTCTAACCAACCGCTCGATCCTGCGGAGCTGCCACACTGGTTGACGATCTGCGTGACCGCCCCGCAGGCAGCCGTGGCCTGGAAGCCGTAGCCGTTGACCAGTGCCAGGATGACCAGCTCGGCAGCGAGATGACCACTATCTGCAAACCTGGGCGCGCCGATTCGGAGCACCTTGGCGAGAATCCTGCCGTCCAGGCGCAGGGCGGTCTGGCCGATCAGCACCTGCTGCAGGCTGAGCTGAGACCCGCGCGGTTAATTCGTGGCTAGTGCCATAATAAAAAAACCGCAAAGGAGCTGAGCTCAATTGCGGCCTTTTAACCAGCTAATACGGCGCTTCCGACTACCGTATTTTCACTCACACTGTCTCTAATTTTATATAACCAAGCAAGTATAAGCTGCGGCTCGCAAACTCGATGAAGGTGACAATACCCACGTCCACCCCAACCAAATCGATTTGATATTCCTGCCATTCCGGCGTTAGTGGATTACGAACTATGAACGCTCCGGTCCCAGATGATGCGGAGATTTGGATCTCCAATTCCCGACCGTGCTCAGCGAGTTCGTTCTTCGCCCAAAAACTAAGCTTGTAATTTCCTGTGCCGGAATTCACTTTGCGTGAAATACCAATATTTCCGGAGCCGTCGGCGATAGATAGAGCGTAACCCGACTCGTACCTGACAATTTCAAATCTGGGGTCGGAACCTGCCGTTACTGCCCAACCATCAAAATCACCGTTCTCAAACGTGGAATTAAATACAATAGCCATTATCTTCTCCAAGGGAGTGCTTCAGGAGAAGGCATGGGATCACATACATTACCCGTTACGCACCTGTCAGAAGTAACAGTGAAAAAGAGGCATAGCGCCATCATCTCATGGCTTTCAGTCCAAGTAATATCAATACGCCCTGAAGCTGGTGTCTTGGGGGTGGAGCCAAACTGCGAGGGAGGATTTAGTGACGTCGATACAGCGCCAGAAAATCATGGGGAACACCTTTTACACCTAAGCATGAGACCACTCTGGTGATGCCCATGCTCGTGATGATCGAGGTAGGCGTTTTCAACTGTTCGGGCTTTTAGCCAGAACGGAGAGGGGAATGGGGGTCTACTGCTACATATGCTTATTAACACCGCTGCTGAACAGCCTGCCATTCACCGCTTTCACCTCAGATTCTATTCCCGTCTCTAGACACAAGCTGCCGAAGGCTGCGTCCGAACGCGCCACAGCATGCCTGGCCCAACGCAGCGCCCATGGACGCGGCCTGGTGGCCGCTGCTGCGGGGGATCCGTTATCATCGGCGCTATATAATAAGGTAGATAGCGACCGAGGGGCGCACACGCATGTCGAAGACAACCGTTCAGGGGCTGCTGGCTGGCCTGGCCATGGCCAGCGCCGTGGCTGCTCACGCCCAGGACACGATCCAGGTCACCTACGCCGGTTCCATGGGCGTGGTGATGGACAAGGCACTGGGCCCGGCGTTTGCCCAGCGCGAGCACGTGGCGTACCAGGGGCAGGGGCAGGGCGCCTATGGCATGGCGCGGTTGCTGGCGTCGAAGAAGGTGGTGGCGGATGTGTTCGTGTCCATCACCCCCGGGCCCATCGAGGTGCTCAAGCAGGCGGGGCTGGTGGACCAGGCAGTGCCGGTGGCCAGCACGCGCATGGTCATCGCCTACAACCCCAAGAGCCGGTTCGCCAGCCAGTTGCAGGCCGCCAGCCAAGGCACCCAGCCGTGGTGGCAGGTGCTGCAGCGCCCCGGCCTGCGCTTTGGTCGCACCGATGCGGCCACTGACCCCCAGGGCCAGAACATCATCTTCACCTTCAAGTTGGCGGAGAAGTATTACCAGCAGCCGGGCCTGGCCAAGGCCGTGCTGGGTGATGACCAGAACCCCGAGCAGGTGTTCGGCGAGGGCGGCCTGCTGACGCGCCTGGAGTCGGGGCAGGTGGACGCAGCGTCCGGTTATGAAAGCGCCACCCTGTCGGCCAAGCTGCCCTACATTGCCCTGCCCGATGAGATCAACCTGAGCAACCCCACCTTCAGCCACGACTGGTACGACACTGTCAGCCTCAGCCTGCCCGGCAAGGACGGCAGCGCCCAGGTGGTCACCCCGCAGCCGCTGGTGTTCTACGCCGCCGTGCTGAAGAACGCGCCGGACCCGGCGCGCGCCAAGGCGTTTGTCAGCTACCTGCAATCGGCGGCAGGCCAGCAGCTGTTCCAGGCCAACGGCTACGGCCAGCCCAAGGGCCCGGCGCTGTGACCGCATGAGGCGCGCAGGCTCGGCGTGGCTGGGGCTGCCGGCGCTGCTGGTGCTGGTGGCGCCGTTGCTGGCCCTGGTGGCCGCTACCGGTTGGGCGCATCTGCAACTGGCGTACGGTGACTGGAACGCGGTGGCGGTGTCGCTGGGGCTGACGGCCCTGTCGATGCTGCTGATCGTGCTGCTGGGCACGCCGCTGGCGTTCTGGCTGGCGCGCACCCAGGCACGCTGGCGCGGGCTGGTAGAAGGCGCGGTGCTGCTCAACCTGCTGACCCCGCCGCTGGCCATGGGCATCGTGTTGGTGACGGCCTATGGACCCTACGGCTATTTCGGCGAAGGGCTGCAGCACCTGGGCCTGAGCCTGAACAACAACCCGCCGGCCTTCGTGCTGGCGCAGGTGTATGGGGGGCTGGCGTACTACGTGCTGTGCGCGCGCAATGCCTTCGAGCAGGTGCCGCGCAGCCTGGAAGAAGCGGCGCGCAGCCTGGGCAGCACGGCGGGTGAGGTGTTCTGGCGGGTGACGGTGCCGCTGGCGCGACGCAGCCTGGCCAACGGCCTGGCCATTACCTGGGCGCGGGTGATCGGTGAGTTCGGGATAGTGATGGTCTTCGCCTACTTTCCCCAGGGCATCCCGGTGAAGTTGTTCGTCAACCTGCAGAACGAGGGGGTGGACGCGGTGTATGCGTTGCTGTGGCTGTTGCTGCTGGTGACCTTGCCGTTTCCGCTGTGGTGTTTGCGGGGGCGGCATCGTGAGCAGGCCTTCAGCTGAGGGGGGGCGGTGACGCGGCCTGCGGCCGCTGCTACGGGGGTCGTCGCAGCAACTGTCTTGAATTGGCGTCGTCTGAATCGCCGACTAAAGTCGGCTCCTACACCGTTCGTGGTAGGAGCCGGCCTTGGCCGCGATATGGGGTATACGCATTCGCGTAGCAGCTGCCGCTAGGCTGCGTCAGTTGAGGTGCGCCTTGAGTTCCAGGCCGGCCTGGCGCATGGCTGCCTTGACCTCGGGGATGTTGCTCAGCGGGTTGAGCAGCCCGTAGTCATGGATCATGCCGTTGTAGCGCACGGCGGTCACGTCCACGCCGGCGGCGTCCAGCTTGCGGGCGTAGGCCTCGCCTTCGTCGCGCAGCACGTCCAGGCCGGCGGTCTGCACCAGGGCCGGTGGCAGGCCCTTGAGCTGTTCGGGGCTGGCTTGCAGCGGCGAGGCGTGGATCTCGGCGCGCTGGCCGGCGTCGGTGGTGTAGCTGTCCCAGAACCAGGTCATCATGTTCTTGGTCAGGAAGTGCCCCTCGGCGTACTGCTGGTACGAGCCATTGTCAAAGTGCGCGTCAGTTACCGGCCACAGCAGCAGCTGGAACTTCAGTTGCGGGGCGCCCTGTTCCTTGGCCATCAGCGCCACCACCGCAGCCATGTTGCCGCCCACGCTGTTGCCCGCTACCGCCAGGCGCTTGCCGTCCACGCCAATCTGCCGGCCATGCTCGGCCACCCAGCGGGTCGCGGCGTAGGCCTGGTTGATGGCGGTGGGGTAGTGCGCTTCCGGCGACGGCGTGTAGTCGACATACACCGCCACGGCGCCGGAATTCACCACCAGGTCGTGGATCAGGCGGGCGTGGGTCGGGTAGTCGCCCAGCACCCAGCCGCCGCCGTGGAAGAACATGAACACTGGCAGCTCCCCCTTCACCTTGGCCGGCCGCACGATGGTCAGCTTGATGGCCTGGCCGTCGGCCTGGATGGTCTTGTTGCTGACCTCGGTGCCGCTGAGGTCAACCTTCACCGAGTTCTGCGCGCCGGTCAGCACCGCACGGGCGTCTTTGGGGCTCAGCTGTTCGAGGGGCTTGCCACCACCGGCGTTCAGCGCGTCGAGGAACGCCTGGGTGTGGTGCTCGGCGCCGGTGTCGGCGGCGAAGGCGTTGTTGATGGACAGGGCCAGCAGGGAAGCGGTGAGGGCTTTGCGAATGGTCATGAGGTTGTTCCTTCAAACGTTGTGTGGTTGGTATGGGGGCCACTTTACGGAGGATGACATGAAGGGACAATTAGCCTTATTTGAGAAATATTGATTCTGAATTGGGGACAATCAAGTGATGGCCTGCCCCTTGCTACGGCTGCTAGTGCAAGACCCATCCTTAGCGTTTGGTGGAGGTAGGCATGTTGATCACGAAATCGTTGTTGGCGGTGGCCATGGGCGTGGTGTTGTCGGCGTCCGTGGTGCTGATACCCGATTCACTCGGCGGTTTTTCCAGTGTCCATGCCAAGGAGGGCGGCAGCGGTGGCCATGGTGGCGGTAGCGGAGGTGGAGGTAGCGGAGGCGGAGGCAGTGGTGGTGGTGGTGGTGGTGGTGGTGGTGGTGGTGGTGGCGGCAGCGGAGGCGGCGGGGGAGGCAGTGGTGGCGGAGGCGGCCACGGTGGCAACAGCGGTGGCGGCGGCAACAGTGGCAGTGGTGGCAGCCACGGTGGTTCCGCCAGCAGCGGCGGCACCCATGGCGACGGCCACGCAGGCGCCTCGACCTCCGGCCGCAGCGGCACCCACGCCGAAGCGGGCGACAACCACGGCGTGCACGCTGCCGGTGAAGTGGGTGATGACCATGGCGTGCACGCCGCTGGCGAGCCAGGCGATGATCGCGGCGGTAGCTGATACTGGCGCAACACTAGCCCCATGAACGGGGCAAATCCCCAGGGACGGGGCCTTTGCCCCATACCCGCAGGGTATCGCACCAGACCTTGCGCCTATTGGCGCCCGCGCCCGCAAAGGGTGAAGATGTAGTCACCAATAAAAACAATCCGAGTAACCCCGCCATGCACACGCCTTTACTGGGCCAGCGCAGCGAAGTCTTTCACCTGGCCGACCCCCACGCAGTGTCGCAGTACGTCAACCAGCACGTGGGCAACCATTGCATCCAGCTGCCGCGCGCCAGCCGCCCGCTGGCCCATCTCAGCCACCGTTCGTTCGCCGAACTGGACCTGTGCCGCCTGGGCTACGGCGCCGCCGTGCGCGTGGTGTCGCCGGCGCTGGAGTGCTTTTTCCACCTGCAGGTGCTGCTGCACGGCCATTGCCTGTGGCGCCATGGCCGCGAAGCCCATTACCTGGCGCCGGGCGAGTTGCTGCTGATCAACCCCGACGATCCGGTGGACCTGACCTATTCGGCCGACTGCGAGAAATTCATCGTCAAGGTGCCGGTGCGCCTGCTCGACGGCCTGTGCCAGCAGCAGCGCTGGGCGCTGCCGGCCGGTGGCGTGCGCTTCGGCCAGCAGCGCTACCGGCTCGACCAGCTGCCCAGCCTGGTGAGCCTGCTGGGCATGGTCTGCCAGGAGGCGGAAGAGGCCTGCACGCCGCCGCGGGTGCAGGCCCACTACACGCAGATCATCGCCAGCAAACTGCTGGAGCTGACCAACGTGGTGTCCCTGGCCGGCGACGAGCCGCCCATGAACTTCGAACGGGTGGTGGAGCACATCGACCGCCACCTGGGCCAGGACCTGGCCCCGGAAGCCCTGGCCCAGGTGGCGCAGGTGAGCGTGCGCAGCCTGTACGGCCTGTTCGAGCGCAACGCCAGCACCACGCCTGCGCAGTACATTCGCCAGCGCCGGCTGGCGCGTATCCATGCCTGCCTTGGCGACCCCACCTGCAAGGTCCGCAGCCTGTCCGAGCTGGCCATGGACCATGGCTTCATGCACCTGGGGCGGTTTGCCGAGCAGTACCGCAAGCAGTTCGGCGAGTTGCCGTCCGAGACCTTGAAGCGCCGGCGCGACGGCCTTGCAGGCAACGGATAGCGATCTGCACGGATCGGCTATCGGCCGTACCCACCCATTCGTACGCTGGAGGTGCCTGAACAATAACAACGGAGGCCCCGGCCATGACCCTGGGAATCGATTACCTCAATGCCCTGCTGCAGGAAGACCGCGCGCAGGGCATCTACCGCTGCAAGCGCGAGATGTTCACCGACCCGCGGCTGTTCGACCTGGAGATGAAGCACATCTTCGAGGGCAACTGGCTGTACCTGGCCCACGAAAGCCAGGTCCCCAACGTCAACGACTACTACACCACCCAGATGGGCCGCCAGCCCATCTTCATTGCCCGCAACAAGGCCGGCGAACTCAACGCCTTCCTCAACGCCTGCAGCCACCGCGGCGCCATGCTGTGCCGGCACAAGACCGGCAACCGCAGTTCCTACACCTGTCCCTTCCACGGCTGGACCTTCAACAACGCCGGCAAGCTGCTGAAGGTGAAAGACCCGGCCGAGGCTGGCTACCCCGCAAGCTTCAACTGCGAAGGCTCCCACGACCTGACCAAGGTCGCGCGCTTCGAGTCCTACCGCGGCTTCCTGTTCGGTTCCCTGAACCCCGATGTGCCATCCCTCCAAGAGCACCTGGGCGAGTCGGCGAAAATCATCGACATGATCGTCGACCAGTCCCCCGACGGCCTGGAGGTGCTGCGCGGTTCCAGCAGCTACGTCTACGAAGGCAACTGGAAACTCACCGCCGAGAACGGCGCCGACGGCTACCACGTCAGCGCCGTGCACTGGAACTACGCCGCCACCCAGCAACAACGCCAGCAACGCGAGGCCGATGCAACCGCCAAGACCATGAGCGCCGGCGGCTGGGCCAAGCAGGGTGGGGGCTTCTACTCGTTCGACAAGGGCCACATGCTGCTGTGGACCCGCTGGTCTAATCCCCAGGACCGCCCGCTGTACGAGCGCCGCGACGAGCTGGCGCAACAGTTCGGCAGCGCCCGCGCCGACTGGATGATCCAGAACTCGCGCAACCTGTGCCTGTACCCCAACGTCTACCTGATGGACCAGTTCAGCTCGCAGATCCGCATCGCCCGGCCCATCGACGTCAACCGCACCGAAATCACCATCTACTGCATCGCGCCCAAAGGCGAGAGCGACGCCGCGCGCGCCCAGCGCATTCGCCAGTACGAGGACTTCTTCAACGTCAGCGGCATGGCCACCCCCGACGACCTGGAGGAGTTCCGCTCCTGCCAGCTGGGCTACCAGGGCAGCACCACCGCCTGGAACGACATGTCCCGCGGCGCCGCCCACTGGGTGGAAGGCGCCGACGCCGCCGCAGTGGAAATCGACCTGCACCCGCAGCTCAGCGGCGTGCGCACCGAGGACGAAGGCCTGTTCGTGATGCAGCACAAGTACTGGCAGCAGACCATGATCCAGGCCCTGCAGGCCGAGCGCATCACCGTGGAGGTGGTGCAATGATCAGCCATGACGCCGTGCGCGATTTCCTCTACCGCGAAGCCCGTTACCTGGACGACAAGGCCTGGGACGACTGGCTGGAACTGTACGCCCCGGACGCGACCTTCTGGATGCCCAGCTGGGACGACAACGACGAGTTGACCCAGGACCCGCAACGGGAGATCTCGCTGATCTGGTACGGCCGCCGCGACGGCCTGGAAGACCGTGTATTCCGCATCAAGACCGAACGCTCCAGCGCCAGCATTCCCGACACCCGCACCTCGCACAACCTCAGCAACATCGAGCTGCTGGAACAGCGCGACGGCGTGGCCCAGGTGCGCTTCAACTGGCACACCCTGAGCTTTCGCTACAAGACCGTGGACAGCTACTTCGGTACCAGCTTCTACACCCTCGATACCCGTGGCGAGCGGCCATTGATCAAGACCAAGAAGGTGGTGCTGAAGAATGACTACGTGCGCCAGCTGATCGACATCTACCACATCTGAGGCGGCCAGCATGACTTACAAGATCGCACTGAATTTCGAAGATGGCGTCACCCGTTTCATCGACAGCAGCGCCACCGAGACCGTGGCCGACGCCGCCTACCGCCAGGGCATCAACATTCCCCTGGACTGCCGCGACGGCGCCTGCGGCACCTGCAAGTGCTTCGCCGAGGCCGGCCGATACGAGCTGGGCGAGGAATACATTGAAGATGCCCTGACCGAGGAGGAAGCGGCCCAGGGCTTTGTGCTGACCTGCCAGATGCGCGCGCAGAGCGATTGCGTGGTGCGCGTGCCGGCGTCCTCGGACCTGTGCAAGACCAGGCAGGCCAGGTACGAGGCCACCATCAGCGCCGTGGAGCAGTTGTCCGACAGCACCATTGCGCTGAAGATCAAGGGTGAGGCCCTGAGCCAGCTGGCCTTCCTGCCGGGGCAGTACGTGAACCTGCAAGTGCCGGGCAGCGAGCATACCCGGGCCTATTCCTTCAGCTCGCTGCAACGCAATGGCGAGGTCAGCTTTCTGATCCGCAATGTGCCGGGCGGCTTGATGAGCACCTTCCTGACCGGCCTGGCGAAGGCCGGCGACAGCATGACCCTGGCAGGCCCGTTGGGCAGCTTCTACCTGCGCGAGATCCGTCGGCCGCTGTTGCTGTTGGCGGGCGGCACGGGCCTGGCGCCGTTCACCGCCATGCTCGAACGCATCGCCGAGCAGGGCAGCGAGTACCCGGTGCACTTGATCTATGGCGTAACCCACGACATCGACCTGGTGGAAACCGCGCGGCTGGAAGCCCTGGCGGCGCGCATTCCGAACTTCACCTTCAGCGCCTGCGTGGCCAGCCCGGACAGCAGTTACCCGCGCAAAGGCTACGTGACCCAGCATATCGAACCCGGCCACCTCAACGATGGCGATGTGGACCTGTACCTGTGCGGCCCGCCGCCGATGGTGGAGGCGGTGAGCGCTTACCTGCGCGACCAGGCCATCGTGCCTGCCAACTTCTATTTCGAAAAATTCGCTGCGGCTTGATGCCCCCATCACCGTAGCCGCTGCCGAAGGCTGCGCTGGCCTTGAGCCCCGCTGGAAATCTTCAGGGTTCACCCCGGCCAGCGCAGCCTGGCGGCAGCGGCTACAGAGGACACCTCATGAATCGATTCGAGAACAAAATTGCGTTGGTCACCGGCGCCGCCCAGGGCATCGGCCTGGGTGTGGCCCAGCGCCTGGCCGCCGAAGGCGCGCGGCTGGTGCTGGTGGACCGCTCCGAGCTGGTCTACGAACTGGAGGCGCTGCCCAACCAGCCGCTGGTGCTGACCGCCGACCTTGAGCAATACGACGAATGCGCGCGGGTGGTGGCAGCGGCGGTCAAGCATTTCGGCCGCCTGGACATTCTGATCAACAACGTCGGCGGCACCATCTGGGCCAAGCCGTTCGAGCACTACCAAGCCCAGCAGATCGAGGCCGAAGTGCGCCGCTCGCTGTTCCCCACCCTGTGGTGCTGCCACGCGGTGCTGCCGGTGATGCTGGGGCAGGGCAGTGGCGCCATCGTCAACGTCTCGTCCATCGCCACCCGCAGCCTCAACCGCGTGCCCTACGGCGCGGCCAAGGGCGGGGTGAACGCGCTGACCGCCTGCCTGGCGTTCGAGACCGCCGGGCGCGGCGTGCGGGTCAACGCCACGGCGCCGGGCGGCACTGAGGCGCCGCCACGGCGCATCCCGCGCAACAGCGCCGAGCAAACTGAACAGGAAAAAGCCTGGTACCAGCAGATCGTCGACCAGACCCTGGACAGCAGCCTGATGCATCGCTATGGCACGGTGGACGAGCAGGTGGGGGCGATTCTGTTCCTGGCCTCGGACGAGGCCTCGTACATTACCGGGGTGACCTTGCCGGTGGGCGGTGGCGACCTGGGCTGAGGTTACGCCTGTAGCCGTTGGCGCAGGCTATCCCAGCCGCCAACGACCTCAAGCGTACGCGCGGGCCAGCGCAGCCTGGCGGCAGCGGCTACCAGGCCGTGCAACACGCTGGCGCGCGGCGCCGCCGGTGCAGGTTCCACCACCGCCAGCACCGGCGGCCGCACCCGCGCCCGCGCCAGGTTGCGCACGATGCGGAACAGCCCGCTGGGCCGCACTTCCCCCTGCTGCACGCCAAAGCGCAGCCAGGCCTCCTGCACCAGGCGTTCAGCCTGGTCGCGGCAGCCGACAATGGCGGCGGCGTAGTTGATCAGCGCCTTGCGCTGGGTCAGGTAGAGGTCGAGCTTTGCCGTGCAAGGGTTCACGATCAGTCACCGGTCGTGGGGGAAGACAGGGTGATTCTAGATGCAATGCGAATCATTATCAATGACGATTCCTGATTTATGCACCTCCACGTTCATCGCAACGTATCCAAGCGGATAATTGCCAACCCCTGCATCTGTCTCTAGTCTTGGCACCATCGCCAGACTCACGATGGACAGGCGCTTGGATGGCTGGGTGAGCCCCTCATGATTCGTATTGGAAACGTCACAGTCTCGTTGGCCCTGCGCGAAATCCGCCAGGGCGCGGTGCCGGTCAAACTGGGCAGCCGCGCGTTCGACATCCTCGAAATGCTGATCGCCGCGCAAGGCCAGCTGGTCAGCAAGGATGAGCTGCTGGCGCGGGTGTGGCCCGACGCGGTGGTGGAAGAGAACAACCTGCAGGTGCACATCTCGGCCTTGCGCAAGGCCCTGGGCGATTCGCGCGAGCGCATCCGCACGGTGGCCGGGCGCGGTTACCGGCTGGTGCTCGACCCGGAACCTGCGCCCGCGGCGCCGGCCAGCGGGGCGCGCGACGGCCTGCTGATTGCCCTGCTTGAACGCCTGGGCCTGCACGACATGCTCGAGGCGCCCGTGCCCAGCCTGCCCGAGCTGCCGCCTGCGGTACTGCACGGCGCGCCCATTGTCTATGTGGTGGACGACGAAGCCAGCGTGCGTGACGCCCTGGCGCGGCTGCTGCGTTCCGCTGACATCGCGGTACAAACCTTTGCCTGCGCCGAAGACTTCCTTGCCTGCGGGTTCGAGCAACGCCTGGCCTGCCTGGTGCTGGACGTGAACCTGCAGGTGGGCACCGGCTTCGACCTGCAGGCCGACCTGCAGCGGCGTGGCAGCCAGCTGCCGATCATCTTCATGACCGGCTACGGCACCATTCCCATGTCGGTCAAGGCCATGAAGGCCGGGGCCCAGGAGTTCCTCACCAAGCCGTTCGACGAGGGCGAGCTGCTGGGTGCCATCGACCGCGCCCTGGCCGGCGCCCGCCAGCGTTTCGCCGCCCAGGCCCAAGCCCGCGAGGTGCGTGGCCGCTACCACACCCTTACCCCACGTGAACGGCAAGTGCTGGGGCTGCTGATCGAGGGCAAGGTCAACAAGCAGATTGCCGCCGCCCTGGGCACTCGCGAGGTCACGGCCAAGGTGCACAAGAAACACGTCATGGCCAAGATGCGCGCCGCCACCCTGGTGGAACTGGTGCGCCTGTGCGAACAGATCGGTGTAGACCCGGCCAGGGTCGACGCCCATGCCGGCTGAGCTGGTCGACTACCGCCAGCAATTGGGCGGTTTCAACGAACAATGGCTCAAACACCTCACCTGGCGCCTGCTGCTGGTGGACGGCGAGGTGGCCCGCTACCGGGTGCGCTCGCCGATTTCCGCGCGCGACTGGCTGATAGCGCGCCCGGCGGCGTTACCTTCCGAAGGCGGTTTCCGGCGCCTGCACCAGGAGTTCGATTTCCGCCAGCACCTGCATCCCGCCTGGGCCATTGTGCCGGTCGCGCTGATCAGCGCCGTGGATGGCCCCTTGCTGGTGCTGGACGACAGCCAGGGCCGCGGCCTGCACGAGGTGATGGGCGACCACCTGTCGATCCTGCGTTTCCTGCGCCTGGCGCTGGGCGCCACCCATGCCCTGGGCCAGGCGCACCGGGCAGGCATCCTGCACCGTGACATCAAGCCCTGCAACCTGGTCGAGGGCGCCGATGGCCACGTGCGCCTGATGGCGTTTTCACTGGCCTGCCAGCGTGACGTGCCGGTGCCGGCCGCCGAGGCCATCTGCGGCAGTTTTGCCTACATGTCGCCCGAGCAGGGCGGCCGCGTGGGCCATGAAGTGGACGAGCGCAGCGACCTGTACGCGCTGGGCGTCAGCTTCTACGAAATGCTCACCGGCCAGTTGCCGTTCGAGGGCAACGACCCCGTGGAGTGGCTGCACCAGCATTTGGCCCTGCAGCCGGCGCCGCTGGAAAGCCTGCGCCCCGCGGTGCCAGCGGCGCTGACCGGGCTGGTGTTCAAGCTGCTGGCCAAGCGCGCGGATGAACGCTATGCCGACACCGACGAACTGGCCGCCGACCTGCGCCTGTGCCTGGCGCAATGGACCGAATTCCAGGGCATCCACCCCTTCGAGCCCGGCGCCCGCGGCAGCCGCGCCCACGGGGTGATCAGTGCCGCGCTGCCGGGGCGCCAGCGCGAGTGCGCGGTGCTGCATGACCGGGTGCTGCGCTGCGCGGTCACCGGCGAAGGCGAGCGGGTGCTGCTCAGCGGCCCGCTGGGCAGCGGCAAGACCGCGCTGGTGCGCCAGGTGCACCAGGACCTGGTGGCCGGCAGTATTCTGTTTGCCGTTGGCCGCTTTGACCATGCCGGGCTGACCACGCCTTACGCGGCGGTGTCCACGGCCCTGCGCAGCCTGGTGCTGCGGGTGCTGGGCGAACACCCCGAGGGCCTGGCGCAGTGGCGCAGCCGTCTGCTGCTGGCGCTGGGCGACGGCGTGGCGCCGCTGCTGGCGCTGGTGCCCGAACTGGCCCTGGTGCTGGGCCAGCACGCGCCAGTGCCCGAGCCCGCCCGGGCCGACGGCAGTGACCGCCTGCAGCCGCTGCTGCGCGCCTGCCTTGCCGTGTTTGGCCGGCCCGGCACGCCACTGCTGCTGTTTTTCGACAACACCCAGGGCCTGGACAGCCACAGCCTGGCGCTGCTGCACAACCTGGTCGAGGCGCCCCTGGCCCACGTGGTGCTGGTGCTGGCCAGCCGCGACAGCGCGCCAGGCAGCCTGGCCCAGGCCGTGAAGCGCGGTGGTGGCCACTGCACTGAGCTTGCGCTGTTGCCGCTGGAGCCCGATGGCGTGCTGGCCATGGTCAACGGCCTGCTGGGCAGCGAGGGGCCGGCCCTGCTGCCGCTGGCCGAGGTTATCCACGCCAAGAGCGGCGGCAACCCGCTGTTCATCCAGCAGCTGGTGCGCACCCTGCTGGAAGAAAAACGCCTGGTGCCACGGCCTGGCGGGTTGGGCTGGGCCTGGGACCAGCAGGCGCTGGAGGCCTGCCCGCTGGCCGACAACGTCGTCGACCTGCTGCTCACGCGCATGGCCCGCCTGCCGCGCCGCAGCCGTTGGCTGCTGGGGCTGCTGGCGTTGATCGGCACCCGCGCCGACCTGGCGCACATCGCCCACCTGGGCCGCCTGGCGCCGGCGCGCACGCGGCTGGCGCTGGCCCCGGCGCTGCACGCCGGGCTGTTGCTGGGCGACGGCGAGGGCTGGTGCTTCAGCCACGACCGCGTGCGCGACACGGCCTACCACGCCATCGCTCCGCGCCTGCGCGCCTTGCAGCACACGCGCCTGGCGCACCTGCTGATCCAGGCCATGGACGACAGCCGCGCGCCGGGCTACCTGTTCCGCATTGCCCTGCATATCCAGCAGTGCGCCCATGAACAGCTGCAGGAAGCCGACCTGCGGGTGTTCGTCGACGCCCTGCTGCGGGCGGCGCAGCGGGCCCGCGACAGCTCGACCTTGCCCTTCGCCCTGCAGTACCTGCGCCTGGCGCGCGAGCTGGCAGGCTGCCCGCGCTGGGTGCAGGCCCCGCAGCAGCGCGACGCCATGGACATGCTGTACGCCCAGTGCCTGATGAACAGCGCTGACTACGCCGGCGCCCACGCCTGCATCGACCAGATCCTCGATCGCGCCGACTCGCTGACCCAGGTGTCGGCCCTGTACGTGCTGAAGATCGAGGCGCTGTCGCTGGCCGACAACTACGCCGCCAGCCTGCACACCGGGCGCGCCGGCCTGGCCCTGTTCGGCATCGAATTCAACGGCCATGACCGCGACCAGCTGCGCCTGCAGGTCAGCCAGGCGTTGGGCGACCGGCCGATCGACGCCTTGCTCGCGCACCAGGCGGTGAACAATTCCTTCATCGCCGCCGCGCTGGAGCTGATGGCGGCGATGATCATCCCGGCCATTCACGTCGAGCGCGAGCTGGCCTTGCCGCTGCTGGCGCGCATGCTACAGATGACCGTGCGCCATGGCGTCAGCCCGGCGTCGGTGCCGGGCCTGGCCTGGTTCGGCGTGCTGCTGGCCGATGAATACGGCGCCTATGCAGAGGGCCAGCACTACGTCGAGGTGGCGGTGCGCCTGGAGCAGGCCCTGGGCCTGGGCAGCGGGCAAGTCTCCACGCAGCTGGCCCTGGGCCGCACCAGCGCCTGGACACGCTCGCTGGCGTTCTCGCTGGAGTGCGGCGAGCAGGCGTTCGCCGCTGGCCGCCGCGAGGGGCGGGCGGCGCTGAGCTGCTACGCCTGCCATCACATGGTCAGCATCCTGCTGGTGATGGGCGGGCCGCTTGCGCGCGTGGCTCAGCGCCTGGACGCGGCCATGGGCGTGGCCGACGCTGCCGGTTTCGCCGACAGCCGGCTGCTGCTGGAAATCCAGCAGGCCTATGTGCGCGGCCTGCGGGATGCCGACAGCCCGGCGCACGGCGACCCGCTGCTGCCCTGGCAGGCCCGGGTAGAGGCCAGCCGCATGCTGCCCATCGGCTTCTTCTACTGGCTGTACCGGGGCATGCTGGCCTTCACCCAGGGCCGCCACGAAGCCGCCCGCGACGACCTGGCGCGCGCGGCCCAGCTCAAGGGCTGCATGGCCGCCCATGTGCACCTGGCGGACCTGGCGTGCTACTCGGCGCTCAACCACGCCGCCCTGGCGGCCAGTGCCCATAGCCCGCTGGCGGCCATCCAGGGCCTGCAGCCGCCGTTGCACGACCTGCGGCGCTGGGCGCAGCTCAACCCCCAGGCGTTCCTGGGCCGCGAACTGCTGGTGGAAGCCGAGATCGCCCGCCTGCAGGGCGACCTGCTGCGCGCCCTGCAGCTGCTGGAGGCGGCCATCGAGCAGGCGGCTGCCAGTGGCTGCGTGCCGGTGCTGGCCCTGGCGCACGAGCGCGCGGCCAACTGTCACCAGGCGCTGGGCCTGGCCAGCGCTGCCCGCAGCCACCGTTTCAGCGCCCGGGACGCCTACCTGCGCTGGGGCGCGTCGGGCAAGGTCGCGGCCCTGGAGGCCGCGCACCTGTACCTGAACAACAAACCGCTGGACGCCCGCGCGTCCATCGACATGCTCAACGGCCAGCAGTACCTGGACCTGGTCTCGGTGACCAAGGCGTCCCAGGCGTTGTCGCGGGAAATCGTCTTCGAGCGCCTGGTGGAGACCCTGCTGGCCAACACCATCGTCCACGCCGGCGCGCGCAATGGCGCGTTGATCCTGGTCGAAGGCGGCGACCTGCTCAGCGTCGCCAGCGGCGCAACCGCCGAGGCCGGCGTGTGCGTGACCCTGCGCCAGCAGCCCGTGCAGCCGCGCAGCCTGCCGCTGTCGTTGCTGTACACAGTGATGCGCACCGGCCGTACGGTGGCGCTGGAGCAGGCCGGCGGCGACGCCGAGTTCGCCGACGACCCGTACTTCGCCGTGCAGGCCGCCGGCGCCGTGTTGTGCCTGCCGCTGCTCAAGCAGGGCGAGGTGATTGGCCTGCTGTACCTGGAGAACGCCCTGGCCTGCGGCGTGTTCAGCCACCCGCGGGTGGCGATGATCGAGCTGCTGGCGGCGCAGGCGGCCATTTCGCTGGAAACCGCGCGCCTGTATGCCCAGGTGCTGGAGGAGAACGCCCGGCGCCGCGACACCGAGGCGCAGTTGCGCACCAGCCAGGCGTTGTTGGCCATCGGCCAGAAAATCATTCGTTCCGGCTCGTTCCGCTGGGACGTTACCAGCGACCAATCGCAATGGTCGGATGAACTGTTCGCCGTATGGGGCCTGCCGATCGCGGCCACCGCCCCGGCGCCCGAGGTGCTGGCGCGCCGGGTGCACGCGGACGACGCCGAGCGTTTCAACGCCCAGTTGCTGTGGGCGCGGCAGACGCGCCTGCCGCTGCGCATGGCCTTCCGCATCACCCTGGACGATGGCGCCGTGCGCCACCTGGAAGCCCACGCCGAGCCTGCCGAGGACGGCGTGTACGTGGGCGTGACCACTGACGTCAGCGAGCGCCGCGCCACCGAGGCCGCGCTGCGCAGCGCCCGCGCCGAGCTGGCCCAGGTGCGCCAGAGCACGGTGATGGGCGAGCTGGCCGCCAGCATCGCCCACGAAATCAACCAGCCGCTGGCGTCCATCGTCACCAACGCCAGCGCCAGCGTGCGCTGGCTGCAGCGCGAGGTGCCGCAGGTGGGCGAGGCCCTGGAAGGCCTGCGCGACATTGCCCGTGACGGCCGCCGCGCTGCCGATATCATCCGCGCCTTGCAGGCGTTGGCGCGCCAGGAACCGGCCAGCCGCAGCTGGCTGTTGATCGATGAGCTGATCACCCAGGTGCTGCGCCTGCTGGCGGTGGAAACCGACGCCCAGCAGGTCACGGTGCACACCGCCTTGCAGGCGGCCGGGGTGCATGTGCAGGTGGATGGCGTGCAGTTGCAGCAGGTGCTCTACAACCTGGTGGCCAACGCCGTGGAGGCCATGGCCAGCGTGCCGGCTGCCGCGCGGCGCCTGCAGGTGACGTCCAACGTGCCGGTGGCCGGGCAGCTGGTGGTGATGGTGGAGGACAGCGGGCCGGGTATCAGCGTCGAAGATGAAGGCAAGGTGTTCAACGCCTTCTTCACCACCAAGGCCAACGGCATGGGCATGGGGTTGGCGATTTGCCGTTCGATCATGGATGCCCAGGGCGGCACCCTGCACCTGCACCGGGGGCGGCAGGGGCAGACGGTGTTCGTGTTTACCTTGCCGTGTGCGGGCCTTGCGTGATGTCGGCGGGGGGGGGGGCATGGGGGGGCCGGGGCGCGGGGGCGCCTGCGGTGTGGGGGGGGGGGGGGGGGGCACCCCGACCACGGTCGGCTCCTACGCCGGACAGGGGTAGGAGCCGACCTTGGTCGCGATGCAGGCGCTGCGTTACCCGCGGGCAAACGCCAGCAGGTCCTGGTTCAGCTGGTCCTTGTGGGTGAAATACACCGCATGCGGGGCGCCGGGGTAGACCTTCAACTGCGCACCACGCACCAGCTCGGCCGCGGCCTTGCCGGTCACCTCGAAGCTCACCACCGCGTCGCCGTCGCCATGGATGACCAGGGTGGGGATGGTGATGCTGCGCAGGTCAGCGCGGAAGTCGGTCTCGGAGAACGCTGCCACGCAGTCATAGGTGCCCTTGAAACCGGCCTGCAGGGCCAGGAACTGGGTCCAGTCGAGCATCGGCTTGCCGACCTTGTTGGCGGGCTTGTCGCTGCCGGTGAACACCGGGCCGAAGGCGTCGAGGAAGCCGGCGCGGTCGTTCAACAGGCCGGCACGGATGCCGTCGAAAATGGCCGGGTCCATGCCCTCGGGGTGGTCGTCGCGGCGGCTCATCAGCGGCGTCACCGCGCTCACCAGCACCGCCTTGGCGATGCGCTGGCTGCCGTGGCGGCCCAGGTAGCGCGCCACTTCGCCGCCGCCCATGGAGAAGCCCACCAGGATCGCGTTGCTGATGTCCAGCTCGTCCAGCAGCTGCTCCAGGTCGTCGGCGAAGGTGTCGTAGTCGTAGCCGGTCCACGGCTGGCTGGAACGGCCGAAACCACGGCGGTCATGGGCGATGACGCGGAAGCCGTTGGCCGCCAGGAAGTTCATCTGGTAGTCCCACATGTCAGCGTTCAGCGGCCAGCCGTGGCTGAGCACGACGGGTTGCCCGGTGCCCCAATCCTTGTAGTAGAGCTGCGTGCCGTCGGTGGTGGTCAAGTAAGCCATGTGCGAACGCCTCGGTAGGGTATGGAATGGCCAACGCTATCGGGTATGCCGGGGTAATTCCTTGGCCGAACCTTAATCGTTCTTAATTCAGAACATTTAAGGTGGCGGCAAGGACGTTGCGCCCACGCGCGGGGAGACTGGCAGCCTGGACCGTAGAAGGAATTCTTGCCCATGAACGCCCGTACCCACATCCCTGGTGGCCCGCTGGACCCGGTGACCCTCGACCTGTTGTTGACCCTGGCCGCTACCCTGGCCGACGCCGATACGCCGCAGCCTGAAGCCCTGCACCAGCATTCCAGTGCCCTGTGTGCGCACCTGCTGGTGCACTACGGCGACACCGCCCCCGAGCCGCAGCGCCTGGCGCTGTCGCCCTGGCAGGCGCGGCGCGCCAAGCAGTTGATGCTGGAGCAACTGGGCGGCAGCCCGTCGATCGCCGACATTGCCAGCGCCTGCTCGCTGTCGCGCAGCCATTTTTCCCGCGCGTTCAAGAAGACCACCGGGCAGTCGCCCCGGGACTGGCTGCAACAGGCGCGGCTGGAGCGGGCCAAGGCGTTGCTGGCGGACAAGGCCCTGTCCATCGCCCAGGTGGGCCTGGACTGCGGCTTCGCCGACCAGTCGCATTTCACCCGGGTGTTCACCCGGGCGACCGGCACCACGCCGTTCGCGTGGCGCCGGGCGCTGCCGCGTCAGGCGCTTACCAACTGAACTTGAGTTCCACGCCCAGGTAATTGCTGTCATGCCCACCGGCGTCGCGCAGGGTCTGCCCGACGTTGTAGTGCACCGCTTCCACCGCACCGGCGAGGTTGGCGGTGAAGGCGTAGTCGGTGCGCAGCTGGGCATAGGCGCCGGTCCAGCGCTGGCCGGTGCCGGCGGTGTTGGCCACGGCAATATTGGGCTGGGTGTACACCGCATCCTCGGTGGTCTGGCGCCACAGCAGGCCGATGGCGGTCTGCACGCTCAGGCCCGGTAGCGGCTTGACCGTCAGCGATGGCTTGACGTGGATCAGGTTGCTGTAGCCGGTGTAGCCCGCCAGGGTGAAGTAGTAGCCGTTGGGGAACAGCGGGTTGAAGGTGCCCACGCGGCCGTCGCCGGGGTGGCTGTCACCCGAGGCAACGTCCAGTTGCAGGCCCAGGCGCGGCGTCCAGGGGGTGCTGGCGAAGGTGTAGCCCACGCGGCTGCCGCCAGCCCAGGCGCGAATGTCCTTGCCGCCCACGCTGCCACCCTGGTACATGCCCTCCAGGTCCCAGTCCACCTGCGCGGCGGTGCCGGCGTAGCGGGCGTCGAAGATGGAACGGTTTTCATGGCCCGACGCGTCCAGGTACTGGGCCTCGTCGCGCTGGTACAGCGCGTAGTAGGCGGACAGTTCCTGGCTGCCGTTGACCAGCCGCTCCACCCGCAGCATGTCGAAGCGCACGGCCTGGCTGGAGGTGTCGTCGAAGTCCTGGTCGTCGCGGTACTGCACCGGGTGGCTGGCGATGCCGATGAAGCGCCACTGCGCGGTTTCCCAGTCGGCCCACAGGGCGTCGAACGACTGGCGCACGTTGGGGCCGTCGCGCGACGACACGAAGCGCTGCAGGTCGAAGGCAAAGTCCTGGCGGCCGACGCGGGTCTTCAGGGTGCCGCTGTCGTAGGCGTTGATGTATTCCAGGAACGCCAGGCGCAGGTCCAGGCGGTTCTGGTCGGCGCCGCCAAGGGTGGTCTTGTCGTAGGCGCGCACGTCTTCGAGCTGGGTGAACAGCCGCCAGTGCTCGTTGAAGTGCAGGTCGGCGTGCACCTGGAAACGCTGCAGCAGGTAGTTGTCGCGCTTCACGCCCTTGGTGCCGAAGCCGTTGGCATCGTTCATCTCCAGGCGCTCGCGCAGGGTTGCCCCCAGGGACAGCCAGGCGCTGTCCCCCAGGGCAATGTACTTGAGGTCATCCAGCGGCTGGGTGCGCAGGGCCGGCGAGGCCAGCGCCGACCAGTCCTCCTGCCAGCGGTTGGCCTTGATGGCGGGGCGCGTGTCGTCGGCGGCAGCCAGCAGCGGCAGCAGCGCCAGCGACAGGCCGACGATTGGCCGCCTCACTGCTTGGCCAGGGCTTGGTGGATTTCAGCCACGTAGCCGCCCGGGAACTGCACCATGGCCGCCTGGCGGCCGTCGCTGCTGGCCGGTTGCACCAGCACGCTGGCGCCGCTGCCGGTGGCTTTCTGCAGGGTGGCGTTGAGGTCGGCGACTTCGTAGCCGGTGGTTTCGTGGCCGTACGGGAAGGGCAGGTGACCGTCGGTGACCAGCACGGTCATGCGGCCGAAGTCCGAGGTGATGCGCACGCGCTCGTAGGTGCCCTTGTCGCGGCCGATCTCGGCGCCCGGGGCGTGCTTGTCGTCAGCCACCACTTTGCCGTGGGAGAAGGTGGTGAAGGCCTTGATGAAGGCGGGGGCGCGGTCGGCTGATACGTACACGCGGTTTTCCGGTACGTACTGGAACGCTGCGTAGTTGGGGGCGGTGTTGTGCCAGTAGAGCTGCATGTTCACGCCGCCCGGCCATTGCACAACCGCGTCGCGGCCGATGGGGTCGGGGAACGGCGCGACAATCACGTCGGCGCCGGCCTGGCGCGCCAGCTTGACGGCCTGGTCCATGTCCTTGACCAGGTAGCCGTTGCGCTCATCGCCGAACGGGTGCGGGATGGGGGTCTTGAAACCGAACAGCGACACCGTGCCGGACGGCGTCTGCAGCAGCTGCGAGGTGGTGCTGCTAGGCGTGGGCGTGACATCGGCCACCACCTGCGGGGTGCTCTTGCCGCCGAAGGTGGCGGTGAAGCTTTGCACGAAGGCATCGACGTCGGCGGGCGCCACGTACACGTGGCTGGTGTCGTACTGCGGCCCAACCGCAGGGCCGGTGGCGGCCAGCGCCGACAGCGGCGTGGCAATGGCGAGCATGAGCAGGGTATGACGCATGACAAACTCCAGAGAGGGGTAAGCGGATGGCGTCAGGGTGGCGGGTGGGGTAGATGAATAATTGAATGGGTGTGCTTTTGTGGCGCTGCAACCTGTAGCCGCGGCCGCAGGCTGCGCTGGCCCTTTGCCACGCTGGTGATCTTCCGCGCACGCAGGGGCCAGCGCAGCCTGGCGGCAGCGGCTACGCGAAATTCTGCGCGCACCGCACCTGTAGCAGCGGCCCCAGGCCGCGTCCGATACGGAAAGCCGTGTTTGGTTACTAAAAATTTGTAGGAAATGCCCTACAACTTCAGCGATAATCGTCCTACAGCTCGAAAAATGGCGCTTGCCGTGCTGGGTTTGAGTGGCTAATCTCGCTCCGCCGTTGCTTGTCAGCGGTCGGGTTTAGTAGCCCGTCAATCCAGATTTTCACGCTGCCAGCCTGCGGTTGCAGGCCTTGTCATGGCGGCTGTGCACAGGGCACTTCGGTGCGCTGGGTCCCTGGGTTCCCGGTCTACTAACCTGTCGTCACAGCCGCCACCCTTCGTTTAGTAGCGAAGGCTGTCGGCTCCCAGCAACCCAGGAGCCGTACCATGACCCCTGTTGCCCCCGACCCACCCGACCTCACCACCGCCTTCCACCCCTTCGCCCCCTGGCACGCAACATCGAGCACCTGGCGGAAATCGCCCGGGCGTTGGTCGAAGCCTCGATAACCGGTCTGCCAAAACAACCCTGATCCGTAGCAGCTGCCGCAGGCTGCGTCCGAAACCAACGCGTACGATGTGGGGCCGGGACGCGGCCTTCGGCCGCTGCTACAGGGGGTGCATGGCCAGGTGGCCGGTCTTGTCGCTTTTCACTTCGTATTGCGGTTCGGCTTTGGAGGCGGGGCGGTGTTTGCCCATGAACTCCACGTCGCGAACGTGCACCTTGACCACCTTGCCGTGAATTTCACCGGCTTCGGCGTTCCAGCGTACGGCGTCGCCTGCCTTGAATGCTTTCATCGTCTGTTCTCCAGATACTGCTGGGCCTGGTCATATGACCCCTCTGGCACGCGAATAGCACAATCATTCAAAACGCCGGCCCGCAGTTATGCTTCACTATCGGGTCGCCCACCCCCAGCCCGTCAGGAGCCCGCCGCCCATGAACCGCAACGACCTGCGCCACGTCGACATGAACCTGCTGGTGCTGTTCGAAGCCTTGATGTTCGAACGCAACCTGACGCGCGTGGCTGAAAAGCACTTCATTGGCCAGCCGGCGGTGAGCGCCGCGCTGGGCCGGCTGCGGGACCTGTTCGATGACCCGTTGCTGATTCGCAACGGCCGCAGCATGGAGCCGACGCTGCGCGCGCTGGCGATTTTGGAAGAGTTGCGGCCGGCGCTGGACACCATTTCCGGCGCGGTCAGCCGTGCCAAGGATTTCGACCCCAGCACCAGCTGCGCCACCTTCCGCATCGGCCTGTCGGACGACGCCGAGTTCGGCCTGTTCCCGCCCTTGCTGGCGCAGCTGCGCGAGGAGGCGCCGGGCATCATCATCGTCGTGCGCCGGGCCAATTACTTGTTGCTGCCGGCCATGCTCGCCAGCGGCGAAATCTCGGTGGGGGTGAGCTATACCACCGACCTGCCGGCCAACGCCAAGCGCCGCAAGCTGCGCGATATCGGCTGCAAGGTGCTGCGTGGCGACAGCGCGCCCGGGCCATTGACCCTGGATGATTACTGCCAGCGGCCCCACGCCATGGTGTCGTTCTCGGGCGACCTGAGCGGCAACATCGACATGGACCTGGCCAAGGTCGGCCGCAGCCGCCGGGTAGTGCTGGGGGTGCCGCAGTTCCATGGCCTGCGGGCGCTGCTCAAGGGCAGCGACCTGATTGCCACGGTGCCCGACTACGCTGCCTGCGCACTGGTGGAAGACGGCGTGCTGCGCGCCGACGAGCCGCCGTTCCCGATCGTGCCGGCCGAACTGTCGATGGTGTGGAGCGGGGTGCACGACAACGACCCGGCCGAGCGCTGGTTGCGCGCCCATATCAGCCGAGTAATGGCGGCGCCGTTGCCATGAAGCACCCCGTACCGTAGCCGCTGCCGAAGGCTGCGCTGGCAGGTATGAACCCAGGAAATCGCCAGTGGGCACGGGGCCAGCGCAGCCTGGCGGCAGCGGCTACGCGAAGGGCACACCCGTTCAAAACACAGCACGTCCGTGCAATCGGTCCGGCGGCAGGGCGCTCACTATAGGCGCTCCTGATCACCCGCCAAGGACCCTCGATGAGCCAGCGCCGCCATGACCCCGCCGACCTTGCACTGCTGTGGCTGCGCGTGTGCGCCGCGGTGTTTTTGCTCAAGGTGCATGGCCTGCCCAAGCTGCTCGACTTCCACGCGCAACTGCAGCTGATCGAAGACCCGTTCCACCTGGGCGCCGTGCCCACCCTGTGCCTGGCCATTTTCGCCGAAGTACTGTGCCCGCTGCTGATCATTGCCGGCGTGCTGACCCGTCTGGCCTGCCTGCCGGTGCTGGCGGTGCTGCTGGTGGCGCTGGTGTTCGTGCACCCCGAATGGACCCTTGAGCAAGGCCAGTTCGCCTGGCTGCTGCTGATTCTGTTTACCACCATCCTGATTGGCGGCCCCGGCCGGCTGGCCGTGGGCCTGCGCCTGCCCGCGCCGCTGCGCTACGCCTGATTTTTCTTCCTTCCCAGGAGCTGCAATGAACGCCGAGCTGATTCTTCTCAATGGCAAGTTCCACACCGTCGACCGCCAGAACCCCACGGCCAGCGCCGTGGCCATCAAGGACGGGCGCTTCGTGGCCGTGGGCAGCGACGCCCAGGCCATGGCCTTCCGCGGCGCGGGCACCCAGGTCATCGACCTTAAAGGCCGCACGGTCATCCCGGGCCTCAACGACTCGCACCTGCACCTGATTCGTGGCGGCCTGAACTACAACCTGGAGCTGCGCTGGGAAGGCGTGCCGTCGGTGGCCGACGCCCTGCGCATGCTCAAGGAGCAGGCCGACCGCACCCCCACGCCGCAATGGGTGCGCGTGGTGGGCGGCTGGAACGAATTCCAGTTCGCCGAAAAGCGCATGCCCACCCTGCAGGAGCTGAACCAGGCTGCGCCCGACACCCCGGTGTTCGTGCTGCACCTGTACGACCGCGCCTTGCTCAACCGCGCCGCCCTGCGCGTGGTGGGCTACACCCGCGATACGCCGAACCCGCCCGGCGGCGAGATCCAGCGCGACGCCAACGGCGACCCTACCGGCATGCTGATCGCCCGGCCCAACGCCATGATCCTCTACGCCACCCTGGCCAAGGGGCCTAAGCTGCCGCTGGAATACCAGGTGAACTCCACCCGCCAGTTCATGCGTGAGCTGAACCGCCTGGGCCTGACCAGCGTGATCGACGCCGGCGGCGGCTTCCAGAACTACCCCGACGACTACCAGGTGATCGAGCAGTTGGCCAAGGACGACCAGCTGACCGTGCGCATCGCCTACAACCTGTTCACCCAGAAGCCCAAGGAAGAGCTCACCGACTTCAAGAACTGGACCTCCAGCGTCAAGCTGCACCAGGGCGACGACTACCTGCGCCACAACGGCGCCGGCGAGATGCTGGTGTTCTCTGCCGCCGACTTCGAGGACTTCCTGGAGCCGCGCCCGGACCTGCCGCAAACCATGGAAGAAGAGCTGGAGCCGGTGGTGCGCCACCTGGTGGAACAGCGCTGGCCGTTCCGCCTGCACGCCACCTATGACGAGTCGATCTCGCGCATGCTCGACGTGTTCGAGAAGGTCAACCGCGACATCCCCTTCAACGGCCTGCCGTGGTTCTTCGACCACGCCGAGACCATCTCGCCGAAGAACATCGAGCGCGTGCGCGCCCTCAACGGCGGCATCGCCATTCAGGACCGCATGGCCTTCCAGGGCGAATATTTCGTCGACCGCTACGGCCAGCAGGCCGCCGAAGCCACGCCGCCGATCAAGCGCATGCTCGCCGAGGGCGTGCCGGTGGGCGCCGGCACCGATGCCACGCGGGTGTCCAGCTACAATCCGTGGACCTCGCTGTACTGGATGGTCAGCGGCCGCACTGTCGGCGGCCTGGCCTTGCAGCCCGAAGGCCTGCCACGCGACACCGCGCTGGAGCTGTTCACCCATGGCAGCGCCTGGTTCTCGTCCGAGCAGGGCAACAAGGGCAAGATCAAGATCGGCCAGCTGGCCGACCTGGCCGCGCTGTCGGCCGACTTCTTCGCGGTAGAAGAGGAGGCGATCAAATGGCTGGAGTCGGTGCTGACCGTGGTCGGCGGCAAAGTCGTGCACGCCGACGCCGAATTCTGCGACCTGGCGCCACCGCGCCTGCCGGTGGTGCCCGAGTGGTCGCCGGTGGTCAAGGTGCCGGGCCACTGGCGCCCGCAAGCGCCCATGGCGCAACAGGTACACCACTGCAGCGGCCCGTGCGCCGTGCATGCCCATGGCCACGACCGGGCGCGCCAGTCCAACGCGCCGATCAGCGACTTCCAGGGCTTCTGGGGTGCGCTGGGCTGTTCCTGCTTCTCGTTCTGAATCCGTCAAACCACACGTTAGGAGTTCGTCATGAGCAACGCCCCTGTCTACAACCGCCTGAACAAAGATGACGCCGTAGTACTGCTGGTCGACCACCAGACCGGCCTGATCTCGCTGGTGCAGGATTTCTCGCCCAACGAGTTCAAGAACAACGTGTTGGCCCTGGCCGACTGCGCCAAGTTCTTCAACCTGCCGACCATCCTCACCACCAGCTTCGAAAACGGCCCGAACGGCCCGCTGGTGCCCGAGCTGAAAGAGATGTTCCCGGACGCGCCCTACATCCCGCGCCCTGGCCAGATCAACGCCTGGGACAACGCCGACTTCGTCCAGGCCATCAAGGCCACCGGCCGCAAGCAGCTGATCATCGCCGGTGTGGTGACCGATGTGTGCGTAGCGTTCCCGACCCTGTCGGCGCTGGCCGAAGGCTTTGACGTGTTCGTGGTGACCGACGCCTCGGGCACCTTCAACGACACCGTGCAACAGGCCGCCTGGGCACGCATGAGCGCCGCCGGTGCGCAACTGATGAACTGGTTCGCCGTGGCCTGCGAGCTGCACCGCGACTGGCGCAACGACATCGAAGGCCTGGGCAACCTGTTGTCCCAGCGCCTGCCCAACTACCGCAACCTGATGAACAGCTACGTGGCGCTGACCGCCAAGAAGTAACACAAACCCCGTAGCAGCGGCCCCTAGGCCGCGTCCCAGCCACCACCTGGGACGCGGCCTGCGGCCGCTGCTACGGGGTTGCGCTTGCGATTATTGCTGGACAGGGTACTGTCGCCTGCTTGAGCACAGGCAATTGGCCCCTGGACATGAAACACGTTGCAATCGCGCTATACCCCGACTTCCTGCTGCTGGACATGGCCGGCCCGGTGGAGGTGTTCTCCATCGCCAACCGCTACCTGGCGCCTTGCCAGCACTATCGGATTTCCACCTTCGCCACGGCCCAGCGCAGCGTGCGCGCCTCCAGTGGCATTACCGTGCAGGCCGATCACCTGGTCGAACAGGCCTGCGCCGATGTCGACCTGTTGCTGGTGCCCGGCGGCCCCGGCGCCTACAACGCTCAGCACCCCGAGCTGGTGGCCTGGCTGCGCGCCGCCGCACAGACGGTGCAGGGCTACGGCTCGATCTGCACCGGCGCGTTCATTCTCGGCCACGCCGGCCTGCTCGACGACCACCGCGTCACCACCCACTGGCACTACACCGAACGGTTGATCAAGGCCTTCCCCAAGGCGCAGGTGGGCACCGAGGACATCTACATCCACGACCGCAAGCTGATCTCCTCGGGCGGGGTGACCGCGGGCATCGACCTGGCGCTGTCGGTGGTGGCCCATGACCACGGGCGCAAGGTGGCGCTGGACGTGGCCAAGGTGCTGCTGGTGCTGATGCGCCGCCAGGGCGACCAGGCGCAGTTCAGCCCGCTGGTGGCCGAGGTGGCCGCCCAGGACTCGCCGGTGACGCGCGTGCAGCACTACATCCTCGACCACCTGGAGCAGCCGCTGACCCTCGAACGCCTGGCCGAGGCGGCCGCCTTGAGCCCGCGCCACCTGAGCCGGGTGTTCACCCGCGACGTGGGCATGACGCCCATGGCGTTTATCCAGAACGCGCGCATCGACCGTGCGCGCAACCTGCTGGAAAGCACCGAGTTGCCCCTCAAGACCGTGGCGTTCAAGAGCGGTTTTGGCAGCGTCCGACACATGCGCCTGCTGTTCAACGAGCGGTTGGGGCGCAGCCCGGCGGAATACCGGGCGCAGTTCAACTAGCACTCGGATGGCCGGATAGGGCACCCGAATGACCGTCCTGCGCCCCTTGTCGTCGTACCACCATGGGCAATGCCTGCCAAGATACTACCCAACCAGTACATAACGCGCGGGAGGCGGGCATGGGCGACATGGGGGTAATGGACGAGATCGCGCAGGCGCTGCGCGACAGCATGAGCCCCAGTGACCGGCTGGCCGGCTGGACCTTCCGTTGGACGGTTCAAGACGGGCGTATCACTTGCAGCCAGTGCCAGGCGTCGCAGTCGGCGAACCACCCGTGCGAGGCGTTCAGCCACCGGCCCGGGTGCGGGGCGCGCCGCGAGCAGGGCCCGTGGCAGGAGTTGGCGGGGTTGTTGGGGCGGTTGGCGGGGCACTGAACCCCGCCCGATGGCTCACGCCTCGCGCTGTTCGCGGGCCTGGCGCTCGGCCTTTTCCTTGCGATGGTTCTTCAGGTCCAGGCGCGCACCCCAGGCCATCACGGCGACGCCGATGAGCAGTAGCAGGACAAGTTGGCTGGTCGGCATGTGAATCTCCCTTGGAAAAAATCCCATTGGAACCCGTGGCCTGCGGTAAAACCAAACAGTTCACGGTTACATAATGTTTCGGCGTGCCCCGCGCCGGTGCAACTGGACGCCCGGGTACTGGCGCTCTTACACTGCGCCAGCCCCCCTTGGTAGCCACAGGCGCACGCCATGACCATGCCCGAACAGCCCGCGCGCCGGCGTTTCCGTGATTCCGTCCAGCCCATTCCGGCGCACCTGCGCCCGGCATTCGAAGCCTACGTGCTGGAGCATTACCGCAGCTTTCTGCTAGCCATCAACCTGATCGCCGCTGGCGCCTATTATTCCTACGTGTTCGCCGACGCTATCCTGATCCCGGACATGGCCTGGGCCTCGGTGGTCACCCGCACCACGCTGGTGGCGGTGGGCCTGGTGAACATCTTCCTGGTGTTCCGTTTCAGCCGGAACCTGTTGCTGCTCGACCTGCTGATGCCGGTGCACGACCTGATCTGCGCGGTGGCCTGGTTCGAGCTGCTCAAGCGCAGCCATTCTCCCGACGTGCCGACGTTCCTGTATGCCTCGGTGATCTTCGTGCTGCTGTGCAACCTGGGCGTGCGCGTGTCGTTCAAGGGCACGCTGTGGATTTCCCTGGCCATCAGCGCGGTGGTGGTGGGCAACGTGGCCCTGCTGCACCCCGGCGACCCCAAGGCGCTGCTGGTGTTCGTGGTGGTGTACCTGCCGGTGTTGCTGTTCAGCCTGTTCATTGCCTGGACCAACATCACCAGCGTGCGCCGAGCCTTCCTGGCCGACCAGGAAGAGCGCTGGCAGCAGGCGCAACTCTACGACCTCAACCAGCGCCTGCAGGCCCTGGCCATCACCGACGCGTTGACTCGCGTGGGCAACCGCCGCGCCTTCGACCAACACCTGAGCGAACGCTGGGCGCTGATGGAACAGGTGGGGCAACGGTTCGGGCTGTTGCTGGTGGACATCGACTATTTCAAGCCCTTCAACGACCACTACGGCCACCAGGCCGGCGACCGCTGCCTGGCGGAGGTGGCGCGGGTGATGGCGGCGAGCGTGGGACAGGGGCAGCTGTTCCGCTATGGCGGCGAAGAGTTCGCGATTCTGTTGCCGCTGGAAGGGCAGCCGCAGTTGCTGCTGGCCGCCGAGCGGCTGGCCAATGAGGTGCGGGGCTTGAAGATACTGCACCAGCATCGGCCTGACGGCCATGGGGTGCTGACGGTGAGCATCGGCGCGGCGTTGAGCGAGAATCCCGAGGCGGTGCAGCCCCAGGATCTGTTCGCGTTGTGTGACCGGTTGCTGTATCAGGCCAAGCAAGAGGGGCGTAACCGCTGCGCAGTCGCCTGACGACCAACCCCCGTAGCAGCGGCCGCAGGCCGCGTCCCTTAAGGGTTAACCCAATTCTGCGGCCGCTCCCCGTTCAACGCCGCCAGCAGATTGTCCACCGCGCACCGCGCCATCGCCTCCCGGGTTTCATGGGTAGCCGAACCGATATGCGGGGTCGCCACCACGTTGTCCAGCTGTAGCAGCGGTGATTGCGGGTCCACCGGCTCGCGCTCGAACACGTCCAGGCCCGCCGCGCGGATCTGCCCGGCCTGCAGGGCCTGGATCATGGCCTGCTCATCCACCACCTTGCCGCGCGAAATGTTGATGAAGATGCTGTCGGGCCCCATCAGCTCGAACTCGCGGGCGCCGATCAGGCCGGTGGTCTCGGCCGTCAGCGGCAGGGTCAGGCAGATGAAATCGGCCTCGCGCAGCAGTTCGTCGAGGCTGCAATGGCGGGCGCCGAAGCGCTGGTCGACGGCGGGCTTGGGCGAGTGGCTGTGGTAGATCACCGGCATGTTGAAGCCGAAATGCCCGCGCTGGGCCAACGCCTCGCCGATGCGGCCCATGCCGACGATGCCCAGGGTCTTGCCGTGCACGTCGGTGCCGAACTGCCTGGGGCCGACGCTGGCGGTCCATTGGCCGTTGCGCACCACGTTGGCCAGTTCCACCACGCGCCGGGCGGTGGCCAGTATCAGCGCAAAGCCGGTGTCGGCGGTGGTCTCGGTGAGCACGTCGGGGGTGTTGGTGAGCTTAACGCCGCGGCGGCTGAGGTCGGCGATGTCGTAGTTGTCGACGCCCACCGACACGCTGGAGACGGCTTCGAGGTTGGGCGCCAGGTCGAGCAGGGCGGCGTCCAGTTTCAGGCTGGCGCCCAGCAGACCGTGGGCCTGGGGCAGGGCTTCGCGCAGGCGCGCCAGGCCGTCGCTGGCCGGGTCTTCGATGTAGGTCACGTCCACCTGGTCGCCGAGGCGGGCGAGCAGGGCGGGGGACAGTTTCTTGTACAGCACCACGTGCTTTTTCATCAGGAACTCTCGACGTCAGGAATGGTGGGCAGTGAGGGGGCGGGCGCGGGCCGCGACCTTGTCGCAGCCGCCAGGGGCCAGCAATATCGTCAGCACCGCTGACAGCACCAGCGCGCCGCTCATCAGCAGGTACGAGGCGCCGGGGTTGCCGGTTTCGCTGTTGAGGTAGCCCACAAGGTAGGAACCGGCGAATGAGCCCAGGGCGCCCATGCTGTTGATCAGCGCCATGGCGCCGCCGGCGACGTTGGCCGGCAGCACCTCGGGGACGATGGCGAAGAACGGCCCGTAAGGGGCATACATGCAGGCGCCGGCCAGCACCAGCAGGCCGTAGGACCACCAGAAGTGCTCGCTGCCCAGGGCGTACGAGCCATAGAACGCCAGGGCCGCCAGCAGCAGCGGCGGCCACACGAAGCGCTTGCGCCGCTGGATGCGGTCCGAGCCCCAGCTCACCGCCAGCATGGCGATGACCGCGGCCAGGTACGGCAGCGCCGACAGCCAGCCGGCCTCGACCATGTCCATTTCCTGGCCCTGCTTGAGGATGGACGGCAGCCACAGCACGAAGCCGTACACACCAATGCTCCAGCAGAAGAACTGCACCGACAGGATGATGACCTTGGGCGAGCGGAACGCCTCGGCGTAGTTCTTCACAGGCTTGATGCCTTGCTGCTCGGCGGCCAGGGTCTGCTGCAGGTCCTGCTTCTGCTGGCCGCTGAGCCAGGTGGCGTCGGCCGGTTTTTCATCGGCCAGGCGCCACCAGATGAACGCCCAGGCGATGGCCGGCAAGCCCTCGACGATGAACATCCAGCGCCAGCTGTAGTGCTGCACCAGGTAGCCGGACACCACCGACATCCACAGCATGGTCACCGGGTTGCCGAGGATCAGGAAGGTATTGGCGCGCGAGCGCTCGGCGCGGGTGAACCAGTAACACAGGTACACCAGCATGGCCGGCATCACCACGGCCTCGACCACGCCGAGCATGAAGCGGATGGCGATCAGCCAATAGGCGTTTTCCACCATGCCGGTGAGGCTGGCCAGGGCGCCCCAGGCGATCAGGCTGGCGAAGATCAGCTTCTTCACGCTGCGCTTTTCGGCGTAGATGGCGCCGGGCACCTGGAAGAAGAAATAGCCGAGGAAGAACAGCGCGCCCAGCAGGGACGACAGCCCCGGCGTCATGGCCAGGTCCTTGGCCATGCCGGAGGCAGCGGCAAAGCCATAGTTGGCCCGGTCCAGGTAGGCCAGGCTGTAGGTGATGAACACGATGGGCATGATCACCCACCAACGGCGCGGGGCCAGTTTCAGCGGTTGCATGGCAAGGCTCCTGAGCATTTTGTTGTTGTCGCAACAGGGTTGTTCGGGTGGATCAGGCGCGGCGCAGGGCCGCGGCTTCCAGCAATTGGTCACGGCTGGGCAGGCCCTCCATGTCGCCCTGGCTTTGCACGGCGCGGCTGCCGATCCAGTTGCCGCGGTCGGTGGCCTGCGGGAGGGTCAGGCCTTCCAGCAGCGCGCTGATCACGCCCACCGCGAAGCCGTCGCCGGCGCCCACGGTGTCCACCACCTTGGCTACTTTGTGCGCGGCCACGTAGCCTTCGCCCAGGGCCGTGCGGTAATAGGCGCCTTCCGCGCCTAGCTTGATGGCCACCGCTTCCGCGCCGTGGTCCAGGTAGAACGCGGCGATGTCACCCGGGGTTTCATAGCCGGTCAGCAGGCGCCCTTCGGCCAGGCCCGGCAGCACCCAGTCGGCGTGGCTGGCCAGGGCGTTGACCTCGCTGATCATGCGCGTCTGGCTGGGCCACAACGACGGCCGCAGGTTGGGGTCGAACGACACGCTGCGGCCGGCACCGCGCATGGTCTGCATCAGGTGGCTGGACAGCTCCTGGGCGCTGGCCGACAACGCCGGCGGGATACCGGTGGCGTGCAGGTGGCGGGCGCCGAGCAGGTCATCGTTGAGGTCGGCGACGCTGAGGTGGCTGGCGGCCGAGCCGCGGCGGAAGTATTCCACCACCGGGTCCTGGCCGTCGTCCTCGCGGGACTTGAACTGGAAACCGGTGGGGTGCGCATTGTCCACGGCCACGTGGCGGCAGTCCAGGCCTTCGCGCTGCAGGGTGTCGACCACGAAGCGGCCCAGGGAGTCATTGCCCACGCGGCTCAGCCAGCTGACCTTGAAACCCAGGCGCGACAGGCCGATGGCGACGTTGCTGTCGGCGCCGGCAATGCGCTTGTGGAAGTGCGAGACGGCGGCGAGGTCGCCGGTCTGTTCGGCCACCAGCATGGCCATGGTTTCACCAAAACACAGGATATCAGCCATGGGCGACGCTCCCTGCCTGCGGTTGGCCCAAGTGGGCGAGGGTGGCCACGTGGCCACGGGTTACCTGCAGTAGATCCTCGCCTTGCAGCGGAAATTCCGCAGCGCGCATCACCCCGGGCGTCATGCGCCGCAGCAGTTGCTCCCACAGTTCCAGGTCACGCGGGTGCGGCGGTATGGCCACCAGTTTGCCGGCGCTGGTGCGCTCCACGGCCTTGCAGTGCACGTACTCCACGTACTGCGCCAGCTGTACGGCGGCGCTGAACACCGATTGATCCTGCCACTGCCAGTTGCCGATGTCGAAGGTCATGCCCACCGGCACCTTGTGCTCGCGGGCGCGGGTGAAGAAACGCGCCAGCGGGTCGATGCGCCCGCCCTGGGTGGTCTGGTCGTTTTCCACCAGCAGGCGCACCGGCTGGTCGGCCAGCAGTTGCTTGAGGGCAGCGAAGTCGTTGTGCGGGGCGAAGAAGCCCAGCGACACCTTCAGCCACTTCGAGCCGCAGGCCGCGGCGTTGGCCAGGGCGGTGACCAGCGCCGGGTCCGGCTCGGTGCGGCCTGCCTGCCACAGCTCCATGGGGCACGAATACACGCTTTCCAGGCCCTGGGCCTCGGCGGCCTGGCGCAATTGGTCAGCGTCGAGGGTGGTGAACAGTTCTTCACGCCATTCGATGACGTCAGCGCCGGCCTGCTTGAGCAGGGCGGCGAAGGGCACCTGGCCCTGTTCGCGAACCAGGGTGGCGCCGTAGCTGGACAGGCTGATGGACACGGGGTAGAGATTCATTGTTATTGGGCCTCTGAAACCGGTTACATTTCGATCAGTAAAAAGGTATGCGGAAGACCCCGGCGTGGGGCCGGTGGTTCATTTATTCGTGGGGATTGGCGCGATGTTGAAAATAAAGGGACGGCACATGGCCAGGTTTCCTTCTTCGATATTGTTGTTGTTTTATCAGCACTGAAATCGGTTTCAGTGTTGATTAGAAAACACCTTCCACGCGCGAACGTCAAGCCCCTGCGCGCCGCCGCGCACGCTGCAATACGCCTGGGGACCGGGACGCGGCCTGCGGCCGCTGCTACGAAGGGGGGGCACACCCGATCGCGTAGCAGCTGCCGCCAGGCGGCGTCTGGCCGTTACGCGGTCGGGACCTACTTTTGCGGGGTCGAACCGCGCACCACCAACTCGGCCGCGAAATCAAAGCGCTGCGCCGGCCCCGCATCGCCGCGCAACCGCTCCAGCAGGCACTCGAACGCACGCACGCCAATGGCATGGGTAGGTTGCGCCAGGGCCGTGATGCCGCTGCCCACCAGCGGGTACCAGTCCAGGTCGTCCAGGGCAATCAGGCCGACGTCGTCGAACAGGTTGCAGCCCAGTGTGCGCAATGCCTGGGCGGCCGCCAGTGCGGCCAGGCCGTTGGCACAGAACAGCGCCTTGGGGCCGTGGTCATTGCTGGCAAGAAAGTCGCGCAGGTGGGTTTCCAGCGCTTCGCCGGTTTGCACCCTGCAGCCACGCAATTGGCTGTCCTGCGCCACCAGCGCATCGAACGCACTGATGCGCTCGTTGCGCGAGCTGGTGCCGTCCTGGGGCTCGCTGACCAGCGCCAGGTCGCGATACCCACGGGCCTTGAGGTGCACCAGGCCCATGCGCATGGCGCCGGCGTTGTCGAGGCCGGTCATGTCGCTGTGAAAGGCTTCCAGCTTGCGGTCCACCAGCACCATGGGCAGCTCGCTCTGCAGTTCGCGCAGCTCGTCCATGTGCTTGCCCAGGGTGTTCACGATCAGCCCCTCGATGTTGTAGCTGCGCAGCGCCTGCAGCTGCTGCAGTTCCTGTTCGCCATCGCGGTCGGTGTTGCACACCACAAGGCTGTAGCCATGGCGGCGGCAGGCGGTTTCCACGCCGTGCATCACGGCAATGGAATAGGGGTTGCGGATGTCGGCCATCAGCATGCCGATCAGCCGCGTGCGCCCGCGCTTGAGGCCGCGGGCCATCTGGTTGGGGCGGTAGCCCAGCTCGCCGATGGCCTTTTCGATGCGCAAGGCGATGGCGTCCGAAAGCAGGGCTTTGTCGTCGCCGATGAAGCGCGACACGCTGGCTTTCGACACCCCGGCGCGGCGGGCAACGTCGAGCATGGTGACGCGGTGGCGGGGCGGGGTGGTGGGGCTGCTCACGGGCCTTGTTCCTTGTTGGCATGATTGCCGCCAGGGGCGAGGCAGGCTGACATGAACTCAGCACGGGCGCAGCGCACACCTTGAGGGGCGGGGCCTCAAGTGTACCGTTTATCGGCAGGCGGGGCGAAGTTCGAACTGCGCCCCGCAGGCAACTTGTAACAATCGGCCCCCGCAGGGCCGATCAGGCAACCGCTATCTTGCTGATCAGAAGCTATAGCGCAACCCCAGGTTTGCGCCCCACGGCTGCTCGATGTTCTTGCCGTTGCTATAGTCCAGGTCCACGTGCAGCTGCAGGTGCTTGTTCATGGATACCGCGACGCCGGTGCCGACTTCGCCGCGTGAGCCGGACAGGTCATTGTTGAAGGCGTTGCCGTTGACCTGCACGCGGTTGCTCTGGGCAAACTCATGGGCCAGCGCCACCCGCACGTAAGGCTGCACCATGCCGTTGTCCAGCGCGATGGTGCGCCCAAGGGTAGTACCGACCTTGCCCAGCAGGGAATGGGTTATGTCGCCTTCGGCACGCATGCCGTTGTCCATGGTGTAGTCGCGGCCACTGATTGCCACGCCGGCCAGTTGGGCATAAGGCTCCACGAAGTAGTCATCAGCCACGGTAATGTGCCGTCCGAACTCTAGCGAAGCGCCCACGCCGCTGTTGTCGTAGTTGCCCTTGGCACGGGTGCCATCGCTCATGCTGACCGTGGCGTCGTTCTGGAAGCGGTTGAACTTCAACACCCCGTCGAAATAATAGCCGTTGTCCGGGTTCAGCCAGGTCGCGTAGGCGCCCAGGTAGTAGCTGTCGACGCTGCCGGAGGTGCCGTGGTTAAGGTTCAGGCTGGAGTCGCTGTAACCGCCCATCACGCCGACCAACCAATTGCCATCGCCCATCGGCAAGGGAGCATCGGCGCCAAACGATAGACCTTGCTGGGTTTGCTTGTAGCTGACGTCGGTGCTGGTGGTGACGTTGTATTTGTTGCCGTACGCGCGCATCCAGAAACCGGGCTGGGCACCGTTGTAGCGCAGCTCGCCCATGCGTGACCGCAAGGTCGACAACTCGCCGTACCAGACGGTGGGCGCCGTGTTGAAGAGGGCCAATACCGTCGCGGTTTCAGGGCTGATTGTCTTGGTACTGGTATCCAGGAACCAGTCAGTGCCGCGCTGCATCAGCTCATAGGAATAGGTGCCCATGTCAACGGGCCCACCCAACAAGCTGAACTGGGCCGTGGAGCCAGTGCCGGTGTGTACGACCTGCAGGCTGTTGTCGGCGGCGGGGTCTTCGCCGCGGGCACTGACCAATAGCTTGTAATCGCCGGTGGCAGTGCCGCTGACGTCGACGAAGCTGGCCAGCTCGCGGGCGAAGTCCACGCTCAGCTCGAAGGTGCCGGTGCCCGATAATGAAGCCAGGGACAGCCGATAAAATTGACCCGCGTCACCCAGGGCCACGGTGCCATCCGCCAAGGCAAGCGTGCCGACGGTACTGTCGCCCGTGACCTGCCAGGTCGAGTCGCTGAGGTTGGCGCTGGCGATGTTGGTCAGGGTGCCCTTGAGGCTTGAACCGTCAGTCATCACCACGCTGGCTTGGCTGGAGGCGTCTGCCGTGAGATCGCCCACCATAGTGCTCCGGGCCAGGTTGACCTGCAGGTTGCCGCCGTTGCTGGCGACGCCGGTCCCAATCCAGTCGCTGCCGGTGAGTTGCGCCTGCGCCGCCATGCCATCGGCACTGATGGTGCCGTTCAGGGCGCTGGTGTCAAGTGCCAGGCTGGCAACATCAAGCAGGTTGCCGTTGATCTGCGAATCAGTCGCGTGCACGGTAGTGGTCGTGGCGCCGTCGTTGCTGATGTTGCCGTTGAGCACGCTGCTGGCAAGGGTCAGGCTGTCGACGTTGAGCAGGTTGCCGTTGATCTGCGAGCCAGTCGCTTGCACGGTAGTAGTGGTGGCGCCATCATTGCTGATGTTGCCGTTGAGCACACTGCCGGCAAGGGTCAGGCTGTCGACGTTGAGCAGGTTGCCGGTAAGTTGCGAACCGGTCATTTGCACCGTGGTGTTGCCGGTGCCATCGGAGGTCACGTTCCCTTCCATCAGGCTGCTGTCCAGGCTAAGCGCTACGGTGCTTGCGCCGCTGGCCTCGACGTTACCGCGCAGTTGGCTGCCGCCGCCTGCATTCACGACCACAGAGCTGCCATCCGCGGCACTGACATCGCCGGTGATCAGCCCCTGGTTAAGCGTGAAGGCCGCTGCAGTATTGGCTTCAGACAGGGAAATATTCCCTTTGATATGTGCGTTGTCCACCGCAACGCTGGCAGTGGAGCCCGAGTCCATCAACATGGCGATGCCAGCATCGCTGGTGAGCAGGCTGCCGTTGCGCAGCACGATGTTCGCCGAAGCGGGTCCGGCTAGAATCCCCCCCATCGCTATTCCGGCGCCGCTCGTGGTGGTCACGGTAGAGTCATCGATGACCAGGGTGGTAGGGACGGCGGGAATTCCCAGCATCATAATGCCATTGTTCGCCCCCGTAACCACTGTACCGGCACTGAGGTTTACGGTGCCGCCCGAGACCAGCAACAAGCCGGCGGCGAGCTCCGGCGTCGAGGCGCCACCCCTGGCTGTCACCTTTGTATTAACCAGGTCCAACGTCGTGGCCGCCCCTGCAACGCGAATGCCGATCTGGCCGCTGACCTCGCTATCAATCAGGGTCACCTGCCCGCCCCGGTCGACATTGATTGCATATTGGCGGGCACTTTGAATCGTGGAGTTACGGACCGTGGCGACGCTGTCGTATTGAACGTCGAGCGCTGCGTAGTAGCCGTACGAACCATCATTGGTCATGGTTACCCCATCGGCAACGATGGTGCTGCCATCCGTCGCTCTGGCGCCAGCCCGAAGCAGGAGCGTCCCGGGCGTGAGGTTAAGGGTGCTGCCCTCGATGGCATACGCGCCTTCTAGCTGATGGCCGTTGGTGGTCAGTGTGGAACCCCTCTGCATCTGATAAATATCGTAATCGGCCCTAATGGTCATGTCTTTGTCGACATTGAAAAATACGGTGGTGGCCTGGGCGCCTGCGGAGTAACTGGTCAGTGCGACCAATAGGGCGCCTGCCAATTGCCGTGTCTTGAAGGCCGGCTGTAACTGGATATTCACGGGAAGTTGTCCCGTACAATTACTTACATGCATTTTATTGGCTCCTTTGATTCGCGTGGGCACGTGTTGGGAGCGCAATACAATAAGGTCTAAAGTTTGAAGTGTTTGTAGGCATGATAACTTTCCAATGTAGGAAAATTCGCCGTCGTTTTCGGAAAGTTCCGCACAAGCCTTGAAAAAGCTTGCGCGGAAGTCCGCTTCAGACAACCAGTGAAGTTTAACCGCTTTGCATCAGCAATTACGGCGTCGGCACGCAGGTATTGCCGCCGCCGTCAAGATTCACCATCACGAAGTTGACAACGCCGCTACTGCCCGTTTGCCCTGCATTATCGATGTTGTACTTGATTTCAATACGCTTCATGGTCGAAGCACGCAGGAAGTCGGAGAACACCACGGGGTAGCTGAAGCCGTTGACGACATCACTCAGCGTTGTTTCGTATGGCGGGGTTGGGACTGTTTCGGTCGCCCCCGCAGTGCCGCCGGAGTCGAGTACGTCGTAAACCTGGAAGGTTGCAGTAAACTTCGCACCGACACCCCACTTCCCGTTTGCAGCCGGAATGCTCAGGCCAAACCCTTCCCAATACCTCTCGTTGCAGCGCACTATATAGGCAGGAAACGGCGTGGCACTCGGGTATTGTTGAATAGGGCGGCCTGTGACACTCGGCAGTGGCAGGCCGATAATGCCCCCCAGCTGCGAATCGACCAATGTGGTACGAGACTGCTGGTAGCCGTCGGCCGGGTCGTCGGTGATGACCTTGTAATACACGGGAACCGCCGGCCCGAATGTCCCTTCTAGAATGAACTGCCATGGAATGTCAAAGGTGATGACTTGGCCAACAGCGGCATTCGTGATGGGTTGAACATCAACGGGCTCGTCAATGCCAGGCCACATCAGTGCCAGATAGTGCGCGTTCGCTGTAAACCCAGCAATCAGCACTACGTCTGCGGTGGCGTCTTCGCCCTCATCGCCAACCAGCAATTTGTTGTCGTCCGCCGCACTCTGCCAGCTGGCGCTCTTGACGCGTACCAGGTTCAACAGGCTGTTCTCCGGGCCGGGTTCGCCAGGCGGAAAGTCGGGGCCGGGTACCGCCAGGTCATAGTCCACACGGATAGTGTTGGTGAAGGTGCCGACATTGGTTTGGTTCCGGACTACCTTGACCCTGACGGCGATATTGGTGCCGTCCTGGCCGCCACTCGATACCACACTGTATGGCAGGGGAATCAGCGCGCTATCCGTTACGAGGGGATAAACGAAGGCGGGGGTTGTCATGTTATCCCAGTACACTTGGGCCTGGTCGCCTGCAATGAATGGGGCATACGTCGGCAACCTCAACCCGGCTTGCAGATACAGGTCTTCGCGAGTCAACAGGGTGCCGGTGCTTGCTTTTTCCAGGGTCAGTAGTCTGCCGTTGAAATCGGGCAGAGGGGTCAACAGCACTTGCAGTTTTGGTTGCAGCGCGGTCATCTGGGCGTTGTCATTGCCTGCCCGGTCGAAAACTTGATACCACAGCACGAACGTGCCTTCGAGTTGCCGCCTGATGTCCGCTTCGGAAACCCTGACAGTGATGGGCAGCGAGGGGTCTGCGATGATCTGCGTATCGACAATGATGCCAGCGTCGTCTTCGGTACCGAGCGCTGTCACGCGGGTCCAGTGGAACTCAATTCGATCATCCCGGGCGATATCCACCCAGCGCTGCACATTACCCGTGATGCCTCCATTGGCGGTGAGGTACTCGTCGGTAATCCCGTCCAGCACCTCTTGGGGAAACACCACCGGCGCGAGCGAGTTGCCAAGATTGGGACGGTCGTGATCGATGGTGATGATGTACGGCGCGGTCGTATCATCGCCAATGACGTCGTTTTCGACTTTGCCGACAAAAGTATGACGGCCGCTGGCGCGCAGAGCGGTCTGTTCGATGAACACCACCTGGTCTTCCGGAGCGCTGCCACCCGGAACGATTTTGCCTATCACCACAGTACCGTCTCCGTCCCAGGTGCCGGAGATAGTGCTTGGCAGGTCGGGAAGGGGTACATAAGGAATAATGATGGACAGGTTTTCGTGGGTTTTTTCAGAACGCAGCAGGTTGAAATGGTCACCAGGCAATTGCGGATCGGGGAGGTTGGCAAGCACCCCTTCCACGATGGGGGGCAATACTTGGTTAACACCAGGCTGCCGAGCGGTGGCCAACTCGATGCGCAGTTTTTCTGCCTGAAGCTTGGCTTTCCAGCTGGCAATATTTTCTTTATGGGTGGGGGTGGATGACGACATAGGTCGAACTCCGTATCAGTCAGTGCGTGAAGGCTGTTGGAAAAAGCTGCTCCAAAAGCCGGTGGCGCGGTGTGGTTCACACCTGCTGATACCCATTCAATGCTCATTTCCGTGGGGTGCCTACTGATAGAAATGACAGGTAGGCGCCTTGGCCCGACCAGCGGTCCATTGGCCCACGCCCGGCAGCAAACCCCATTCATCCGAACTGTTAGTTCTGACAGTAGCGGGCCATATGGCCCAGCACGCCTAATTGGTAATACAAGCACTGGCGGCTTGCCTAGTGCCTAATTCCACGAGGTATTGTCATGACCAACACCCCACCTCCCGGCGCCAGCACGCCAACACGTCGGCCAGACGTATTTTCCCCTCCCAGGGCCCAGGCGGTGCTGCTAGACCTGCCCGGGGCGCTGGAACATAACCTGCTGCCCATCAGCGCCCTGACCTCCCCCCTGGTCGTGGAGTTCGACCAATGGGCGCTTGCGCCCGTGAACCCGAATGATCTTTCTGCCGAGGTGTTCTACTACTGGAATGACGCCGAATTGGGCAGCAAGACATTCAGCTACCCCTTCGACCCCACCCAATTGTTTTTCGAGGTGCCCGTCGCCCACCTGCAAGAAGGCGTTCACAGGCTTAAGTACCGGATATCCTCCTTCTTATACGACGATGATTCCAAGATCACTGAGGTGACCATCGACCGTAGCGCGCCCTACCGCAATTCCTCCCCGGTGGAGCCCCGGCTGCCCGCTGACGTCGGCGCCGGAGGCATTGACGACGCTTATCTGGCCAGCCACGGCGACCAGGTACTGATCACGATCGATGCCTATCTCGATTGCAAGCCCTATGACGTGATCGAACTGTACTGGCGCAACCTTTCCCCGGTGCCAGGGGATGAGTTGGTCGCGGCCAGGCTGGTGGTACCAGCGGGCGCTGGCATTGGGCCTTTCGATGTAGTGGTGCCGGGTGATGTGATTCGCGCGCGTCGCAACGGCAGCAAAATCCTGAAGTATTACATCAAGGACCGGGCGGGCAACGCCAGCGCCGACTCACGCGAAACGTTGGTGAGCGTGAACGTAACCGTCCCGCCCAGCCTGGCACGCCCGAAAGTACCTGCCTTGGATGATGGCCTGATCACCCGTGCCGATGTCATCGCCAACCCTGGCGTGGAAGTGCTGATTGACCAGTATGATTACCAGGCCGGTGATTCCATCAGTGTCGATTGGGGCGGGCAGGTCATGGTGGAGGTCCCCGTGGAGCCTAACCCTTCGTTTCCCCTGCGGCGGCAAATTCCCTGGGATGTGCTGGCGGTGGGTAATCATTTCGAAGTGCCTCACGAGGTCGACGTAACCTATACCGTGGTGCGTGGCGCGCAGCGCTGGCCGTCAGTGGAACTTGAGGTGGCGGTTGACTTCAGCGTGGCCGGGCCGCCCAACCCGGCCATCGACCCCGTCAATTCGCGTCTGCCGCTGGTGACGGTGAAAGGTGCTACCGGCGACAACGTCATCACCCTTGCCGACGCCAACCAACCGGTGCGCGTAGAAGTGCTGCTGTACGCAGACCCGCAGCTCGACGAGAGGCTTGATCTGTTCTGGGGCGGGCTGGTGGGGGACGCACCGGTGGCGACCTACACGGTGCAAGCCGGCGACACGGCGGGCAAACTGATTGTCTTCGCGGTGCTTTGGGAGGACGTACAGGTGGGGGGCGGCAGTCTGGAGGTGCCGGTGCGTTACACCACCTTCAACGGCATCAACGGCCAGCAGTGCCGGGACACCTTGTGCCGCGTGGAGGTTGCCGTAGAGGACCGTACCTTGCCGGTGCCGTTCTACCCGGACCCCAACCCTGCCACGTTCGCTGCCGACCCTGAGGAGACCTGGAACCCGATCATCGCCAATTACAATTGCGCGGCCCACCCATGGCGCGGCGTGGTCATCAAGATTCCGGCCAGTGACCGTTTCGTCGCTAACAGTCGGATTGTGCTGGAATGGAAGGGCTATTCCACCTCAAACCTGGTCGACAGCTCGTTCCTGCCTGGAACCCTGTATCAGGAGGAGCGCGATATCACCGCAGCAACGGAAAAACAGGAAGTTTCCTTCACGATTGCGCCAGCAGATTTTCGTCGTTGCATCCTGCCTACCAGCTACCGGGGGCAGGGCGAGGGCCAGCGCACCCCGGGCTCCGGCTACGCTTTCTACACGCTGTACTCACCGGGCCTGCCCGCCGTGCACAACGAGCATAAGCAATCTTATTGCCGCATTGACCTGATTCGGGCGGGCGCCCATTGCCCTTGCAGTTGGGACGGCTACCCGACCGAAGAGGAGGATTGGTGCCTGGGCTGTGACCCTATCACCGACGACACGTGTGCACCGCAACCTTGAGCGGCGCGGGTTTCAGTTGAGCAACCCTGCGGCGATGTTGATGGAAAACCCCAGTATCGCCGTATTGAACAGAAACCCGATCAACGAGTGCCCCAGCACCACCCGCCGCAACGCGCGGGTGGCTACCCCCACGTCGGAGGTCTGCACGGCCACGCTGATGGTGAAGGAGAAGTACAGAAAGTCCCAATAGTCGGGGTCGGTCTCGCCATCGGCAAACCGCAGGGGTGCCTCCTGGGCCTTGGTGAGGTAGAACAGCCGCGCATAGTGCAGGGCGAAAATGATGCCGGTCATCAGCCAGGAGCCGATCACCGTCAGCGCCGTAAGCGCGTAGTGCAGGCCGCGCACGCCGGTGCTCAGTTGCTTGCCACCGGCCAGCAGGAACCCAATGGCGGCCAGGCTGGCGATGGCGGCGATGCACACGGTCACCAGCACCAGGCCGGCGTTTTCGTCTTCCTGCTGGGCGGTTTGCTGGACCTTCTGCGCGTCGGCGTGGGTGGCCAGCCAGGTCATCAGCAGCAGGTAGCACCACACGCCGCAGTTCCAGCCGATGATCACCCGCATGACCGGGTCGGCGGGGGCCAGCAGCCCGGCGGCAATGCCCAGGGCGGCGGAGGATGACAGGCGAGGGTGGGTGCGGGGCAGGCTGGGCAGGGCCATGGCAATCCTTTGAATGAGTGGTACATGGACTGTAGCCGCTGCCGCCAGGCTGCGCTGGCCCCGGGGCACGCTGAAGATTTTCAGGGTAATCAAGGGCCAGAGCAGCCTGCGGCAGCGGCTACAAGGTGTGGAGGCAGTAAGGAGTTGGGCAAAACGCGGCTCGCCATACACTTTTTTTCAGGTCTTGTCACCTGTCAGAACTACCAGTAGTCAAGAATTCATTTAACCGGTTCAATGTAGGACCAGTCCTACAAGGAAAGTGCGCGATGACCACAGACTCTCCCAACGAGCCCGTGCTACTGCAGGGCATGATGAGCCAGGCGCGCCTGATGCGGCATGCCCGGGTGCAACGGCGGCCCAGCAACGATGCGGTGTTTGACCGCCATCCCGGTCCGCAGTGCCCGGGCGGCGAACCAAAACCTGGGCTGCCACGCTGAGGCATTGCGCTTTCTACCAGTAACGCGCACCGGCGTTCCGGCGTTCAATGGCGGCCAACGACCGCTACCCGGAACACTTTCAACATGGACATCATCACTTTCATCCTCGTGGGCCTGTTCACTGGCGCCATGGGCGGCTGGGCCGCCTTTACCTTCGGCACCAAGACCGGCAAGGTGATCGCCGGCTCCGCCAGCCTGGGCGCGGTGGCCCTGGAGACGGATTCGGCCTTGCAGGGTTTCATGGGCTATGGGCACGAATCGGGCGAGCTGGTGTTCACCCTTGGCGGCGCCTACGTGGTGGGTTTTTTCGCCACCATCGCGCTGTTGACCCAACTACTGCTCAAGCAGGACTCCCGGTACCGCATCACCCTGATCGACGTGGTGTTTGGCAACAACAAGGCGCTGGACGCCTACCACGACGCCAAGCGTCACGAACTGGAGACGCTGCTCAAGCGTGAACTCAATATCGAGGCGCTGAGCGCCGAGCGGGCGCTGCTCGACCAGCGCCAGGCGCAATTGGACGTGCAACGGCGGTTGCTGGCCGTCGAGCTTGAAGAGGCGCAAGCGCTGCTGCAGGCCCGCGATGGCGTGGCAAAGGGGCGCCTGGCCATGCCCTTGCCGTTGCAGTACAAGCAGCTGATCTACCCCGATTTCTTCGAACTGTTGCCCCGGCAGGTGTTCAAGGTGTGCCGCTTCCACCATGCCTTGCTCGCGCAGACCGACCGTTTCCTGGCCGGTGGCACCGGTGGCTTTGACACCTACCTGCTGGCTGTCGCCGGGCACCTGGCCACCCACCTGTTCGGCCAGACCGCGCAGGTGGGCATGGAGGAGGTGCGCGTACACTTTCGCCAGCTGGACCCTGCCGACAAGGTCTACAAGCCCTACGTGGTGCAGGGCGGTACCGAACTGGAAGTGAGCGGCGTGCACATTGACGACGGCCTGATCAGGGCGTCGCGCGAATCACGGCGCAGCCTGGTGTATTCGGCCAACAAACGACTGGCCATCAGCAGCGGCGCCAACTTTCTGTGGCAGGACTACCTGGTGCATGTGTTCGAGGCCATCAAGGTGGCGGGGTTGCCGCGCTACAGCCTGGGCATTTCCATTCGCCATCGGGCGGCACATTCCAGCGTGTTGTACCTGTTCAGCTTCATCCAGCTGGAGCAGGTGATCCAGCATGAGATGGTGCGGGCACACAGGCATTCCTTAGTGGAATCGGCTGCATAAAAAACATGAATTTTATTTATGAGTTGTCGGGGGTTATTTTTATCTGCACCTGAAAGGAGATAACACCATGGACACCCCCACCCACGAACAGCACTGGCAGCGCAACCTCGCCGTGTGCGTCTTCGGCGCCTTCACCACCATCGTCGCCATGACCCTGCTGTTGCCGTTCCTGCCCATCTACGTAGAGCACCTGGGCGTCAGCGACCCGGCCGCCGTGGTGCAGTGGTCGGGCATTGCCTTCGGCGCCACTTTCCTCTCGGCCGCGCTCACCGCCCCGTTATGGGGCCGCCTGGGCGACCGCTACGGGCGCAAGCTGATGCTGATTCGCGCCAGCCTGGGCATGGCCATCGCCATGTCGCTGATCGGCCTGGCGGAGAATATCTGGCAATTGGTGCTGCTGCGCTTGCTGGCGGGGTTGTTGGGCGGCTACGCCTCGGGCGCGACCATCCTGGTGGCCACGCAAACCCCCAAGGCGCGCTCGGGCTGGGCGTTGGGCATCCTGTCGTCGGGCATCATGGCCGGCAGCCTGGCGGGGCCGTTGATTGGTGGGTTATTGCCGCCGTTGGTGGGCATCCGCAACACCTTCTTCCTTGCCGGCGCGGTGATTTTCGTGACCTTCCTGGGCACTGCCTTCCTGCTCAAGGAAGCGCCACGGCCCAAGCGGGCGCCGGTGGCCAAGGGCGCGCCGAAGGCCACGGCCGGGGTGAACATGAAGCCGGTGTGGGCGATGTTCGTGGTGGCGTGCCTGGTGATGTTCTCGAACATGTCCATCGAACCGATCATCACCGTGTACCTGATGCAATTGGGCGCGGCCAACGTGACGCTGGTGGCCGGGGTGGTGATGTCGGCGGCGGCGCTGGGCAGCATTCTCTCGGCGTCGCGCCTGGGCAAGCTGGCGGACCGGGTAGGGCACTGGAAGGTGGTGATCGGCTGCCTGGTGGCGGCTGCGGTGTTGCTGGTTCCCCAGGCGCTGGTCACCGAGCCGTGGCAGCTGGTGGTGTTGCGCTTGTTGATGGGCCTGGCGTTGGGCGGCTTGTTGCCGTGCATTGCCGCCATCATCCGCCACTCGGTGCCTGAAGGTATTGCGGGGCGCATGCTCGGCTATTCCACCTCCAGCCAGTACGTGGGGCAGGTGTTGGGGCCGTTGGCCGGTGGCTACCTGGGTGGCCACGTGGGCATGCGCGTGGTGTTCGTGGTGACCTGCGTGCTGATGGCGGTGGGGGCGGTGGTGACCGCCCTGGCACGCCCGCGGCCGCAGGCCTCAGAAGGACATGGCGACGGCGAAGAACACCCCGCAGGCCACTACCACGTAAAGTGAAAACCTGACCAGCTCCTTGACTCCGAACTCTTCCATTGTCTCGACTCCTGCATCGCTGTTCTGATGGCTGAACTATGCGCTGCAGGGGTCGAAGGACACCAGATTCAGAAACACGAGAAAAAACCGGATCAGATGGCGCGGCCCGGACGCGGCCTTACGGCCGCTGCTACGGATATTGCTGCGCCATCAGGCAATGGTATCCACCACCCCGCCATCCACGCGCAGCGCAGCCCCGGTAGTGGCCGAGGCCTGGGGCGAGGCGATGTACACCGCCATGTTCGCCACCTCTTCCATGCTCGCTGCGCGCTGGATGATCGAGGTGGGGCGGTTTTTCATCACGAACGCCGCGGCCGTTTCTTCCAGCGAAGCGCCGCTGGCCGCCTGGTCGTCCTTGAGCATCTCCTGCAGGCCTTCGGACAGGGTAGGGCCCGGCAGAATGGCGTTCACCGTCACCCCGGTGCCGGCCATGCGCTTGGCCAGCCCGCGGGAGATGGACAGGTTGGAGGTCTTGGTGAAGCCGTAGTGGATCATGTCCGCCGGGATATTCAGCCCCGACTCGGACGAGATGAAGATGATCCGCCCCCAGCCGCGCTCGGCCATCTTCGGCGCGTAGGCCCGCGACAGGCGCACGCCGGACATCACGTTGACCTGGAAGAAACGTTCCCATTCCTCGTCGGGGGTGTCGAAGAAGTCCTGCAGGGCGAACACGCCCAGGTTGTTCACCAGGATGTCGACCTGGGGCACGCTGGCCACCGCCTGCCTGCAGCCTTCAGCCGTGGCCAGGTCGCCGGCTAGGCCCTGCACCTTGGCGCCGCTCACGGCCTGCTGCAGCTTGGCCACTGCAGCGTCCACGACGTCGGCCTTGCGACCGTTGATGATTACGTGGGCGCCGGCCTGGGCCAGGCCCTTGGCGATGGCGAAGCCGATACCCTGGGTGGAGCCGGTGACGAGCGCGGTCTTGCCGTTCAAATCGATATGCATGGCGGGTCTCCCGTTGGATGAGTCAGACAGCATAGGTGCAAGTATCGAGACCGGCTGTGCCGGCTGGCGTTCCGCCTATACTGCAATTCCCTTCCCGTGTTCCTCTCAGGAGTCACGCCATGAACCTGCGCACCTGCCTGTTGCCCATTGCCCTGCTCAGCGCCGCCCTGGCCAGTGCCCCGCTGTGGGCCAGTGGCGGCGACGACTCGCCGCCCAAGCCCAACTGCCCCAAGGGCAAGGTCTGGGACAGCAAAAGCAAAAGCTGCGTGATGCAACAGAGCAGCGCCGCCAGCGATGCAGACCGCACCGACTACGCCTACCGCCTGGCCAAGGACGGGCGTTACGAAGAGGCCATCGCCTTGCTCGACACGCTCAAGCAGCCCAACACCGCCAAGGCGCTCAACTACCGCGGCTACGCCACGCGCAAGCTGGGGCGCACCGACGAGGGCATCGGTTACTACCTGCAGTCGGTGCAGCTCGACCCGCGCTATGCCCAGGTGCGTGAGTACCTGGGCGAGGCGTACGTGATCAAGGGGCGGCTTGACCTGGCCAAGGAGCAGTTGGCGACCATCAAGTCCATTTGCAGCACCACCTGCGAGGAGTACCAGGATTTGGCGGAGGCGATCGAGGGGGCTTCGAAGACCTGATGGCGCGATACCGCGGTGTCGGCGGACGCGGCCTGGGGCCGCTGCTACGGGGCTAGCGCTCGAACATCCGTGGGTCGTACATGAAGTCATAGACCTGCACGACCTGCACCTGGCTGATGGCGGGGTGCCTGGGGTTGAGCAGCACATTGCGTTCCAGTGCCAGTACGGCCGAGGGCACGATCAGCCCCAGGTACTTGCCCTCGCGCAGCCAGGCGCTGCCGAACGCCATGCTCGGCCGGTCGGCGGGCAGGGTATTCCAGCCAGCGGGCAGCTCATGGCCGCCAGGCTCGAGGTATAGGGCGGGGTCATCCGGCAGTTCGAAGCAGGTAATCTTCATGGCCATGACCGGCTCGCCGTTGGCGTGCACGAAGGTTTCCAGGCAACAAATGCCAGGTGTCAGGCCCATGTACTCGGCGGGCAGGTCCTGGTCGTTCCAGCGGCCGCCAGCGATGGCAGCACCTTGGCCGGACAGATCAGTTGCACGACGGGCCTTGGCGATGCGCCAACCGCGCATCAGGCCACGCCCCCCCATTCCAGTGCATGCAGCACGCGCAGCACCTGGCGGGCACCGATTTCGGTTTCGCACAGCATGATCGGGGCCTCGTTGCCGAGGGCCTTGTTGGCAGTGGCCATCCATTGCGCCGCTGCTGGCTTGGCTTCGAACACTTCCTGGGCCAGTTGCGATACCGCGGCAATGCGGTCCAGCCGCTCGGAAGCCACCGGGTCCAGCGGTTTGTGTTCTCGACGGCGACGTTCCAGCGTGGAGATCGAAGCGTTCATGAGCGTTTCCAACTGCCGCTCCGCAAGGTCGAAGGTCACGCGGATGGCCATGGACAAGTCGGCGGCGAAGCCTTCCTTGATCTGTACCAGGCGTTGGGCGTCCAGCAGCGAAGCGCGGGCGTTACTGAATGCCCAGAATTGCTCGGTGACCTGCTCTCGCGGGCTACCCTTGCTACGTGGCGTGTGGCGCGAGGGAAGGGCAGGATTCATTTTGCATCCCTCATTTGAAGAAAATATTCGGTCAGGTGAAGTCTATGCGCTTTCAGTCATGGTTGCCACCGTGGTGTGCCGGACGCGGCCGGCGGCCGCTGCTACGGGGTGTAGAGGATTTTGCCCATGCTGATGCGGGGTTCAACGGCGTAGCCTAGACGCTCATAGAAGCCCGCCACCGCGTCGTTGCCGGCGGTGATCTGCAGGTTGATCTTCAGGCAGCCCAACGCGGCCAGGGCGGTTTCGGCATGGCGCACCAGGGCGGCGCCGATGCCGTGCTGCTGCCAGGCCGGGTGCACCGCCACCGAATATAGCCAGCCGCGGTGGCCGTCGTAGCCGGCCATGGTGGTGCCCACCACCTGGCCATCCTGCAGCGCCACGAACAGCAGGTCATCCACCGCCAGCTTGCGTTCCAGCGCAAGCTCAGGGCGGTTGTGGGCCGTGGGGTAGGCGAACACGTCGCGCCACAGGGCAATCACGGCGTCGCGGTGCAGGTTGTCGTCGTAGGTGATGATCTGGGCCATGGCCGGTCCTTGGAGTGGGCGAAAGCATGGATTCTAATGCCCCGCCAGCTACGCTCAAGGGAAATCTCGCCGAGCGCCGCCGCCATGAAAACCCTGATGTTGCTGTGCTGCCTGGCACTGGCCAGTTGCAGCGGCGTGGACGTACACACCTACCGTGACCAGCAGCCGACGCTGGACCTTGCGACCTTTTTCGCTGGCCGCACCGAGGCCTGGGGCATTTTCCAGAAGCGCTCCGGCGAGGTGGCGAAGCGCATGCACGTGGTGGTCGACGGCCGCCTGCAGGGTGACGCGCTGATACTGCATGAGGCGTTCACCTACAGCGACGGCACCCAGCAGGTGCGTGAATGGACCCTGCGCCCGGACGGCCCCGGGCGCTGGCGCGGCACCGCTGGCGATGTGATCGGCGAGGCCACGGGGGAGGTCTCGGGCAACACCCTGCACTGGCAGTACGACCTCAACCTGCTGGTGGACGGCAAGACCTGGCAGGTGCATTTCGATGACTGGATGTACCTGCTGGACGCGCACACCCTGGCCAACCGTTCGACCATGAGCAAACTGGGCTTCGAGCTGGGCCAGGTGTCGTTGTTTTTCCGCAAGCCTTAAGCGGCGCGCAACGTCTTGACGATGGCCAGGGCGTTGGCGGTCAGGCGCAGTTCGCCCAGCTGCTGGCGGCTTTGCCAGCGGCATTCGGCGATTTCGTTCTGCGGCGTGGCTACGGCGCTGTCGGCGATACGCGCCTCGAACAGGTGATGCAGGGTGTCGTCGCTTTCGTAAGCGCCCAGGAACACCAGGTCCACCACCTGCAAGCCGGTTTCCTCGCGCAGCTCGCGCACGGCGGCCGCGGCGGGGCTCTCGTCTTTTTCAATCTTGCCGCCGGGCAGGTTCCAGCGGGATTTGGCCTTGCGCACGTAAAGAATCCGGTCTTCACGGCGGCAAATCAAGGTAGCGCGCTCTTTCATGGTGCAGGTTTCCGCGATACTGCAACGCGATGCGCTGGAACAGGCATCTACGCTGTCACAAAAATGTCATGTCCTTGACGCAAGCATTAACAATGCCAACCCAATGTGACATTGATTCGTTCGCCCGCCGCAGGTTCCGATGGCTGGACAACAAATATTCCATTGATTTACGGTGCGCCTGCCAGGGAAAGGAACTTGCCGGTGGGCGCCTGTCACATAAATTGCAGGCATTGCCCGGTAAAGTGTAGAAAAACAACAATAAGGAGGCTGCCCATGAGCTGCTTGATATGCGCGGGAAGCGCAGAAGATCTGCAGTGCGAAGGCGCGTGGGAAGAACGTCATTGCCCCGAATGCGGGCGTTATCGCATGTCACATGAGCTGGTGCTGACCCTGATGGAGCAGGGCCAGATTTTCGACGTGCACAAGATGCGGGCCTGGCTGCAGGACCGCCGGCACCAGTGCGAGGTGCCCAGCGTGGAGATTCACGAGGCCTTGCTGGTGCCGTAGCAGGTCAGCGCAGCGGCCGGAAGAACGCGCGGATGTCCTCAGCCAGCGCATAAGGGCACTCCATGGCGGCGAAATGCCCGCCGCGGTGCAGGTGCGTCCAGCGTTGCACGTTGTAGCAGCGCTGCACCCAGCTGCGCGGCGGCATGGGCAGTTCCGCCGGGAACTGCGCCACGCCCAGGGGTGGCAGCACGCGCTGGCCGGGGCTGAACTGCAGCGGTTTGCGCCGGCTTTCCAGGTACAGGCGGAAGGTGGCGCCGATGCCGCCGGTCAACCAGTACAGGGCGATGTTGGTCAGCAGCGCGTCCAGGCCGAACGCCCGTTCCACGTCGCCCTGGCAGTCGCTCCAGGCCTGGAATTTTTCCAGTATCCACGCCGCCAGGCCGGCGGGCGAGTCGTTGAGGCCCACCGCCAGCGTTTGCGGGCGGGTGCCCTGGATTTGCCCATAGGCGCCGTGCATCTGCGCCCAGGCGCTGGCCTGGTCGAGAAAGCGCCGCTCCTCGTCGCTGGCGGGCGGCTGGTCGGGGCCCAGGGGCGGGCGGTAGGAGCCGGGGATGAAGTTCAGGTGCAGGCCCTTGACCCGCACCGGGTAGCGGTAGGCCAGCCAGGTGGAGACGCTGGCGCCCCAGTCGCCGCCCTGGGCGCCGAAGGTGTCGTAGCCCAGGGCGGTCATCAGTTGCGCCCACAGGCCGGCGATCTCGAACGGGCCGGTGCCCTTGGCGCTGGGCGCGGGCGAGAAGCCGTAGCCGGGCAGCGAGGGCACCACTACGTGGAAGGCGTCGGCGGCGTCGCCGCCATGGCTGGCGGGGTCGGCCAGCAGCGGCAGGATGGCTTCCATTTCCACGAACGAGCCGGGCCAGCCGTGGGTCAGCACCAGCGGCAACGGCGCCGGGCCCTGGCCGCGCTGGTGCAGGAAATGAATGCGTTGCCCGGGCATGTGCGCCATGAACTGCGGCAGGCGGTTGAGCCGCGCCTCCTGGGCGCGCCAGTCGAAACCCTCGCGCCAGTAGTCCACCAGCCGGCGCAGGGTGGCGCTGTCGGTGCCTTCGCTCCAGCCATTGCCTTCCACGCCGGCGGCCCAGCGGGTGGCCCCCAGGCGCTGGTGCAAATCATCAAGTGCCGTCTGCTCGATGGCAATCCTGAAGGGCTCAATCCTCATCCGTCCTACTCCCTGAACGCGGCGGTGGCCTACGGATGATAAATGACCTGACGGTTTTGTGCAGGTTCCGTAGCAGTGGCCGCCAGGCCGCGTCCCGCCACACCACCGGCTCAGAAGTGGTAATACACCCCCACGGTCAGGTTCTGCGGGTCGTCCCCTGCCTGTTCCACCGGCGTCCCCTCGTAGGTCACCGAGGCGTTGCGCTGGTTGCTGATCATGCCCACGTGCACGTAGCTGGCGAAACGTGGGGTGAAGAAGTGGTCCCAGCCGATCATCGCGCCATAGGCATCCTTGGCGCCGAACTCCACCGTGCGCTTGACCAGTAGCAGCCGGCCCAGGTCGCGCTTGCCCAGGGGCTTGATGAACCCTGCGGTGAGCACCGTGGTGCTCGGCGTGCCGCTTTCATCCACGTCCTGGCGCTGCCAGGTGAGGCTGCTGGAGAAGGGCCCGAAGTCGTAGAACGCCGACAGGCTCTTGTAGTAGTTGGCGGTTTGTTTGAGGCTGCCGTCGTCTTCCCAGGGGTCGCTGAGGTAGCGGTTGAACGAGGCCAGCAGGATCAGGCGCTTGTCGGTGTACTGCAGCTTGGCGCCGCCGCCGCGCAGGGTGCGCCCCGCACTGGCGTGGTCGTCCAGGCCAAGGCTGGCGGCGGTGCCAATGCTCCAGCCATGGAAGGTGGGGGTGGTGTAGGCCACGGTGTGCTTGGGCCGCAGGTCCAGATAGTAGGCGCCCTTGCCGGCGGCGGGCACCGCCAGGTAGGTGTAGGGCGAGCCGTAGCTGGCCAGGAACGGGTCGGCGTAGGTGGGCGTGCCCATGCCGTAGGTCTTGCCGATTTCCAGCTTGCCGTAGGCTTTGCTGCGCAACGCCGCCACGGCCAGGCGCAGGGTGCCGATGCTGCTCCAGTCCTGGCCCACGGTGTTGCCGTTGACGTTGAAGCCTTCCTCCACGTCCATTTCCAGCACGGTATCGGTGGCCACCGGGGTGCGCGCGTACACCCCCAGCTTGTTGGTCCAGGCGCCACCGCCGCCCAGCTGGGTGCCGGTGGAGTGGCCGGAGTCGTGATAGCTGGCGAAGGCGTCCAGGGTGCCGTAGGCCTTGAGCTTGCTGTCGAACCCGCTGTCGATGGCGTAGTAGCCAAAGCCGGGGGCGATCATGGCGATACCGGGAAAACCGTCTGCCTGGGCCTGTGGCGCCAAGGCCAGGCCTTGGGCAAAGACCGCCAGGGACGCGGCGGTAGCATAACCTTTGTTCATCGACAGCTCCTTGGGAAGACCGGGGAACTGCAGGGTCGATGAAGGCGGCCCAGGGCGGGAATGGTTTATTGGTTCAGGCCATGCGCTTTGCTCAAGGGCCACGCGGCGGGCACGCAAATGCGCGGGTAGGGAGGGGCAGCCAAGGCAGCGCGGGCTGCAAGGGGCTGGCCGTCAAGCGGGCGGGCGCGCCATTTTGCACCATTGCATGCGGTGCCCTGGTGCACGCTGGCAAGTGCGGGGCAGGTCAAGGCCGGGCGTGGCGGCGGCCTTGAACGCGGGTCAAGGCCTTGCCCAATATGCAGGGTGGGAGTGTGTTTGCGACGTCGCTTACAGGCACTCGCGCACGGCTTTGTTCAGCGCGCCACGGCCCAGGGTCAGGGGCTCGCGCTGGTACCAGGAGACTTCGCTGCCGTTGGAGGTCTTGTAGATCTCCAGGATCTCGTCGGCGGCCAGCTTGCTGCTCACCACCAGGCGGTAGTGGCGGCTGTTGCCCGAGGACTCGGTGTCAGGGCGCAGCGCCTGCCATTTGGGGGCGATGCATTCACCCACTTCCTGGGGCGACTTGAGGCTGGTAAAGGTCTTGTTGGGGGAGTTGGGGGTGGCGCAGCCGGCCACGCACACAACGGCGAAGAGAGACAGTAAAGGTAGGCGCATTGAACGGTATCCTGGAACACGGACGCGGCCGCGGGGTGGCGTGCTGGCAGGCACGCAACGGTCAATTATATCGAGGAAATCCGATATGGGGAGATTTTTGCGGGTTGTTCAGGGGGGCGACAGGGGGGGACTTTGGTTGTAGGGGGAGGACGCAGCCTGCGGCAGCTGCTACGGGTGTGCGTAGCAACGGCCGCGTCCGGGAATCAGCGCGGCACGCGCACCCAGCCCTCCATCAGCACCCGGGCGCTGCGGCTCATGATGGCCTTGAGTACCTTCCATTCGCCATTGACCCGCTCGGCTTGGGCGCCTACGCGCAAGGTGCCGGAGGGGTGGCCGAAGCGCACGCTCTGGCGCTCGCCACCGCCGGCCGCCAGGTTCACCAGGGTGCCGGGGATGGCTGCCGCTGTGCCGATGGCCACGGCGGCGGTGCCCATCATGGCATGGTGCAGCTTGCCCATGGACAGCGCGCGCACCAGCAGGTCGACGTCGCCTGCACCTACCGCCTTGCCGCTGGAGGCGGTGTAGGCGGCGGGCCCGGCGACGAAGGCCACCTTGGGCGTGTGCTGGCGCGTGGCGGCCTCGTCCAGGTGCGAAATCAGGCCCATGCGCAGGGCGCCGTGGGCGCGGAGGGTCTCGAAGCGTGCCAGCGCCTTGGGGTCGCCGTTGATGGCGTCCTGCAGCTCGGTGCCGGTGTAGCCGATGTCGGCGGCGTTGAGGAAGATGGTGGGGATGCCGGCGTTGATCAGCGTCGCCTTGAAGGTGCCGATGCCGGGCACCTCCAGGTCGTCCACCAGGTGGCCGGTGGGGAACATGGCGCCTGCGCCGCCTTCTTCCTCGGCGGCCGGGTCCATGAACTCCAGCTGCACTTCGGCGGCGGGGAAGGTCACGCCGTCCAACTCGAAGTCGCCGGTTTCCTGCACCGCGCCGTCGGTGATGGGCACGTGGGCGATGATGGTCTTGGCGATGTTGGCCTGCCAGATGCGCACGGTGGCCACGCCGTTGCGCGGGATGCGCTCGGCCGGCACCAGACCGTTGCTGATGGCGAACGAACCCACGGCGGCCGAGAGGTTGCCGCAGTTGCCGGTCCAGTCGATGAACGCCGCGTCGATGGCCACCTGGCCGAACAGGTAGTCCACGTCGTGGCCGGGCCGCGTGCTCTGGCTCAGGATCACCGTCTTGCTGGTGCTGGAGGTGGCGCCGCCCATGCCGTCGATCTGCTTGCCGTACGGGTCGGGGCTGCCGATCACGCGCAGCAGCAGCGCGTCGCGGGCCGGGCCCGGTTGGCGGGCATCTGCAGGCAGGTCATCAAGCTTGAAGAACACGCCCTTGCTGGTGCCGCCACGCATGTAGGTGGCGGGAATGCGGATTTGTGCGGGGTAGCTCATGGCATCGCTCCTCAGGCCGCGGGGGCTTGTTCGAGGAAGTCCTGGGCGAAGCGTTGCAGCACGCCGCCGGCTTCGTAGATGGAGACTTCTTCGGCGGTGTCCAGGCGGCAGGTCACCGGCACCTCAAGGCGTTCGCCGTTAGCGCGGTGGATCACCAGGGTCAAGGTGGCGCGCGGGGTGCGTGCGCCGACCACGTCATAGGTCTCGCTGCCGTCGATGGCCAGGGTGTGGCGGTTGGTGCCCGGCAGGAACTCCAGCGGCAGCACGCCCATGCCCACCAAATTGGTGCGGTGGATGCGCTCGAAGCCTTCGGCGGCAATCGCTTCCACGCCGGCCAGGCGCACGCCCTTGGCGGCCCAGTCGCGTGACGAGCCCTGGCCGTAGTCGGCGCCGGCGATGATGATCAGCGGCTGCTTGCGGTTCATGTAAGTCTCGATGGCCTCCCACATGCGCATCACCTGGCCCTCGGGCTCCACGCGGGCCAGGGAGCCCTGCTTGACCTGGCCGTTTTCCTTGACCATTTCGTTGAACAGCTTGGGGTTGGCGAAGGTGGCGCGCTGGGCGGTCAGGTGGTCACCGCGGTGGGTGGCGTAGCTGTTGAAATCTTCCTCGGGCAGGCCCATTTTCGCCAGGTACTCGCCAGCGGCGCTGTCGAGCATGATGGCGTTCGAGGGCGACAGGTGGTCGGTGGTGATATTGTCCGGCAGCACCGCCAGCGGGCGCATGCCCTTGAGCGGCCGGGCGCCGGCCAGGGCGCCTTCCCAATAGGGCGGACGGCGAATGTAGGTGCTCATGGGGCGCCAGTCGTACAGCGGGCTGACCTTGGGGCCGGTGTCCTCGTGGATGGCGAACATGGGGATGTACACCTGGCGGAACTGCTCGGGCTTCACCGAGGATTTGACCAGGGCGTCTATTTCGGCGTCGCTGGGCCAGATGTCCTTGAGGCGAATTTCCGCGCCGTCAGGGCCGTGGCCCAGCACGTCCTTCTCGATGTCGAAGCGGATGGTGCCGGCGATGGCGTAGGCCACCACCAGCGGCGGCGAGGCCAGGAACGCCTGCTTGGCGTAGGGGTGGATGCGCCCGTCGAAGTTGCGGTTGCCCGAGAGCACGGCGGTGGCGTACAGGTCGCGGTCGATGATCTCCTGCTGGATGGCCGGGTCCAGGGCGCCGGACATGCCGTTGCAGGTGGTGCAGGCGAACGCCACCACGCCGAAGCCCAGCTGCTCCAGTTCCGGCAGCAGGCCGCCTTCTTCCAGGTACAGCTTGACGGTTTTCGAGCCGGGCGCCAGCGAGGTCTTCACCCACGGCTTGCGGGTCAGGCCCAGGCGGTTGGCGTTGCGCGCCAGCAGGCCTGCGGCGATCACGTTGCGCGGGTTGCTGGTGTTGGTGCAGCTGGTGATGGCGGCGATGATCACCGCGCCGTCGGGCATCTGCCCCGGCGTCTCGGTCCACGGTGCGGCGATGCCCTTGGCCGCCAGGTCGCTGGTGGCCAGGCGCGCGTGGGGGTTGCTGGGGCCGGCCATGTTGCGCACCACGCTGCTCAGGTCGAAGCTCAAGGTGCGTTCGTATTCGGCAGTGGCCAGGCTGTCGGCCCACAGGCCGGTCAGCTTGGCGTAATCCTCCACCAGCTGCACCTGCTGGTCTTCGCGGCCGGTGAGTTTCAGGTAGTCGATGGTCTGCTGGTCGATGTAGAACATCGCCGCGGTGGCCCCGTATTCGGGGGCCATGTTGGAAATGGTCGCGCGGTCGCCCAAGGTCAGCTTCGCCGCGCCCGCACCGTAAAATTCCAGCCAGGCGCCCACCACTTTCTGCTGGCGCAGGTATTGGGTCAGGGCCAGCACCATGTCGGTGGCGGTGATGCCCGGCTGCAATTGGCCAGTCAGCTCCACGCCGATGATGTCCGGCAGGCGCATCCACGAGGCGCGGCCGAGCATCACGCTCTCGGCTTCAAGGCCGCCGACGCCGATGGCGATCACGCCCAGGGCGTCGACGTGGGGGGTATGGCTGTCGGTGCCCACGCAGGTGTCGGGGAAGGCCACGCCGCCCTGCACCTGGATCACCGGCGACATTTTCTCCAGGTTGATCTGGTGCATGATGCCGTTGCCGGGCGGGATCACGTCGACGTTCTTGAAGGCTTTCTTGGTCCAGTCGATGAAGTGGAAGCGGTCTTCGTTGCGGCGGTCTTCGATGGCGCGGTTCTGCTCGAACGCCTGCGGGTCGAAGCCTGCGCGCTCCACGGCCAGGGAGTGGTCGACGATCAGTTGGGTGGGCACCACCGGGTTGACCTGCGCCGGGTCACCGCCCTGGCTGGCGATGGCGTCGCGCAGGCCGGCCAGGTCCACCAGCGCGGTCTGGCCGAGGATGTCGTGGCACACCACGCGGGCCGGGAACCAGGGGAAGTCGAGGTCGCGTTGGCGGTTGATCAGTTGGCTCAGGGAGGCACTGAGGGTGGCCGGGTCGCAGCGGCGCACCAGGTTCTCGGCCAGCACGCGGGACACGTAGGGCAGGGTGGCGTAGGCGCCGGGCTTGATCGCGTCGATGGCGGCGCGGGTGTCGAAATAGTCCAGGGCGGTGCCTGGCAGGTTCTTGCGGTATTGAGTGTTCATGGTAGTGGGCTCATTCACGGTGTCTGTCACACAATCGCGAGGGCGAGCACTCATCCGTAGGAGCCGGCCTTGGCCGCGATGGCGATATTGCGGGCCCCATCG
>NZ_JBWGIG010000022.1:0-106679 GCF_056312595.1 Pseudomonas sp. GYB4201 | reverse complement strand
CTGCGCTGGCCCTTGCGTACGCTCGAGATCTTCAGTGTACGCAAGGGCCAGCGCAGCCTGCGGCAGCGGCTACAGGGGTAGAGCATGCGGCTATCAGGATGCCTGGGCAAGGCCCGGGGCGTGAAGCTGGATGAACTCTGCGCTCAGGCTGATCACTTTCGGGTATTGCAGGTCCACGGTGATCATGTGATAGCAGTCGTCGAGCAGCACCTTGGTCACCGGGCCGCCGATGTGCGCTTCAATGTAGTCGGCGTTCCAGCGGCTGGTGATGTCGTCTTCGCTGGAATGCAGCACCAGCGCCGGCGCTTTGATAGTAGGCATGCCGCGTTTCACTTCGGCTACCAACCGGTGCAGTTCGCGCACGCTGATGCCCGACATGGTCAGCAGCCCCGCGTTGGCGCTCTCGCCGGCTTTCATCTGCTTCTCGACGATGGCGCGCAACCGCGGGTTCTTGATCCCGTAGGGCGGCTTTTCGTTGAAGCGGCAGATGTGCACGCCGAACGGGAAGGCCATGAACAGGGGCGTCAGGCGCGCCACCCAGGGCATGTTCCAGCCGTCGTAGCGCAAGGTGGTGGAGTACAGCAGCAACCCCGCCACCTCGCCTGGCCGCTGGGCGGCCAGGTGCATCGACAGGACCGCGCCCATCGACAGGCCACCGACGAACACCTGCTCGTGCACCTTGCGGATGCCCTCGAAGGTGCTCAGCGCGCTGGCGTACCAGTCGCGCCACGTGGTGGCCTGCAGATCGGCGTTGTCCCCGCAATGGCCAGCCAGGGTGGGCACGTACACCGTGTATCCCGCCTTGGCCAGCCCCTGGGCAACCTTGCGCAGCTCGGTGGGGGTGCCGGTCAGCCCGTGGATCAGCAGCACGGCCACCGGGCCGTTGCCGAGCACGAAGCTGGCGTCGCCAACACCCATATCGATCTGCGCGGCACTCACTTCTGGGTGACCCGGTGCAGCAGGCGGTCGAGCAGGGCGATGGCCAGGTCGATTTCCGGGTAGCTGATTTCCAGCGACGGGGCCAGGGTGATCACGTTCTTGTAGTAACCGCCCACGTCGAGGATCAGGCCCAGGCGACGGCCGTCGATCTCGATGTCGCCCTTCATGCCTTCCTCGACCATTTCGTCGAGCTTGGCCTTGTCCGGGGTGAAGCCGTCTTCGCCGCAGATTTCCATGCGCAGGGCCAGGCCCAGGCCGTCGACGTCGCCGACGATCTTGTAGCGCTTCTTCAGGTCTTCCAGGCCGGCCAGGAAGTATTTGCCCTTGGCCATGACCATGGCCCCGTAGTCCACTTCGCTGGTCATCTTGAACATTTCCAGGCCCACGGCGGTGCCCAGTGGGTTGGAGGCGAAGGTGGAGTGGGTCGAACCTGGCGGGAAGATGCCCGGGTTGATCAGCTCTTCACGGGCCCAGATGCCGCCCAGCGGGTTCAGGCCGTTGGTCAGTGCCTTGCCGAACACCAGCACGTCGGGTTTGACGTCGAAGTGCTCGATGGACCACAGCTTGCCGGTGCGGTAGAAGCCCATCTGGATTTCGTCGACCACCATCAGGATGCCGTGCTGGTCCAGGACCTGCTTCAGCTCGCTGTAGAAGTTCATCGGCGGGATCACGTAGCCGCCGGTGCCCTGGATCGGCTCGACGTAGAAGGCTGCGTATTCGCACTGGCCGACTTTCGGGTCCCACACACCGTTGTATTCGGTCTCGAACAGGCGGGCGAACTGCTTCACGCAGTAGCTGCCGTACTCTTCCTTGCTCATGCCCTTGGGGCCGCGGAAGTGGTACGGGAACGGGATGAACTGCGCGCGCTCGCCGAAGTGGCCGTAGCGGCGACGGTAGCGGTAGCTGGAGGTGATGGACGAGGCGCCCAGGGTACGGCCGTGGTAGCCGCCTTCGAAGGCGAACATCAGGCTCTTGCCGTTGGAGGCGTTGCGCACCACTTTCAGCGAGTCTTCGATGGACTGCGAACCGCCGACGTTGAAGTGCACGCGACCGTCCATGCCGAATTTCTTCTTGGCATCGACCGCGATCATTTCCGACAGCTCGATCTTGCCCTTGTGCAGGTACTGGCTGGCGATTTGCGGCAGGGTGTCGATCTGCTGCTTCAGGGCGTTGTTCAGGCGCGGGTTGGCGTAGCCGAAGTTGACCGCCGAGTACCACATTTGCAGGTCGAGGTAGGCTTGGTCATTGGTGTCGTAGACGTAGGAACCTTCGCAGCGGCTGAAAATGCGCGGTGGCTCGATGTAGTGAACGGTGTCACCGAACGAGCAGTAGCGCGATTCTTTGTCCAGAAGGATCTGGTCTTCTTCGCTGGTGATACGCGGGGTGTTAGACATGGTGGAAGAGTTCCTGCTGTTCTGAATTGAGGTGTGGAACGGTGTTGCGGGTGTCTTGCGGCAGGGCGGCCAGCAGGGCTGGCAGCTCGGCGAACGAATCGAAGCGGGCGTGGGCTATGCCATTGCGTTCGCAGTGGTCGGCCAGGCTGCCCTTGGCGAACACGAAGTCGGCGGTGCCGGCCACGCACATGTCGGACTTGCCGTCGCCGATCACCAGGATGCGTTTGCTGCCGGGCGTGGACTTGCATTTGCAGTTGCCCGAAGCGGCACGGCAGGCATCGCTGGCGTGGGGGAACACGATGCGCCAGCTGTCGGCGTCGACCTGGCGCAGCTGGTTGGCGATGATCGGCAGCAGCGGCGCGCCGTTGCGCGCCAGGATGCGGGCGATGGCCTGCTCCAGGCCGTCGCTGACCACCGCCAGGCTGGCGCCGCGCTCCAGCACCAGCTCGACGAAGGCGGTGAACGCCGGGTCGATGGTGACGCTGTCGAAGTATTCCAGCAGCTGGGCAGGCTGGGCTTTTACCAGGGCCAGCTGTTGGCTCAGGCATTCACGCGAGCCGATTTCACCGGCCAGCCATTGCGCTTCGATGGCTTCCCAGCGTGGATCGGCGAAGCGATCCAGGATGTTGTCGATGACATCGCTCGGGGTGATGGTCCCGTCGAAGTCACACACGATATGCCAGTGCATCATCTGCAGTTACCTATGGGTCAGCAGCGCAGTTCGCGCTTGCCCAGCGGTAGAGCAGGGAGCGTGCCAACCCGGTGGAGCCCTTGTTCTGCGGGCTCTGGCGCTGCTTGGTAAGCGCGAAGCTACAATTTTTGTAGGTTGCTACAAAGAACATGAGTGCTTGCGCCGGCAGCCTCGCGTGCGCGTTCATGCGCGTACTGAGTACACCCGTAGCCGCTGCCGCCAGGCTGCGCTGGCCATCAGTCTCGCTGCAGATCTCCTGTGAACGCGAGGGCCAGTGCAGCCTGGCGGCAGCGGCTACAGCTATCGAGAGCGCTTTTCATGTCACGCATTCTGTTGTTGCTGGCCCTGGCTGTGGCCAGCCCTGTTTGGGCCACGCCATTGACCGGCGATGCCGGCGTGGGCCTGTCCTACCAGCCCAGCGAACCTTCCGGCAGCCGCTACGAAACCAAGCCCATGCCGTACCTGGACCTGACCTGGGGCAACATCGGCATCGACTCCGATGAAGGCCTGACCTGGGCCGCGCTGAAGACCGGCAACGGCTGGAGCGCCGGGCCCCTGGCCAACCTGGTGGAAGGGCGCGACGGCAATGACCGCCTGCGTGGCCTGCGGGATGTGCCGGACATGGTCGAGCTGGGCGGCTTCGTGCAGTACAGCCCGGTGGACTTCTGGCGCGTATACGCACAGGCCGGGCGGGCTGAAGGGGGTGGCCATGGCCAGGGCGGCCTGCTGGGGCGGCTGGGCACCGAGCTGGATTACCCGCTGGGCGGCGGGGTGTTCGGCGCCACCGAACTGGTGGCGCATTTCGCCGACCAGCGCATGAACCAGACCTTCTTCGGCGTCGATGCCAGCGAGGCCCAGGCCAGCGGCATCGGCGCCTACCGCGCCAGCGGCGGGCTGCAGAACTGGACCCTGAGCCAGGGCGCGCAATTCCCGTTGGCGCCCCATTGGTCGTTGCTGGCCAACGTGGAGTGGGTGCACCTGAGTGGCTCGGCAGCGGACAGCAGCATCGTCAGCCAGCGCGGGCGGGTGAACCAGGGCGAAGTGCAGACGGCGGTGGCCTACAAGTTCTGAGGTGCCTGGAACAGACGCGGCCTGGCGGCCGCTGCTACAGCGTAGCAGCGGCCCCTAGGCCGCGTCCGCAGGCAACGCGGTGTCAAGACAGCCCGTATTTCTTCACCTTGTCGAACAAGGTGGTCTTGGCCATGCCCAGGTCCTGGCTGGCCTGGCTGAGGTTGCCGTTGTTGCGCGCCAGGGCGTCGCTCAGCAGGTTGCGCTCGAAGGCCTCCACGGCCTCGGCGAAGCCCACCCCTGGCACGGCCTGGGCGCCGCTTTTCTTGAACGCCGGCAGGCCCAGCGCGTAGCGCTCGGCGACGTTGCGCAGCTCCCGCACGTTGCCTGGCCAGTCGTGGCTCATCAGCCGCGACAGGGTCTGGCTGTCCAGTTCGGGCACCTCGCGGTCGAAGCGCAGGGCCGACTGTTCGAGGAAGTGCTCGAATAGTTGCAGGATGTCCTCGCGGCGCTCGCGCAGCGGCGGCAGTTCCAGGGTCACCACGTTGAGCCGGTAGTACAGGTCGCTGCGGAAACCGTTGCTGCGGCTCAGTTCGTCGAGGTCGGCCTTGGTGGCGGCGATCACCCGGCAATCCACCTCGATGCTCTGGTTCGACCCCAGGCGCTCCAGGGTGCGCTCCTGCAACACCCGCAACAGCTTGATCTGCAGGTTCAGCGGCATGCTTTCCACTTCATCGAGGAACAGCGTGCCGCCGTTGGCGTGCTCGATCTTGCCGATGCGGCGCTTGCCGGCGCCGGTGAAGGCGTTGGCCTCGTGGCCGAAGATCTCGCTTTCGAACAGGTTCTCCGGCAGGCCGCCACAGTTCAGCGCCACGAAAGGCTGCGGCTGGCGCCGGCTGAAGTCGTGCAGGCAGCGCGCGACCAGTTCCTTGCCGGTGCCGGTCTCGCCTTCGATCAGCACGTTGGCCGAGGTGTCGGCGACGTTGGCGATCAGCTCGCGCAGGTTCTCCATGGCCGGCGAGCGGCCGATGATGCGCCCTTCCAGGCTGCTGCGCCCGGCCAGCTGGCGGCGCAGCGAGCTGACCTCGCGGGCCAGGCCGCGCTGTTCCAGGGCGCGGCGCACCACATCCACCAGGCGCTCGGGGGAAAAGGGCTTTTCCATGAAGTCGTAGGCGCCGCTGCGCATGGCGCCCACTGCCATGCTGATGTCGCCGTGGCCGGTGATCAGCACCACCGGCAGGCTCGGGTCGCGGGCCTTGAGGCGGTTCAGCAGCTCCAGGCCGTCGATGCCCGGCAGGCGAATGTCGCTGACGACGATGCCGGCGAAGTCGTCGCCGATCAACGCCAGCGCTTCCTCGGCACTGCCCACGCCCTGGCACGGGATGTCTTCCAGGCTCAGGGCCTGTTGGCACCCGAGCAGCACATGGGGATCGTCCTCGACGATCAGAACGGTAAGCGAGGTGTTCATGACGGCTCGACTGGTGAAGTGGGCGGTTGGGCATTGAGTGCAGGCAAGGTCAGCACGAAGGCGGTGCCGCCGTCGTCGGGGTGCTCGGCGCCCAGGCTGCCACCGGCGGCGGCCGCCAGGCTGGCGGAAAGCGTCAGGCCCAGGCCCAGGCCTTGCTCGCCCGGTTTGGTGGTAAAGAACGGTTCGAACAGGTGCTGGCGCGTCTGCGCGGGCACGCCATGGCCGTTGTCGCGCACGCGCAGGCGGTAGCGGCCATCGTCCAGGGTTTCGCCCTGCAGCCACAGCGTCGGCTGGGCGATGCCCTGCAAGGCGTCCAGGGCGTTGCCGGCCAGGTTGCCGAGGATCTGCTCCAGGCGCGTCTGGCCCATGGGCAATTGTACCTCGCTGAACTGCCGGTGTACCTGCACGCCCTGGTCGCTGAGGCGCGCGGCCAGCACCTGCAGGGTGGCGTCCACGGCCTGGGTCAGCGAGGCGCGGCCACGGTCTTCGCCGCGGCGGGCGAACGAACGCAGGCTGGCGGTAATGCGGCCCATGCGGTCGATCAGCTGGTTCATGGTGGCAAGGTTGGTGCTGGCCGTGTCCAGGGCGCCGCGCTCGAGGAAGCGCACGGTGTTGCCGGACAGCGTGCGCAGCGCCGCCAGCGGCTGGTTCAGCTCGTGGGCGATGCTGGTGGACATCTGCCCGATGGCCGCCAGCTTGCCGGCCTGCACCAGTTCGTCCTGGGCGTGGCGCAGGGTTTCCTCGGCCTGGCGGCGTTCGCGAATCTGGCTTTTCAGCCGTTCGTTGCTGGCGCGCAGGTTCTCGGTGCGCGCGGCGATGCGCCGCTCCAGTTGGCTGTTCGCCTCTTCCAGCGCCTCGCGCGCCGCCAGGCGGGTGGCGATGACCTTGCGCCGTTCGTTCCAGGCAATCAGCAGGAACGCCAGGAAGGCGAATGCCACCGCCACCAGCACGCCCTGGACCATGGCCTCGCGGCGCAGGTCCTGCAGGGGGGTGAGCAGGGTGAAGTGCCAGGGCGTGTCCTTCAGCTCGCGGGTCTGCGCCAGGTAGCTGACCTGGCGCGGGCTGCCGGTGCGGGTGGCGGGGCCGGGGAAGCTCAGGCGCTCCACGCCCTCGGCCAGGGTCTCGCGCTCCAGCGGTTGCAGCTCGGTGAGCGAGAACCAGTAGTACTGCAGGCTGCGGGCCAGGCGTTCCTTGATGTCCGGGGTCAGCGGGCGGACCGATTTCAGCCGCCGCGCCGGGTCGCTGGAGAGAATGATGATGCCGTTCTCGTCGCTGACGAAGGCTTCCAGCTGCGCCTTCTGCCAGCGCTCCTCGAGGCTTTCCATGCGCACCTTGACCACCGCCACGCCGACGATCTTGCCATGCTCTTCCAGGCCGTGGGCCAGGTAATAGCCGGGCTCGCCGGTGGTCGTGCCGATGCCGTAGAAGCGCCCGTCCTGGCCGCGCACGGCGTCCTGGAAGTAGGCGCGGAAGGACAAGTCCTCGCCCAGGTAGCTGTTGGCGTCGCGCCAGTTGCTGGTGGCCTGCACCCGGCCGGTGGTGTCCAGCACGTAGATGGCGCTGCTGTGGCTGCGGCGGTTGAGGCCTTCCAGGTAGTCGTTGACCGCCTGGCGGTGGCCTTCGCCGTCGGGGTCGCCCAGCAGCGTCGAGACGCTGCCTTCCAGCTCCAGCAGGCTGGGCAGGAAGGTGTATTTGTTGATCTCGCTTTCCACCGCCCGGCCGTTCAGTTCCAGCTGGCGCTCGCCGCTCTCGCCCAGGGTGCGGATGCCGTTGTAGAGGCTGGCACGATAGCCGGCATAGCCCAGGCCCACGGTCAGCAGCAGGATCAGGGGGGGCAGGAACAGGTGGCGAATCAGACGGGGTTTCACGGCTAGGGCAGGCGAGGTCGCACGGGAGTGATCAGGGTCGCATTTCATCACAGTGCCTTGGGGCCTGCCAGCGCCGGGTGCCGGTGAGGGCACCCGGGCAGGGCTTTTAGTGTTGCAGGATCTTGGCGAGGAATTGCTGCGCACGTTCCGAACGCGCGCTCACGTCACCGAAGAACTCTTCCTTGGGGCAGTCTTCGACGATCTGGCCCTTGTCCATGAAGATCACCCGGTTGGCCACCTTGCGCGCAAAGCCCATCTCGTGGGTCACGCACATCATGGTCATGCCTTCGTGGGCCAGCTGCACCATCACGTCCAGCACTTCGTTGACCATTTCCGGGTCCAGCGCCGAGGTGGGTTCGTCGAACAGCATGACGATCGGGTCCATGGCCAGCGCCCGGGCGATGGCCACGCGCTGCTGCTGGCCGCCGGACAGCTGGCCGGGGTGCTTGTGCGCATGGGCCGACAGGCCGACGCGCTCCAGCAGCTTCAGGCCCTTGGCCGTGGCCTCTTCCTTGCTGCGGCCCAGCACCTTGATCTGCGCGATGGTCAGGTTCTCGGTGATGGTCAGGTGCGGGAACAGCTCGAAATGCTGGAACACCATGCCCACCCGCGAGCGCAGTTTGGGCAGGTTGGTCTTGGGGTCGGCGATGGAGGTGCCGTCGACGTTGATGTCGCCCTTCTGGAAGGGCTCCAGGGCGTTGACGCACTTGATCAGCGTGGACTTGCCCGAGCCCGAGGGCCCGCACACCACCACCACTTCACCTTTCTTGACTTCGGTGCTGCAGTCGGTCAGCACCTGGAAGTCCCCGTACCACTTGTTGACGTTCTTGATGGAAATCATACGGCTAACCTTTTATGCAGACGCTTGACCAGCAGCGAGGCGGAGAAGCTGATGACGAAGTAGACGAGCCCGGCGAAGATCAGGAACTCGTTGGACTGGCCGATGATGTCGCCATTGGCCCGTGCGGCGTTGAGGAAGTCCACCAGGCCCACGGTGTACACCAGCGAGGTGTCCTGGAACAGGATGATGCTCTGCTGCAGCAGCAGCGGGGTCATCTTGCGGAACGCCTGGGGCAGGATGATCAGGCGCATGGTCTGGCCGTAGGTCATGCCCATGGCCTGGGCGGCGCCCATCTGGCCCTTGGGAATGGACTGCACGCCGGCACGCACGATCTCGCAGAAGTACGCCGCCTCGAACATCATGAAGGCCACGACGCAGGAGGTGAACGCGCCCACGGGCGTGTCCTGGCCGGTGATCCAGCGCAGCACGTAGGGCACCGCCAGGTAGAACCAGGTGATCACCAGCAGCAGCGGGATGGAGCGGAAGTAGTTGACGTAGGCGCCCGCCACCCGCGACAGCAGCTTGCTCGACGACAGGCGCATCAGCGCCAGCAGGGTGCCCAGCACGATGCCGCCGACGATACCCATGACCATCAGTTGCAGGGTCATGAGCATGCCGTTCCACAGGCCGGGCAGGGCGGGAATGATGCCACTGAAGTCCATTTACTTGCCCCCCACGGAGATCAGGCCGGGTACCGCGACTTTCTTCTCGATCAGGCGCATCAGCAGCATCAGGCTCATGTTCAGGGTGAAGTAGATCAGCGTCGCCAGGGTGAAGGCCTCGAACAGGTTGGCGGAGAACTCGGCGGTCTGCTTGGTCTGTGCCAGCAGCTCCATCAGGCCGATCAGCGAGGCCACCGAGGAGTTCTTGAACACGTTGAGGAATTCCGAGGTAAGCGGCGGAATGATGATGCGGTAGGCCTGGGGCAGCAGCACGTTCCAGTAGATCTGCGGCAGCTTGAAGCCCATGGCCCGGGCGGCCGATTCCTGGCCCTTGGGCAGCGCCTGGATGCCGGTGCGCACCTGCTCGCAGACGCGTGCGGCGGTGAACAGGCCCAGGCACACCACTACGCTGAGGAAGGCGGCGGTGGTGGGGTTGAGGTCTTGCTTGAACCAGTCCTGGAAGCCCTGGGGCATCAGGTCGGGAATCACGAAATACCAGATGAACAGCTGCACCAGCAGCGGCACGTTGCGGAAGATTTCCACGTAAGTGGTGGCGATGGCCGATACCCAACGGTTGGGCACGGTGCGCATCACGCCGAGCACGGAGCCCAGCAGCAAGGCAATGATCCAGGCGGCGACGGCGATGCCGATGGTCCAGCCCAGGCCGGCAATGTACCAGTCCAGGTAGATCTCGTTGCCAATGCCGGTGGACTTGAAGAACACGCCCCAGTCCCAGTTGTAATTCATCAGGGTCTCCCCTTGAGTTGCGATTCACGGGCACCTGCAGCCATCCACCGGCGCAAGGGCGCCAGTGGATGATTGAAGGTTAGACGGTGCGGGCGGATCAGTCCTTGGCGGGCTGGTCGGTCGGGTTGGCGATCAGGTTCTTCAGCTCGTCGCTTTCCGGGAACATCAGGTTCAGGCCCTTCGGCGGGATCGGCTGGGTGAACCACTTGTTGTAGATGCTGTTGATCTCGCCGGACTTGAACACGGCGACGATGGCGTCATCCACGGCCTTCTTGAACGCCGGGTCACCCTTGCGCACCATGCAGCCATAGATCTCGTGGGACTGCGCGGTGCCGGTCACGGCCCAGTCGTCGGGCTTCTTGGCCTTGGCCATTTCGCCGGCCAGCAGGGCGTCGTCCATCATGAAGGCCACGGCGCGGCCCGATTCCAGCATCTGGAAGGATTCGCCGTGGTCCTTGGCCGAGATCACGTTCATGCCCATCTGCTTGTCGGCGTTCATGGCCTTGAGCAGGCGCTCGGAGGTGGTGCCGGCGGTAGTCACCACGTTCTTGCCCTTCAGGTCCGGGAAGTCCTTGTAGGGCGAGTCTTTCTTGGCCAGCAGACGCGTGCCGATCTCGAAGATACCCACCGAGAAGTCCACTTGCTGCTGGCGTTCGGCGTTGTTGGTGGTGGAGCCACACTCGATGTCGACGGTGCCGTTCTGCACCAGCGGGATGCGGGTCTGGGAGGTGACCAGGTTGTACTTGACGTTCAGGTTGGGCATGTCGAGGTCCTTCTTGATGGCCTCGACGATTTTCAGCTGGATGTCATGGGAGTAGCCGACCGGTTTGCCCGATGCGTCGGCGATATAGGAGAACGGGATGGAGGCGTCACGATGGCCCAGGGTGATCGTGCCCGAATCCTTGATCTTCTTGAGGGTGCCGGTCAGCTCTTCGCCCATGGCAGGGCTGCTGATCAGTGCTGCAGCGATGGCTGCACCCAACAGGGTGTGAATGATGCGCATCTATGTCTCCTCGACCTTTGTTTTTTTTATGGAGCCGTCTGGTGGCTCATTCGTTCAGCAGTCTGTGCCGCTGATTCCGATGGAGAGTGTAGAGCATGAGTCGTGCCAAAACCGGGACGATGGTCCAAGGCCTTGATTGGCAAGGGGATTAAACTTTGGTGAAGGGGATGTGGCGAGGCTGATCGGTCGGCTGGCCGAATGATGGCACCTTGGGCATTCGGAAAGCCGACCAGGTTTGGGCGCGCGCGAATTCCCCGTAGCCGCTGCCGCCAGGCTGCGCTGGCCCTCGAGTACACAGGAGATATCCAGGGTGCACACGGGCCAGCGCAGCCTGTCGGCAGCGGCTACAAGGGTGTGATCTCACGCCGCCTGTGTGTGGACCGGCTTGGCCAGGTAATCTGCCAGCTTCTGCTGCTCGGCCGCCGTGGTGAACAGGCCCAGCTTGGTACGGCGCCAGAGAATGTCGGTGGCGTCCACGGCCCATTCCTGCTGGCGCAGGTAGTCCACTTCGCGGCTGTACAGGTTGGCGCCGATCAGGTCGCCCAGGTCGGCCAGGCCCTGCGCGCCGTCCAGCAGCTGCCAGCTGCGGCTGCCGTAGGTGATGGCCCAGCGCCGGGCGAGGTCCATGGGCAACCAGCCGTGCCGGGCCACCAGCGCCTCGGCCAGCGCCTGCGGGGTGGTCATCTGCTCGCCACCGGGCAAGGTAGCGGTGCCGGTCCAACTGCCCTTCATCTGCTTGAAGAACGGCGCCAGCTGCGCCATGGCCGACTCGGCCAGCTTGCGGTAGGTGGTCAGCTTGCCGCCGAACACCGACAGCAGTGGCGCGTCATCGGCGCCGCCCGACAGCGACAGGGTGTAGTCGCGGGTCACCGCCGACGGGTTGTCGGACTCGTCGTTGCACAGCGGGCGCACGCCCGAATAGGTGTGCAGGATGTCGTCGCGCTGCACCTGCTTCTTGAAGTGCGCGTTGACCACCTTCAACAGGTAGTCGGTCTCGGCTTCGGTAATGGTGACTTTCGCAGGGTCCCCGGTGTATTCGCGGTCGGTGGTGCCGATGATGGTGAAGCGTTCCATGTACGGAATGGTGAAGACAATGCGCTGGTCTTCGTTCTGCAGGATGTGCGCCTGCTCGCCTTCGTACAGCTTGGGCACGATCAGGTGGCTGCCCTGGATCAGGCGGATGCCGTAGGGCGAATCCAGCTTCAGGTCATCACGGATGAACTTCGCCACCCATGGGCCGGCGGCGTTGACCAGCGCCTTGGCGTGAATGGAGAACAGGCTGCCGTCGGCGCGCTCCAGGTGCACATGCCACAGGCCCTTGATGCGCCGGGCGTTCAGGCAGCGGGTGCGGGTGTGCAGGTGGGCGCCGTGCTCGCGGGCGGCCATGGCGTTGAGCACCACCAGGCGGGCGTCGTCCACCCAGCAGTCGGAGTATTCGAAACCGCGGGTGATCTCGCTCTTCAACACGCTGTTCGCACCGAACTTCAGGCTGCGCGAGCCGGCCAGTTTTTCGCGCTTGCCCAGGTGGTCGTACAGGAACAGGCCGGCGCGAATCATCCACGCCGGGCGAAGGTGCGGGCGGTGCGGCAGCACAAAGCGCATGGGCTTGACGATGTGCGGGGCCTTGGCCAACAGCACTTCGCGCTCGGCGAGGGCTTCGCGCACCAGGCGGAATTCGTAGTGTTCCAGGTAGCGCAGGCCGCCGTGGATCAGCTTGCTGCTGGCCGACGAGGTGTGGCTGGCGAGGTCGTCCTTTTCGCAAAGGAACACCGACAGCCCGCGACCTGCCGCGTCCGCTGCGATGCCGACGCCATTGATACCGCCGCCAATCACGGCAACATCATAGACTTCGGCGAGGGGCGGGGTGGGCAAGGTGGTGTGGGGCATGGCGGCCTCCTGCGGTTATTCGAAATTGAAATCGAACATTAATGTTCATTTCCGAAAATAGTAGCGCAACAGGAAGGCACAGGCCAGTCGAATTCGATTGAAAAAACTGATCGAATGGCCTCGAAATGAAAATTACCGAACATGAACGCACCCGTAGCAGCTGCCGCAGGCTGCGTCCTGGGGCCTCGCGGAGGTGCTTGGGACGCAGCCTTCGGCAGCTGCTACGGGGGGTTAGACGACTTCCAGGCGGATCTTGTGCTGGTTGAGCAGTTGCAGCAGCGCCGGCACCGGCGCCTTGTCGGTCACCAGGCAGTCGATCAGGCTGATGGAGCCCAGGCGCACCATGGCGTTGCGCCCGAACTTGCTGGAGTCGGCGGCCAATATCACCTGGCGGGCGTTGGCGATGATGGCCTGCGACACGCGCACTTCCTGGTAGTCGAAGTCCAGCAGGCTGCCGTCTTCGTCGATGCCGCTGATGCCCACCAGGGCGAAGTCGACCTTGAACTGGTTGATGAAGTCGACGCTGGCCTGGCCCACCACGCCGCCGTCACGGCGCACGTTGCCACCGGCCAGCTGCACCTCGAAGTCATCCTTGGCGCTGAGGATCGACGCCACGTGCAGGTTGTTGGTGATGATCTTCAGGTGGTTGTGGTTGAGCAGGGCGCGGGCGATGGATTCGGTGGTGGTGCCGATGTTGATAAATAGCGAGGCGTGGTCGGGGATCTGTGCGGCGATGGCTTCGGCGATGCGTTGCTTTTCATCGCGCATCTGGTCGGCACGCATGGCGTACGCGGTGTTTTCGATGCTGGAATCGTAGGCGGCGCCACCGTGGTAACGGCGCAGCAGGTTGAGTTCGGCCAGCTGGTTGATGTCGCGGCGGATGGTCTGCGGGGTGACGATGAACAGCTGGGCCATCTCTTCGATGCTGACGTAGCCGCGTTCACGCACCAGTTCGAGGATTTGTTGTTGGCGTGGAGGCAGATTCATTGGGCTTCCTTTGGCTGCCGGGGCAAATTCGCCCATCATGCCGCAGGAAGGGTGCGGGTGCTAGCACCCGCGCGGCCCCACACAGAACCGTAGCCGCTGCCGCAGGCTGCGCTGGCCTCTGAATTCACTGAATATCTCCAGTGTGGACAAGGGCCAGCGCAGCCTGGCGGCAGCGGCTACGGGTTATGCATCACGCTTCTTCGTGGGGTTCCCAGTCGCGGGTGCGGTCCACGGCCTTGCGCCAGCCGGCGTACAGCTTCTCTTTGGCGGCCTCGTCCAGCTGTGGTTCGAACTCGCGCTCGATCACCGCCTTGCCGCGCAGCTCTTCCAGGCTGCCCCAGAAGCCCACGGCCAGGCCGGCCAGGTAGGCGGCGCCCAAGGCAGTGGTTTCGCGCATTTGCGGGCGTTCCACCTGGGTGCCGAGGATGTCGGCCTGGAACTGCATGAGGAAGTTGTTGGCCACCGCGCCGCCGTCCACGCGCAGGGCCTTCAGGCGTTCGCCGGCGCCCTGCTGCATGGCGTCGAGCACGTCGCGGGTCTGGTAGGCGATGGATTCCAGCGCCGCACGAATGATGTGGTCGACCTTGACGCCACGGGTCAGGCCGAACAGCGCCCCACGGGCGTAGGGGTCCCAGTACGGAGCGCCCAGGCCGGTGAAGGCCGGCACCAGGTACACACCGTTGCTGTCCTTGACCTTGCTGGCGAAGTACTCGGTGTCGTAGGCGTCGTTGACCAGCTTCAGTTCGTCGCGCAGCCACTGCACCGTGGAGCCACCGTTGAACACCGCGCCTTCCAGGGCGTAGGCCACTTCGCCGCGTGGGCCGCAGGCGATGGTGGTGAGCATGCCGTGCTTGGACTTCACAGCCTTGTCGCCGGTGTTCATCAGCAGGAAGCAGCCGGTGCCGTAGGTGTTCTTGGCCTGGCCGGGCTCCACGCACATCTGGCCGAACAGCGCGGCCTGCTGGTCGCCGGCGATACCGGCGATGGCGATGCCGCTCTTGGTGCGGCCGTAGACCTCGGACGAGCCTTTCACTTCCGGGAGCATTTCGCGCGGAATGTTCAGCACGTCCAGCATCTTGTCATCCCATTGCAGGGTATGGATGTTGAACAGCATGGTGCGCGAGGCGTTGGTGTAGTCGGTGACGTGCACCTTGCCGCCGGAGAATTTCCAGATCAGCCAGGTATCGACGGTGCCGAACAGCAGGTCGCCTTGCTGCGCGCGCTCGCGGGCGCCTTCGACGTTGTCCAGGATCCACTTCAGCTTGGTGCCCGAGAAATACGGGTCGGTGACAAGGCCTGTGGTCTCGCGGATGTACTCGGCGTGGCCGTCACGCTTGAGCTGTTCGCAGATCTCGGTGCTGCGGCGGCACTGCCAGACGATGGCGTTGTACACCGGCTGGCCGGTGTGCTTGTCCCACACCACGGTGGTTTCGCGCTGGTTGGTGATGCCGATGGCGGCTACCTGGTCGTGGTGCAGGCCGGCCTTGGCCAGGGCCTGGACCATGACCGCGCTCTGGGTGGCGAAGATGTCCATGGGGTCGTGCTCGACCCAACCCGGCTGCGGGTAGTGCTGGGGGAATTCGCTCTGGCTGGAGCAGACAACGTTTGCGTCGCGGTCAAAAATGATCGCGCGCGAACTGGTGGTGCCCTGATCCAGGGCGATGATGTAGTTCTTGTTCTGAAGGTCTGTCATGGCAATGGCCTTTCAAGAAAAGTAAAAGTCGGGAATACGGCTCAAGGTACTCGGGGCGCTGGTCTAGGACGCCTGTACCTTGCTCCCGGTGTTGTCGGTGGCGGCTTCGCCAGCAGGTGCGGCGGCGGGCAGGTGGCGGGCCAGCAGGCCGCGGTAAATGGCCGCGCCGAGGCAGGCACCCAGGATCGGGGCGAAGATCGGCACCAGGAAATACGGGATGTCACGCCCGCCGGTAAAGGCTATTTCGCCCCAACCTGCGAGGAATGTCATCAGCTTGGGCCCGAAATCGCGCGCCGGGTTCATCGCAAAACCGGTCAGCGGGCCCATGGAGCTGCCGATCACGGCAATCAGCAGGCCGATCAGCAGCGGCGCCAGCGGGCCACGGGGCAGGCCGTTCTGGTCGTCGCCCAGGGCCATGATCACGCCCATGAGAATGGCGGTGATCACCATTTCCACCAGGAACGCCTGGGCAGTGGACAGCGACGGGTGCGGGTAGGTGGAGAACACCGACGCCAGTTCCAGGCTTTCCTGGCTGCCGCGGATCATGTGGTGGGCTTGTTCGTAATCGAAGAACAGGTTGCTGTACAGCGTGTACACCAGCGCTGCGCCACAGAACGCGCCCGCCACCTGGGCCAGGATGTAGAAGGGCAGCTTGCGTTTTTCAAAGCCGGCGAACACGCACAGGGCGATGCTCACCGCGGGGCTCAGGTGCGCGCCGGACACCCCGGCGGTCAGGTAGATCGCCATGCTGACGCCCACCCCCCAGATGATGCTGATTTCCCACAGCCCGAAGCTGGCGCCCGCCACCTTGAGCGCCGCTACACAGCCGGTGCCGAAGAAGATCAGGAGGGCGGTTCCGAGAAACTCGGCCATGCACTGGCCGGACAACGCAGGTTGTTGCTGAGCAGTCGTCATCATTGACACCTTTTTTGTTGTTGTGCGGCGCCGTTCGGGCGCTCGAGTCATGCACCCACCGGTAAAACCCCATACCGGCGGATGTGTTGCGTGCGCAAACTGGTCTAGGGTTTGCGATATTCAGAAACGAAAAAATATAGACAAGAAACGATTATGTCAAAGGTCGAAAATGAACCATGATTCAGAAACTGACTGGCGGGGGTTGGGCGGTGCTGGTGGGGAGTCATTTGCCGGTATATCGCACTCTGGCGTAGCCGCTGCCGCCAGGCTGCGCTGGCCCGCGTGTTCGCCGCGGATCTTCGGCGGGGCATCCGGCCAGCGCAGCCTTCGGCAGCGGCTACGGATAGTGGTGCGCCGTGGATCGGGTGCCTGTTACATTACGCGGCAGTATTTTCCGCCCCCGCCACAGGAGTGAACATGACCCCGGCGTTGGATTTGTTGAAAAAGGCCCGTGCCGAACACCACGTGCACAGTTACGAACACGACCCCAAGGCGGCTTCCTACGGCCTGGAAGCGGCGGAAAAGCTGGGGCTCAACCCGGCCCAGGTGTTCAAGACGCTGCTGGCCAGCAGCGAGAAGGGCGAGTTGCTGGTGGCCGTGGTGCCGGTGGCTGGCACCCTCGACCTCAAGGGCCTGGCCCACGCCGCCGGGGTGAAGAAGTGCGAGATGGCCGACCCGGCCGCCGCCCAGCGCTCCACCGGCTACCTGCTGGGCGGTATCAGCCCGTTGGGGCAGAAGAAGCGCCTGCGGACCTTCATCGACCAGTCGGCGCAGCCGTTGGCAACGATGTTCGTCAGCGCCGGGCGCCGAGGGCTGGAAGTGGAGCTGGCGCCGGCCCTGCTGGCGGAACACACCCGCGGGGTGTTCGCCGACATCGGCCGGGCCTGAGTCAAGCGGCGGCGAACATCACCAGGTGTTCGCTGCGCAGGCGAATGCCGATGTGCTGGCCAGGCTCGCAGGCCAGGTGGCTGGGCAACAACGCCTCCACCTGGCTGCCGCTGCCCAGTTGCAGCTGGTACAGCGTGGCCGCGCCCTGGAAGCGCTTGCCGGTGACGCGTGCCTGCACCGGGCTGTCCGGGGCGTGCACGATGTTGTCCGGGCGCAGCAGCACGTCCACGGCACTGCCGCGCGGCCAGGCGCTGGCGCTGTCGCCGTGCAGCTCGCCCAGTTCGGTGTGCACCGACTGCGCGCCGCTCACGGTGCCGCGCAGGAAGTAACCCTGGCCGATGAAGCTGGCGACGAAGGCCGTCTGCGGGCGGTGGTAAAGGTTGTAAGGCGTGTCCCACTGCTCCAGCCGCCCCTGCTGGAAGACGCCGACCTGATCGCTCACCGAAAACGCCTCTTCCTGGTCATGGGTGACCAGGATCGCGCTGGTGCCGCGGCTTTTCAGGATGTCGCGCACTTCCTGGCTCAGGCGTCGGCGCAGCTCCACGTCGAGGTTGGAAAACGGCTCGTCCAGCAGCAGCAGCTGCGGTTGCGGCGCCAGCGCGCGGGCCAGGGCCACACGCTGTTGCTGGCCACCGGACAGCTCGTGAGGGTAGCGCGCGCCCAGGCCGGTGAGGTTCACCAGCTCGAGCATCTCGTCGACCACCTGGGCCTGGCGCGGGTGCTGGCGGATGCCGAACGCCACGTTCTGCGCCACGGTCAGGTGAGGGAACAGCGCGTAGTCTTGAAACACCATGCCGAGGCGACGCTTTTCCGGGGCCAGGGTGAAACCTGGCCGGGAGATGACCTCGCCGGCCAGGCGAATCTCGCCCTGGTGCACCGGCTCGAAGCCGGCGATGGCGCGCAGAGTGGTGGTCTTGCCACACCCCGAAGCGCCCAGCAGGCAACCGATGTCACCGGCCTGCAGCTGCAGGCTGAGGTCGGCGACCACCGCCTGGCCCTGGTAACCGCAGGCCAGGTGGTGCAGCGCCAGCAACGGCTGGCTCATGCCGGGCGGTAGGCCGGGGCCACCAGGAACTCCAGCAGCGCCTTCTGTGCGTGCAGGCGGTTCTCGGCCTGGTCCCACGCCACGGCGCGCGGGTCGTCGAGCACGTCCATGCTGATCTCCTCGCCACGGTGGGCGGGCAGGCAGTGCATGAACAGCACGTCGTCGGCGGCCAGGTCCAGCAGCGCGCGGCTGACCTGGTAGGGCGCGAACAGCTTCAGGCGGCGCGCGGTTTCCTCTTCCTGGCCCATGGAGGTCCAGACGTCGGTGCTCACCAGGTGGGCGCCCGCCACGGCGGCCTTGGGGTCGCGCATCACTTGCACGCGGTCGCCGGCCTGGGCCAGGAACTGCGGGTTGGGCTCGAAGCCTTCGGGGCAGGCCACGCGCAGCTGGAAGTCGAACTGGATGGCCGCTTCTATATAGCTGTTGCACATGTTGTTGCCGTCGCCGATCCAGGCCACGGTCTTGCCCTGGATGCTGCCGCGGTGTTCCAGGAAGGTTTGCATGTCGGCCAGCAGCTGGCAGGGGTGCAGGTCGTCGGACAGGCCGTTGATCACTGGCACGCGCGAGTTGGCGGCGAATTCGGTCAGGGTGCTGTGGGCGTAGGTGCGGATCATCACCGCGTCGAGCATGCTCGACATGACGATGGCGCAGTCGCCGATCGGCTCGCCACGGCCCAGCTGGGTGTCGCGCGGGGACAGGAAGATGGCCTGGCCGCCGAGCTGGATCATGCCGGCCTCGAACGACAGGCGGGTACGGGTCGAGGATTTCTCGAAAATCATGCCCAGTACCCGGTTCTTCAGCGGCTCGAACAGCACGCCGCGGTTACGCAGGTCCTTGAGCTCGATGCCTCGACGGATGACGCTGAGAAGCTCTTCGGGCGTGCAATCCATCAGGGAGAGAAAGTGCCTTGCGCTCATCATTGACTACCTTTTTGCAACGTACCGCAGCACTCGTGACCAGCTTTTGAAAAAAACGAGAGAGGCCTGCGGCGAAAGCCGCACGCGGCGACGAAATTAGGGAAGACGCGATCTTATAATTAAATGTCGCGTCTCGCCAATATGTGTTTCATATTCCGATCACGGACAGTGTTTCAGGGCATGTCTCAAAAGCCGTGTGCGCAAGCGTCCGGCCCTGCTTTTTACACCCCCGTCGGTTCCCTTGGCAATCGTGCCCGGAATTGTCTAGCGTTAACCCTGTCTCAGGTATCAACCTGCGGCTGGCCGTCGCAGTGCGCATTTCGTACACTGCCAGCCATGGGTACACGACTGTATCCTGCACGATACGCGGAGAGGGTGAATGGATTCCAGAGAACAACAACTGCTCGAGCTGCTGGGCCTGACGGCGCGCACGCTCACGCACCTGACGGCTTCGATGACGTCCATGTCGTTCGAGTTGCTGCGCAGCGATGACGAGGTCACCGCCAGCGCCGCCAGGCGCATGATCGACCGCATGGCCACCATCAGTGGCGGGCTGGACGAGCATTGGAAGCTGATCGGCGAACTGACCGGCGTGCCCATCGGCCAGGAAGAGGTCGAGACCGTGGTGGAGATCCAGCTGCAGGCACCGCCCCCCGGCCTGCCGGCCAACTGAGCATCATCGGCTGGCCTGATGCCGGCCGATTCAGCGCGCCAAGCGTGCTGGTGCACCGGGTACTATCGTTCCATAGTCGGCTACCGCTGCCTGGACGAGACTGGCCATGACCAAGACCCTGCACCACCGCGCCTGCCACCTGTGCGAGGCCATCTGCGGCCTCAACATCGAAACCCAGGCCGACGACGCCGGGCATCTGACCATCACCTCGATCAAGGGCGACCCCCAGGACACCTTCAGCCGCGGCCACATCTGCCCCAAGGCCGTGGCCCTGCAGGACATCCAGAACGACCCCGACCGCCTGCGCCAGCCCATGCTGCGCACGGGCAGCGAATGGCAGCCGATCAGTTGGCAGGAAGCCTTCGACATGGTTGCCACGCGCCTGTGGGACCTGCAGCAACGCCATGGCCAGGACGCCGTGGCGATCTACCAGGGCAACCCCAGCGTGCACAACTACGGGCTGATGACCCACGGCAACTACTTCCTGGGCCTGCTGAAGACCCGCAACCGCTATTCGGCCACCTCGGTGGACCAGTTGCCCCATCACCTGTCCAGCTTCCTGATGTACGGGCACGGGCTGTTGCTGCCCATCCCGGATATCGATCACACCGACTTCATGCTGATACTGGGCGGTAACCCGCTGGCGTCCAACGGCAGCATCATGACCGTGCCGGACGTGGAGAAGCGCCTCAAGGCCATCCAGGCCCGTGGCGGCAAGGTGGTGGTGATCGACCCGCGGCGCAGCGAGACTGCGGCCATGGCCAGCCAGCACCTGTTCATTCGCCCCGGTGGCGATGCGGCGCTGCTGCTGGGCCTGCTCAACACCCTGTTCGAGGAAGGGCTGACCCGTGCCAGCCACCTGCCGGTGGATGGCCTGCAGGCGGTGCGCGAGGCTATCGCCGGCTTCAGCGCCGAGGCCATGAGCCCGCGCTGTGGCGTGGCCGCAGCGGACATCCGCGGGCTGGCGCGGGCGTTCGCCGGCGCCGACAAGGCCGTGTGCTACGGGCGCATGGGCGTCTCTACCCAGGCGTTCGGCACCCTGTGCCATTGGCTGGTGCAACTGATCAATCTGGTCACCGGCAACCTCGACCGCGTGGGCGGCGCCCTGTGCACCACGCCGGCGGTGGACCTGGTGGCCAACACCGGCGGCGGCCACTTCAATAGTTGGCAAAGCCGCGTCTCCGGCCTGCCCGAGTACGGCGGCGAGTTGCCGGTGTCGGCCCTGGCCGAGGAAATGCTCACCGCAGGCGAAGGGCAGGTGCGGGCGCTGATCACCGTGGCCGGCAACCCGGTGCTGTCCACGCCCAACGGCCGGCAGCTGGAACAGGCCCTCGATGGCCTGGAGTTCATGCTCAGCATCGACCTGTACATCAACGAGACCACGCGCTACGCCGACCTGATCCTGCCGTCCACCTCGGCGCTGGAAAATGACCACTACGACACCACCTTCAACCTGTTCGCGGTGCGCAACGTCAGCCGCTTCAACCGCGCGATCCTGCCCAAGCCCGACGGCGCGCTGCACGACTGGGAGATTTTCGTCGGCCTGGCCGAGGCCTTTGCCGCCCGTGCCGGCAAGCCCCTGAAGCCCACCTGGCCACCGGCGCAGCTCATCGACCGTGGCTTGCAGGCCGGGCCGTGGGGCCTGTCCCTGGCGGCCCTGGCCGAGCACCCCCACGGCCTCGACCTGGGGCCGCTGCAGCCCAACCTTGCGGCGCGCCTCAAAACCCCCGGTCAACGCATCCAGGCGGCGCCAGCGGTGCTGCTGGCAGACCTGCAGCGCTTCGCCGCGCAAGCCATGCCGGGCGCCGATGAGCTGGTGATGGTGGGGCGCCGCCACGTGCGCAGCAACAATTCGTGGATGCACAACTACCACCGCCTGGTGAAGGGCAAGCCGCGCCACCAGTTGCTGATGCACCCCGATGACCTGGCCGCCCGCGGCCTGGCGGACGGCCAGCGGGTGCGGGTGACGTCGCGGGTGGGCAGCGTCGAGGTGGAGGTGCTGGGCAGCCTGGAGATGATGCCAGGGGTGGTCAGCCTGCCCCACGGCTTCGGCCACGCGCGCCATGGTGTGCGCCTGGAAATCGCCCAGGCCCAGCCCGGCGCCAGTGCCAACGACCTGACCGACGAACGGGTGCTGGACCAGGTTTCCGGCAATGCGGCGCTGAACGGCGTGCCGGTGCGGGTGGCGGCGGCGTGAACGGCTCCATCGGCAAGGCCGAGCGCGCCGCTCGGGTTTCCGTTACAATGCGTCACCGTGTCGACCTATGAGTCGGAAAGCTAAGCCGAGGTGCTCCATGGATATCATCGAAACGATTAAAGAGCAGATTGCCAACAACACCATTCTGCTTTACATGAAAGGCTCGCCGAACGCCCCGCAGTGCGGCTTCTCGTCGAAGGCGTCGCAGTGCGTGATGCAGTGCGGCGAGAAATTCGCTTATGTGGATATCCTGCAGAACCCGGAAATCCGTGCGAACCTGCCAAAGTACGCCAACTGGCCGACTTTCCCACAGCTGTGGGTTGCCGGCGAGCTGGTTGGCGGTAGCGACATCGTTGCTGAAATGTTCGCCAACGGCGAGCTGCAGACGCTGATCAAGGCCGCTGCCGAGAAAGCCAAGGCCGGCGAAAACGCCTGATAGCCCTGCGCTTCAACAAAAAGCCCCGCTGTCTCACGACAGCGGGGCTTTTTGTTGATCCGCGAACAGGCCTGTAGCAGCGGCCAAAGGCCGCGTCCGGGGGCTACACCATCAGCTACCTTTCACCGAACGACCATCAACGGTACCGTCCTGCAGCATGATGTTGTACTCCTTGCCGTCAGTCTCGACCTGTTGCAGGCGAACCAGCAGGTAGTCCCAGTCCTTGGCGAACCACAGCACGGTGGTGCGCTTGTTCTGCGTGGGGTCACGCACGCGCTCCACCTTGATGGCGTCGACCTGGCCGGCCTTGGTGTCGACCTTCTCGGTGCCCAGCACGCGGAAGTCGTAGGTGTCGACGTCGCCGCCGTCCACCACCTGGTAGCTCATGCTCTTCTTGCCGGCGGCCACGTCACGCTGCAGGGCCAGCTGGTAGGTCGACTTGTCGAGCATGCCGCGGTTGAGCGGCACCTTGACGGCGTCGCCACGGTCGGTGCCGGTGACCATTTTCTGCGACCAGTCGAAGTCCAGGTCGGTCTTCTTCGGCTTGCCCAGGCCGCCACGTTCGAAGTGGTAGGTCTTGGGCAGCAGCGCGTCCTTGTCGACGGTGAGGGTGCTTTCCTCGGTGAGGCTGGCAATCATCATCGAGGCCTTGAAGCTCAGGGTCCAGGTGTCGTTGGCACCTTTTTCCAGGCTGCGCGAGGCGGTGCCGCTCATGGGCAGCTGTTTCCAGTCGGCGGTGTAGCTGGCCGTGAAGGGCTTCAGGTCGGCAGCGTGTACCGGCAAAGCCAGCAACGCGGCGCAGAACAGCAGGGCACGACGCATAAAATCTCCTAGGGTCGAATCAAGTGACCGCTGGCCCCGAGGGGCTTGCCGTCCAATAATGCACCGTGGGCGTCCAGACGCAAGCGTCCTTCGGCGAACCAGCGCACGGCCAGCGGATAGATCTGGTGTTCCTGGGCATGGACCCGCTGCGCCAGGGTGACCGGCGTGTCGTCCAACTGTACCGGTATTGCTGCCTGTACGACCAGTGGTCCGCCATCGAGTTCCTCGGTGACGAAATGCACGCTGCAGCCATGCTCGGCATCACCGGCCTCGATGGCGCGCTGATGGGTATGCAGGCCTTTGTACTTGGGCAGCAGGGAAGGGTGGATATTGAGCAGGCGCCCTTGATAGTGGCGCACGAAGCCTGGGCTCAGGATTCGCATGAAGCCGGCCAGCACCACCAGGTCGGGGCTGAAGCCGTCGATGAGTTCGACCAGCGCGGCGTCGAAGGCTTCGCGGCCTTCGAACGCCTTGTGGTCCAGCACGGCGGTGTCGATACCGGCGTGGCGGGCGCGTTCCAGGCCGTAGGCATCGGCGCGGTTGGAGATCACCGCGCGGATGCGGGCCGGGTGGGTCCCGGCCTGCTGGTTCACGCTATCGATCAGGGCCTGCAGGTTGCTGCCGGTGCCGGAGAGCAGCACCACTACGTTACAGCGTGCGGGCATCTGTTCGTGCATCAGTGTGCCTTGACGTTCTTCAGCTCGACCTGTGGAGCGCCTTCGGCGGCAACGCCGATCTGGCCGATGACCCATGGCTGCTCGCCAGCGTCACGCAGGGTTTGCAGGGCCACGTCGACGTGTTCCTGGGCCACGCAGATGACCATGCCCACGCCGCAGTTCAGCACGCGGTGCATTTCGTGCTCGTCGACGTTGCCTTTTTCCTGCAGCCAGTCGAATACCGCCGGGCGCTGCCAGCTGGCCACGTCAACCACGGCCTGGGCGCCTTTTGGCAGCACGCGCGGGATGTTGTCCAGCAGGCCGCCGCCGGTGATGTGGGCCATGGCCTTGACGGCGCCGGTGTCCTTGATCAGCTTGAGCAGGGGCTTGACGTAGATGCGGGTCGGGGCCATCAGCAGGTCGGTCAGTGGCTGGCCGTCCAGCTGGGTGTTCTCGATGTCGGCACCCGACACTTCGATGATCTTGCGGATCAGCGAGTAGCCGTTGGAGTGCGGGCCGGACGATGGCAGGGCCAGCAGGGCGTCACCGGTGGCGACTTTCGAGCCGTCGATGATCTCGGCCTTCTCGACCACGCCCACGCAGAAGCCGGCCAGGTCGTAGTCCTCGCCTTCGTACATGCCTGGCATCTCAGCGGTTTCGCCGCCTACCAGCGAGCAACCCGACAGTTCGCAGCCAGCGCCGATACCGGTCACTACCTGGGCGGCGGTGTCCACGTTCAGCTTGCCGGTGGCGTAGTAGTCCAGGAAGAACAGGGGCTCGGCGCCGCACACCACCAGGTCGTTGACGCACATGGCCACCAGGTCGATGCCGATGCTGTCGTGCTTGTTCAGGTTCAGTGCCAGGCGCAGCTTGGTGCCCACGCCGTCGGTGCCCGAGACCAGGACAGGCTGCTTGTAGCCGGCCGGGATCTCACAGAGGGCGCCGAAACCGCCCAGGCCGCCCATGACTTCAGGACGCGCAGTACGCTTGGCGACGCTCTTGATGCGTTCGACCAATGCTTCACCGGCGTCGATGTCTACACCGGCGTCCTTGTAGCTCAGGGAGGGTTGCTTGCTCATGATCCAGGCCTTTAGAGGGAGGGATTCGAAAAATCGACCGCAAGCGGCGGGCTGCCCGGAAATACCGTTGCCGGGTATTTCCAATCGGCCAACCGTCGTTGGTCTGCGAAGGCGCGCGATTTTATCAGGCTTGCCCCTGTGCGGCCATCCTCAGGCCGACGGGCAGGGCCAAAATTAATCCGCCCCCCCCCGTATCCATGCCTGAAATCGTGGGAGCGGGCTCTGCCCGCGAAGTAGTCAACGCGATGCATCGGCGTTTGCGGCGCGCTTTTCGCGGGCAGAGCCCGCTCCCACACAATCCGGTTCGGTGTCGTGGCGGGGGGATCTAGCAGCTATAGTAGGCGCATTACGAAAACTTCAATGGGCGGCTTGAATGTTTTGCTTGAAACTGTGGTCACAAGCCTCAGTCCGCTTATTGCCCGTCGGGAATCTTCCATGCGTCTGTGTAACTACCTTTTAGTCGGCTGCCTGTCGGTGTTCGCCCTGGCCGCTCACGCCGAAACCGTCAAGAACCTCTACCAGGTCCGCGAAACCGTGGGCGGCCAGAGCCCCGAAGAGCGCGACGCCGCCACCCAGCGCGCGCTCGAGACCCTGGTGCTGCGCCTCACCGGCGACCCCAAGGCGGTCAGCGCCGCCGGCCTTGCGGCCGTGCGCAAGGACCCGCAGCAGATCATCAGCCAGTTCGGCTACGAGGCCGGCCCGCCCGAGAGCCTGCGCGTGGACTTCGACCAGGCCAGCACCGACAACGCCCTGCGCCAGGCCGGCCTGCCCACCTGGGGCAACAACCGCCCCAGCGTGCTGGCCTGGTGGCTGAACGAAGGCACCGACGGCGCCAACCTGGTCGGCGACGGCCAGCCCACCGCCGAACCCCTGCGCCGCGCCGCCCAGCACCGTGGCCTGCCGCTGCGTTTGCCGCTGGCAGACCTGGGCGAGCAGTCCCTGGGCACCGCCAAGACCCTCGACGGCAGCGACGCCACGCCGCTGCGCGCGGCCTCCGAGCGCTACGGCGCCGACGGCCTGCTGGCGGTGCACGCCAAGCAGGAGGGCGGCAAGTGGAGCGCCCAATGGCACCTGTATCTGGGCGACCGCCCCGAGCAGGGCAAGGCCGAGGGCGACGACCCCGCCGCCCTGGCCGATGCCGTGCTGCTGGCCGTCAGCGAGCGCCTGGCGCCGCGCTACGTGGTCAAGTCCGGCGGCGGTGCCAGCACTGACATGAGCTTGCAGGTCGAAGGCATGACCCTGGACCACTACGCCACCCTGGGCCGCCTGCTTGAACCCTTCAACGCCAAGCTGAAATCCGTGGACGGTGACAAGGTGGTCTACCAGGTCAGCGGCAGCAGCGACCAACTGCGCGCGCAACTGGCCCTGGGCAAGCTCAGCGAGCTGCCGCCGGAAGCGGCACCCGTGGTCGCTACCCAGCCGCTGGCGCCTGGCGCCGCGCCAGTCCCTGCACCGCAACCTGCCCCTGGCCTGCGCTTCCATTGGTAATGCGGCGATCTTCTCTTTATATAAGGCTTGGGTGGTTTGATGACTGACATGCGTCGTTGGGTCTGGGCGGGGGCGGTGCTCCTGCTCTGCCTGTTCGTGTACTTCCTGCACCCCATCCTGTCGCCATTCCTGGTGGCGATCGTGCTGGCCTACATGGCGGATCCGCTGGTGGACCGCCTGGAAAAGGTCGGCCTGTCGCGCACCTGGGGCGTGATCGTGGTGTTCTCGCTGTTCACCCTGGTGTTCATGATTGCCTTGCTGGTGTTGGTGCCGCTGCTGGCCAAGCAGTTCGTGCGCCTGTACGAGCTGGCGCCGCAGGTGCTGGACTGGCTGCAGCACGTGGCCCTGCCGTGGGTGCAGGCCAAGCTGGGCCTGGCCGACGGCTTCTGGAAGTTCGACAAGATCAAGGCCGCGATCACCGAGCACATGGGCCAGACCACCGACATCGTCGGCGTGGTGCTGAGCCAGGCCACGGCCTCCAGCTTGGCGCTGATCGGCTGGCTGACCAACCTGGTGCTGATCCCGGTGGTGGGTTTCTACCTGCTGCGCGACTGGGACCTGATGATGGCCAAGATCCGCAGCCTGCTGCCGCGCCACCGCGAGGGCAAGATCGTCGCCCTGGCCAAGGAGTGCCACGAGGTGCTGGGCGCGTTCGTGCGTGGCCAGTTGCTGGTCATGCTGGCGCTGGGCATCATCTACGCCGCCGGCCTGATGCTGGTGGGGGTGGAGCTGGGCCTGCTGATCGGCCTGATCGCCGGCCTCGCCGCCATCGTGCCGTACATGGGCTTCATCATCGGCATCAGCGCGGCGATGATCACCGGCCTGTTCCAGTTTGGCGGCGACATCTACCCGCTGATGGGCATTGGCGCGGTATTCCTGGTGGGGCAGCTGCTCGAAGGCATGGTGTTGACGCCGATGCTGGTGGGCGACCGCATCGGCCTGCACCCGGTGGCAGTGATCTTCGCCATCCTCGCCGGCGGCGAACTGTTCGGTTTCGCCGGCGTGCTGCTGGCGCTGCCGGTGGCCGCGGTGATCATGGTGCTGCTGCGCCATGCCCATGATCTGTATAAGGAATCGGACATCTACGGCGGCCAGGAAGACCCCGACCTGTAGTGGCGCCGTGCACCCGCTGTTGCGGCAGCGGGTGTGCAAATGAATGCAAACCTTTGATTTTGCTTGTGGTCTGTTGCATTGTGCGCCCGGCGTCACGGGTATAAACTTTGCTAACTTCACACAGAGGCCCCCTGCGGTTCGCCAGAACCGTCAGCCAGCATGAAACCGATTCAGCTGCCCTTAGGTGTGCGTCTGCGTGATGACGCTACCTTCATCAATTACTATCCAGGCGCCAATGCCGCTGCACTCGGCTACGTCGAACGCCTGTGCGAAGCCGACGCCGGCTGGACCGAAAGCCTGATCTACTTGTGGGGCAAGCAGGGCGTGGGCCGTACCCACCTGCTGCAGGCCGCGTGCCTGCGCTTCGAGCAGATGGGCGAGCCGGCGGTGTACCTGCCCCTGGCGCAGCTGCTCGACCGCGGCGTGGAAATCCTCGATTACCTGGAACAGTACGAGCTGGTGTGCCTGGACGACCTGCAGGTCATTGCCGGCAAGCCCGAGTGGGAAGAGGCCATGTTCCACCTGTTCAACCGCCTGCGCGACAGCGGCCGGCGCCTGTTGATCGCCGCCTCCCATTCGCCGCGCGAGCTGGCGGTGAAACTGCCGGACCTGAAGTCGCGCCTGACCATGGCGCTGATCTTCCAGATGCGCCCGCTGTCGGACGAAGACAAGCTGCGTGCCCTGCAGCTGCGCGCCTCGCGCCGCGGCCTGCATCTCACCGACGAGGTCGGGCACTTCATCCTCACCCGCGGCACCCGCAGCATGAGCGCACTGTTCGACCTGCTGGAGCGCCTGGACCAGGCCTCCCTGCAAGCGCAGCGCAAGCTGACCATTCCCTTCCTCAAGGAAACCCTGGGTTGGTAGACCCGCAGCTGCTGGCCCGCGCCGGCGCTGCCCTGCGTGATGCCCGGCGCATCCTGGTGATTACCGGCGCCGGCCTCTCCGCCGACTCCGGGTTGCCCACCTACCGTGGCCTGGGTGGCCTGTACAACGGCACCACCAGCGAAGGCCTGCCCATCGAAAAAGCCTTGTCGGGGCCCATGCTCGAACGCGACCCGGCGCTGTGCTGGAAATACCTGGCGCAGTTGGGCGAGGCCTGCCTGGGCGCGCAACCCAATGCGGCGCACCACGCCATTGCCCAGCTGCAGAAAGCCAAGCCGGAGTGCTGGGTGCTGACGCAAAACATTGACGGTTATCACCGCCAGGCAGGAGGTCCCGACGAACGGTTAATTGAAATTCACGGGGAATTGGCGCCACTGTTCTGTCGCGCCTGTGGCGCTGTACGCGATGATTTGCGGGAAATCCTTGGTCAGCCACTGCCGCCGCGCTGCAACGTCTGTAATGGCGTTATGCGGCCTTCCGTGGTGCTTTTCGAGGAAATGCTGCCCGAGCGGGCGATTGAGGCGCTGTATCGGCAAATGGCGATTGGTTTCGAGGTGGTGCTGGTGATCGGCACCACGGCCAGCTTCCCCTACATCAACGCGCCCATCGCTGAAACCCGCGCCGCTGGCGGGTTTGCCATTGAGATCAACCCATTGCGAAGCGGGCTTTCTGCCAGCATGGACGTGTTTTTTGAGAGTAGGGCGTTAGAAGTCATGCCGAAACTGCTGAGTCACATTTTTTTCGATTGAATTTGCAAATGGATTTGATAGCGGGCATAGTCGCGTCTTCTTAACTTCTACAGACACGGTCGTGCCCATGCTAAAGCGCTTCGCACCCCTCGTGCCCCTCGCACTCGTGACCCTGCTTTTCGGCTGCGCGGCTCATACGCCGGTATCGCAGCAACAGGCTCTCAACCCGGTGACTCCACAGTCCCAGGCCCAGGCGAAAGCTGTAACCCTGAATTTCCAAGAAGAAGAGCTGGATACCGAAAAGGAACTGGCTGACTTCTCCGAGAACAGCAAGCCCTACCAGATGCCCATGCTGGCTGACAGCATCCTGGAACGCGGCAAATCGCTGATCGGCACCCGCTATCGCACCGGTGGTTCCACTGAATCGGGCTTCGATTGCAGCGGCTTCATCGGTTACCTGTTCCGCGAGGAGGCCGGCATGACCCTGCCGCGTTCCACGCGTGACATGATCAACGTCAAAGCCCCCCTGGTAGCCCGCAACAACCTCAAGCCCGGTGACCTGCTGTTCTTCAGCACCCGTGGCCGTGGTCGCGTGAGCCACGCCGGCATCTACCTGGGCGATGACCAGTTCATCCATTCCAGCAGCCACCGTAGCGGCGGCGTGCGCATCGACAGCCTCGATGACGCCTACTGGAGCAAGACCTTTATCGAAGCCAAGCGTGCCTTGGCCATGGCACCGACCACGACTATCGCACGCAAGTAAGCAGTCTGGGCGGTACTCGCAGCGGCGGCGCACTGGAAAGTGTGCCGCCGTTGCGCGTTTTCGGGAATACAAGCTAGTCTTCAACGGCAGTTGAATCAGGATGGTTCTGTTTATGTCGCTAACGGCCCGTTTCGCGCTATTACTCTTCGCAGGCCTGCTCACCGCCTGCGCTGGCCACAAGCCGCCACCTGCGCCTGCGCCGGTGTATCAACCTTTTGTTTCAGCTCCCCAGCAGCCCTTGTCCCCCCAGGCCGATGACGTCCTGATGCGAGCCATCGGGCTGGTCGGCACCCCGTACCGCTGGGGCGGCAACACGCCGGATTCGGGCTTCGACTGCAGCGGCCTGATCACCTACGTCTATCGCGACGCGGCCGGCATCAGCCTGCCGCGCTCCACGCGGGAAATGATCAGCATGCGCGCCCCCGATGTCAGCAAGGATGCCTTGCAGTCCGGTGACCTGATCTTCTTCGCCACCAGCGGCGGTTCGCAGGTCAGCCATGCCGGCATCTACGTGGGCGAGGGCCGCTTCGTGCATGCCCCGGCCACGGGCGGCACGGTGAAGCTGGACTACCTCAACAAGCCGTATTGGCAGCACGCCTACCTGAACGCCAAGCGCGTGTTGCAACCAGCAAGCCTGGCGCACAACCCATGAGTGGCACGGACGCGGCCCCGTAGCAGCGGCCGCCAGGCCGCGTCCGAACCCACCACTATTTCACGGCTGTAATCCGCCAGATCTTGTTCCCCACGTCATCGGCCACCAGCACCCCGCCCTTGTGGTCCTCGGTCACGCCAACCGGCCGGCCCATGGCCTGTTCCTTGTCGTTGAGGAACCCGGTCAGCACGTCGATCGGCTGGCCGCTGGGCTTGCCGTCCACGAACGGCACGAAAATCACCTTGTAGCCGCTGTGTGGCTTGCGGTTCCACGAACCGTGCTGGCTTACGTAGGCGCCATGGTTGAACGGCGCCGCCAGCCCGCCGCTGGTGCTGGCAAAGGTGAAACCGATGGAAGCGGTGTGCGGGCCCACGGCGTAGTCCGGGGCGATGGCCTTGGCCACCAGTGCCGGGTTCTGGGGGCTGACGCGGTTGTCGATGTGCTGGCCGTAGTAGCTGAACGGCCAGCCATAGAAGCCGCCGTCCTTCACCGAGGTGATGTAGTCAGGCACCAGGTCGCTGCCGATCTCGTCGCGTTCGTTCACTGACGTCCATAGCTGCCCGGTCTGCGGCTCGAACCCCATGCCGTTGGGGTTGCGCAGGCCCGAGGCATAGATGCGGTGCTCGCCGCTGGTGCGGTCCACCTCCCAGATCGCCGCGCGGCCTGCTTCCTTGTCCAGGCCGTTCTCGCCGACGTTGCTGTTGGAGCCCACGGTGACGTACAGCTTGTTGCCCGAGGGGCTGGCGATGACGTTCTTGGTCCAGTGGTGGTTGAGCGGCCCGCCCGGCAGATCCGTCACCTTGGTGCCCTGGCCGCTGATGGCGGTGGCGCCGGTGTCGTAATGGAAGCGCAGCAGGGCATCGGTGTCGGCCACGTACAGGTCGCTGCCCACCAGGGTCATGCCGAACGGCGAGTTGAGGTTGGCGATGAACACCGTGCGGGTGTCGGCCACGCCGTCGCCGTTGGTGTCGCGCAGCAGGGTGATGCGGTTGGCGCTGGGCACCCCGGCGCCGGCCTTGCCCATGACCTTCTTCATCACCCAGCCCTTGATGCCCTTGGCGTCCTCGGGCTTGGGCGGCGCGTTGGTCTCGGCCACCAGCACGTCGCCGTTGGGCAGCACGTACAGCCAGCGCGGGTGGTCCAGGCCCTCGGCGAAGGCGGCCACCTGGGTGCCCTTGGCCGGCTGGGGTTTCTCGCCGTCGGGCCAGCCTATGGCGTCGGCGATGTTCACCGTGGGGATCAGCGTCTTGTTCGGCGCTGGCAGCTGCGGGTGCGGGCCGGTGCCGTCGGCCACCTTCAGGGTCGAGGACTCGCCGCAGGCCAGCAGCGTGCTGGAGGCGAGGATGATCAGGGCCAGGCGGGTCTTGTGCATTGTAATTGCTCGCTGAGGCGGAGGTATGTGCTGTAGAGGGGCGGGGTAGGGCAGTGGTTCCAATAAAACCCCGCAGCAGCAACTGTCTTGAAACGGCGTCGTCTGCATCGCGACTAAAGTCGGCTCCTACGCCGTTCGTGGTAGGAGCCGGCCTTGGCCGCGATGCAGGCGACGCGATCGACAAAGGTGCACGCGCTCCGTAGCAGCGGCCGAAGGCCGCGCCAGGGCCGGACGCCGCCTGGCGGCAGCTGCTACAGGGGAGGTATGGCGAGCTTTAATTGACCTCCCACCCCCAACCCTCTAACCTTCCCGGCGTGTTTCAGGTGCCTTGCAGCCCCACGGCTGGCAGGGTGAAACAGGGAAGCCGGTGAGCCGCCGCAGGCGTGCGAGCCCGGCGCTGCCCCCGCAACGGTAAATGAGTCAAGGTCGCGCATGGCGCCACTGGGCCGAATTGGCTCGGGAAGGCGCGTGGCCCCGGGTGTGCATGCCCCCGCTCATGAGTCCGGAGACCGGCCTGGAACCCTTCTTGGCAAGCCGCTGGCTTGCCGGTCCCCTTTTGTTCTGTCGCGCGGGTGAGAGCGGCATTGACGAGTCTGTGCTGCGCCCGTCCGGGCGGCGGCTTTTCGTCGATGTCGCCTGTGTGCAGGTGTAGCGGAGAGCTGCGATGAGTGAATCCCAGGAACGTGAACAACGCCATCTGGCGCGCATGTTGCGCAAGAAGGCGATCATTGACGAGCGCATTGCCAATGCGCCCAACGAATGCGGGCTGCTGCTGGTGCTGAGCGGCAACGGCAAGGGCAAGAGCAGCTCGGCCTTCGGCATGCTCGCGCGCGCCATGGGCCACGGCATGCAGTGCGGCGTGGTGCAGTTCATCAAGGGCCGCAACGCCACCGGCGAAGAGCTGTTCTTCCGCCGCTTCCCCGAGCAGGTGCGCTACCACGTGATGGGCGAGGGCTTCACCTGGGAAACCCAGGACCGCCAGCGCGACATCGCCGCCGCCCAGGCCGCCTGGGAAGTGTCCCGTGGCCTGCTGCAGGACGAGAGCATCGGCCTGGTGATTCTCGATGAGCTGAACATCGCCCTCAAGCACGGCTACCTGGACCTCGACCAGGTGCTGGCCGACCTGCAGGCGCGTCCCGCCATGCAGCACGTGGTGGTCACCGGCCGTGGCGCCAAGGACGAGATGGTCGAACTGGCCGACACCGTCACCGAGATGGGCATGCTCAAGCACGCCTTCCAGGCCGGCATTCGTGCCCAGAAGGGCATCGAGCTATGACCCAGCCGCGTCATTGCCCGGCGGTGCTGATCGCAGCACCCGCTTCTGGCCAGGGCAAGACCACCGTCACCGCCGCCCTGGCGCGCCTGCACCGCAACCAGGGGCGCAAGGTGCGGGTGTTCAAGTGCGGGCCGGATTTCCTCGACCCCATGATCCTGGAACGGGCCAGTGGCGCGCCGGTGTACCAGCTCGACTTGTGGATGGTGGGCGCCGAGGAAAGCCGGCGCCTGCTGTGGGAAGCGGCGGCCGAGGCTGACCTGATCCTGATCGAGGGCGTGATGGGCCTGTTCGACGGCACCCCCAGCAGCGCCGACCTGGCGCGGCACTTCGGCGTGCCGGTGCTGGGCGTGATCGACGGCACCGCCATGGCCCAGACCTTCGGCGCCCTGGCCCTGGGCCTGGCGCGCTACCAGCCGGACCTGCCGTTCGCCGGCGTGCTGGCCAACCGCGTCGGCACCCTGCGCCACGCGCAACTGCTGGAAGGCAGCCTCACCGAAGGCCTGCGCTGGTACGGCGCGCTGTCCCGCGAGACCGGCATCGAACTGCCCAGCCGCCACCTGGGCCTGGTGCAGGCCAGCGAGCTGAACGACCTGGACCTGCGCCTGGACGCGGCCGCCAATGCCCTGGCGGCAAGCTGCGAAGTCGCGCTGCCACCGCCGGTGACCTTCGCCGCGCCCACCCCGGTACCGTGCGAACCCCTGCTGGCCGGCGTGCGCATTGCCGTCGCCCGTGACGAAGCCTTCGCCTTCACCTACGGCGCCAGCCTCGACCTGCTGCGCGCCATGGGCGCCGAGCTGAGCTTCTTCTCGCCGGTGCATGACCAGCAGCTGCCGCCCTGCGACAGCCTGTACCTGCCCGGTGGCTACCCGGAACTGCACCACCACACCCTGGCGGCCAACGCGCCGATGCTGGCGGCGATTCGCGGCCACCACGCCGAGGGCAAGCCGCTGCTGGCTGAATGTGGCGGCATGCTCTACCTGCTGGACGCCCTGACCGACGTCGACGGCCAGCGCGCCGAGCTGCTGGGCCTGCTGCCCGGCGAAGCGGTGATGCAAAAGCGCCTGGCGGCCCTGGCCCTGCAAGCGGTGGAGCTGCCCGAGGGCACCCTGCGCGGGCACACCTACCACCATTCGCTGACCAGCACCGCGCTTGAGCCCATTGCCCGTGGCCTCAGCCCCAACGGTGGCCGCGGCGCCGAGGCGGTGTACCGTGATGGCCGGCTGACGGCGTCGTACGTGCACTTCTATTTCCCGTCCAACCCGGCGGCCGTTGCCGCCCTGTTCTGCCCCAAAGGGGCCTCGCACATTTGATGACTGACAACGCCTACACCCCCGCCGAGCGCGCGGCCATCTACCGAGCCATCGGTGAGCGCCGCGACATGCGTCACTTCGCCGGCGGCGACGTCGCCCCGCAACTGCTGGCGCGCCTGCTGCACGCCGCGCACCAAGCGCCCAGCGTCGGCCTGATGCAGCCCTGGCGCTTCATCCGCATCAGCGATCGCGCCTTGCGCGGGCGTATCCAGGCGGTGGTGGAGGACGAGCGGGTGCGCACCGCCGAGGCCCTGGGCGAGCGCTCGGATGAGTTCATGAAGCTCAAGGTGGAAGGTATCAACGACTGCGCCGAGGTGCTGGTGGCGGCGCTGATGGACGACCGCGAGCGCTACGTCTTCGGCCGCCGTACCTTGCCGGAGATGGACCTGGCGTCGCTGTCCTGCGCCATCCAGAACCTGTGGCTGGCGGCGCGCGCCGAAGGCCTGGGCATGGGCTGGGTGTCGCTGTTCGACCCGCAGGCCCTGGCCGACCTGCTGGGCCTGCCCGCCGGCGCCAAGCCCATGGCCGTGCTGTGCCTGGGCCCGGTGACCGAATTCTACCCATCGCCCATGCTGGTGATGGAAGGCTGGGCCGAGGCCAAGCCGTTGAGCGAGATGCTGTACGAGAACCACTGGGGGGTGAAGCCATGAGCATCGCCCTGGTCACCGTTGCCGGCGTGGCGCTGGACGCCCTGCTTGGCGAGCCGAAGAGCCGTCACCCGCTGGTAGCCTTCGGGCGCCTGGCCGACCGCCTGGAGCGCCGCTTCAACGGCGGCGGCCGTGGCTGGCGCAGCCATGGCGTGACGGCCTGGTTCCTGGCCGTCATTCCCTTGACCCTGCTGGCCACGCTGCTGTCCTGGCTGCCATACGTGGGCACCCTGGTGGAAATCCTGGCGCTGTACTGCGCCCTGGGCCTGCGCAGCCTCGGTGAGCACGTGGCGCCCGTGGCCCAGGCCCTGCGCAGCGATGACCTGGACACCGCGCGCACCCGCGTGGGCTACCTGGTCAGCCGCCAGACCAGCGAGCTGGACGCCAACGCCGTGGCCCGCGCCGCCACCGAATCGGTGCTGGAGAACGGCAGCGACGCGGTGTTCGCCGCGCTGTTCTGGTTTGCCGTGGCCGGCGCGCCGGGGGTGGTGCTGTACCGCCTGAGCAATACCCTGGACGCCATGTGGGGCTACCGCAACGAGCGCTTCGAACGTTTCGGCTGGGCGGCAGCGCGCATCGACGACGTCCTCAACTATATTCCTGCACGGCTGGTGGCCCTGACCTACGCGGTGCTGGGCAAGACCCGCCTGGCCCTGCGCTGCTGGCGCCAGCAGGCGCCGAAATGGGACAGCCCCAACGCCGGCCCGGTCATGGCCGCCGGTGCTGGCGCCCTGGGCGTCGAGCTGGGTGGCCCGGCGGTCTATCATGGCGAGCTGCATGAGCGCGCGACCCTGGGCGAAGGCCCGGCGGCCGACGCCGACGCCATCGACCGCGGCTGGCAACTGGTGCAGCGCGGTGTGTGGCTGTGGCTGCTGATCCTGTGTGTGGGAGGGCAATTCTATGCTTGAGCACGGTGGACGACTGCGCAAGGCCGCGCAGCAATACGGCATCGCCGAGGCCGACTGGCTCGACCTGTCCAGCGGCCTGGCGCCCTGGCCCTGGCCGATCCCGGCGATTCCCGAACGCGCCTGGGCGCGCCTGCCGGAAACCGATGATGGCCTGGAGGCGGCGGCCTGCGCCTATTACGGCGTCAATCAGGTGCTGCCGGTGCCCGGCTCCCAGTGCGCCATCCAGCTGCTGCCGCGCCTGCGCCGGGGCGGCAAGATCGGCGTGCTGTCGCCGTGCTACGCCGAGCACGCCGAGGCCTGGCGCCGCGCCGGGCACCTGGTGCGCGAGGTCAGCGAGAGCGAGGTGGACTTCTTCCTCGACAGCCTCGACGTGCTGGTGGTGGTCAACCCCAACAACCCCACCGGCCGCGTGCTGCCCGCCGGCCGCCTGCTGGACTGGCACGCGCGGCTGGCCCAGCGCGGCGGCTGGCTGGTGGTGGACGAAGCCTTCATGGACAACACCCCGGCGGTCAGCCTGGCGCCCCACGTGGAGCGCCCGGGCCTGATCGTGCTGCGCTCGTTCGGCAAGTTCTTTGGCCTGGCCGGGGTGCGCCTGGGCTTTGTGCTGGGGCAGAAAAAGTTTCTCCAGCTGCTGGCCGAGCAGGTCGGCCCCTGGGCCGTCAGCGGCCCCACGCGCATCCTCGGCCAGGCGTGCCTGGGCGACACTGCCGGGCACCAGCGCATGATCGAGCGCAGCGAACTGGCCAGCCTGCGCCTGGCCGGCCTGCTGGCGCAGTTCGGGCTGGCGCCCCATGGCGGCTGCGCGCTGTTCCAGTGGCTGGTCACCGACAAGGCCGTGGCGCTGCACGCGTTCCTGGCCCAGCGCGGCATTCTCGTGCGCCTGTTCGTCGCCACCAGCAGCGTGCGCTTCGGCCTGCCACCCGAGGAGCCGGATTGGCTGCGCCTGGAGCAGGCGCTGCACGCCTTCAACGAGGAACACCCGTGAGTACATTGATGGTGCAGGGCACCACCTCCGATGCCGGCAAGAGCACCCTGGTGACCGCGCTGTGCCGCTGGCTGACCCGCCAGGGCGTGGCGGTGGTGCCGTTCAAGCCGCAGAACATGGCGCTCAACAGCGCAGTGACCGCCGACGGTGGCGAGATTGGCCGTGCCCAGGCGGTGCAGGCCCAGGCCGCGTACCTGGCGCCGCACACCGACATGAATCCGGTGCTGCTCAAGCCCAACAGCGACACCGGCGCCCAGGTGATCATCCATGGCCGCGTGGTCACCACCATGAACGCCGTGGCCTACCACGACTACAAGGCCATCGCCATGCAGGCGGTGCTGGCCTCGCACCAGCGCCTGAGCCAGCAGTACCCGGTGGTGATGGTGGAAGGCGCTGGCTCGCCGGCCGAGATCAACCTGCGCGCCGGCGACATCGCCAACATGGGCTTTGCCGAGGCCGTGGACTGCCCGGTGCTGCTGATCGCCGACATCAACCGTGGCGGCGTGTTCGCGCACCTGGTGGGCACCCTGGAACTGCTGTCGCCCAGCGAGCAGGCGCGGGTGCAGGGCTTCATCATCAACCGTTTCCGGGGCGACATCGCCCTGCTGCAACCGGGCCTGGACTGGCTGGAGGCGCGCACCGGCAAGCCGGTGATCGGCGTGCTGCCCTATGTGCTGGACCTGCACCTGGAAGCCGAGGACGGCCTGGACCGGCGCCAGGCCGACAAGGCCGCCCAGGTGCTGAAGGTGATCGTGCCGGTGCTGCCGCGCATCAGCAACCACACCGACTTCGACCCGCTGCGCCTGCACCCCCAGGTGGACCTGCAGTTCATCGGCCCCGGCGACAGCATTCCGCCGGCCGACCTGATCATCCTGCCCGGCTCCAAGAGCGTGCGCAGCGACCTTGCCTACCTGCGCGCCCAGGGCTGGGAGGGCGCGATCGCCCGCCACCTGCGCTACGGCGGCAAGCTGCTGGGCATCTGCGGCGGCCTGCAGATGCTCGGCCAGCAGGTGCACGACCCGCTGGGCCTGGAAGGCGCGCCCGGTTCCAGCCCGGGCCTGGGCCTGCTGGCCTACGAGACCACGCTGGAACGCGAGAAGCAGCTGCGCAACGTCCAGGGCCGCTTGAGCCTGGAAGACGCGGCCGTGGTCGGCTATGAGATTCATGCCGGGGTCACCCGTGGCCCGGCGCTGGCAAAGCCCCTGGTGCAGCTGGACGACGGCCGCTGTGACGGCGCCATCAGCGACGACGGCCAGGTGCTGGGCACCTATTTGCACGGCTTGTTCGAGGCATCGGCATCCAGCAGCGCGCTGTTGCGCTGGGCCGGCCTCGAAGCCGTGCAGGACGTGGACTACCACGCCCTGCGCGAAGTGGACATCGAACGCCTGGCGGACCTGGTGGAAAAGCACCTGGACACCGACCGCCTGCGCGCCCTGTGCGGCCTGCCACAGGAGGCGCCGGCATGCTGCAACTGATCCTCGGTGGCGCCCGCTCGGGCAAGAGCCGCCTGGCCGAACAGCGCGCCGCCGACAGCGGCCTGGCCGTGACCTACATCGCCACCAGCCAGCCGCTGGACGGCGAGATGAACGAGCGGGTGCGCCTGCACCGCCAGCGCCGCCCCGAGCACTGGGGCCTGGTGGAAGAACCGGTGGAGCTGGCGCGGGTGCTGCGTGAACACGCCGGCGCCGAGCGCTGCCTGCTGGTGGACTGCCTGACCCTGTGGCTGACCAACCTGCTGATGCTCGAAGACCCCGCACGCCTGGCCCACGAGCGCGAGGCGCTGCTGCAGTGCCTGGCCCAGCTGCCGGGCGAAATCATTTTTGTCAGCAACGAGACCGGCCTCGGCGTCGTGCCCCTGGGCGAACTGACCCGTCGCTACGTGGACGAGGCCGGCCTGTTGCACCAGGCCCTGGCCGAACGCTGCCAGCGCGTGACCCTGACCGTCGCCGGCCTGCCCCTTACCCTGAAAGGAACCGACACATGAGCAATGCCTGGTGGCTGAACCCGTGCCAGCCCATCGACACCCTGGTGCTGCAACAGGCCCAGGAACGCCAGCGCCAGCTGACCAAACCGGCCGGTTCGCTGGGCCCGCTGGAAGACGTGGCGGTGCAACTGGCCGGCCTGCAACACCGCCTGAAGCCGGCGGTGGACAAGGTCTGGATCAGCATTTTCGCTGGTGACCACGGCATCGTCGCCGAGGGCGTGTCGCCGTACCCGCAGGAAGTCACCTGGCAGATGCTGCTCAACTTCGTCAATGGCGGCGCGGCCATCAGCGTGCTTGCCCGCCAGCTGGGCGCGCAACTGGAAGTGGTCGACCTGGGCACCGCCAGCGCCGTCGACAACCTGCCCGGCGTGCGCCACGAACGCGTCGGCCCGGGCACGCGCAACTTCGCCAAGGAGCCGGCCATGACCCGTGCCCAGGGTGAGCAGGCCCTGCAGGTAGGCCGCGACAGCGTGCAGCGCGCCCTGGCCGCCGGCACCCAGCTGTTCATCGGCGGCGAGATGGGCATCGGCAACACCAGCTCGGCCGCGGCCCTGGCCTGCGCCTTGCTGGATTGCCCGATCACCGACCTCGCCGGCCCCGGCACCGGCCTCGACGCTGCGGGCGTCAGCCACAAGGCCCAGGTCATCCAGCGCGCGCTGGAGACGCACGCCAACCTGCCCGCCGACCCACTGGAACGCCTGCTGTGCTTCGGTGGTTTCGAAGTGGTGGCCCTGGTCGGTGCTTATCTCGCTGCTGCCCAGGCCGGCATTGCCGTGCTGGTGGACGGCTACATCTGCACCGTCGCCGCCCTGGTGGCCACGCGCCTGAACCCTGGCTGCCGTGACTGGTTGCTGTTCGGCCACCGTGGCGCCGAGCCGGGCCACCGCCATGTGCTCGCGGCGCTGGACGCCCAGCCGCTGCTGGACCTGGGCCTGCGCCTGGGCGAGGCCAGCGGCGCCGCCCTGGCCGTGCCGCTGCTGCGCCTGGCCTGCGACCTGCACGGGCAGATGGCGACCTTCGCCGAAGCCGCGGTGGCGGACCGCGCCGAATGACCCTGGTGCTGGACCTGCTGCGCCACGGCGAAACCGAACAGGGTGGCGGCCTGCGCGGCAGCATCGACGACGCGCTGACCGCCCATGGCTGGCAGCAGATGCGCGATGCGGTGGCCGAGCGCGGCGGCTGGGACCGCATCATCAGCTCGCCGCTGCAGCGTTGCCGGCTGTTCGCCGAGGCGCTGGCGGCCGAGCGGCAGCTGCCCCTGAGCCTGGAGCCGGGCTTGCAGGAGCTGCACTTCGGCGACTGGGAAGGGCGCAGCGCCGCCGAACTCATGGAGACCGACGAACGTGGCCTGGGCCTGTTCTGGGCCGACCCCTACGGCTTCACGCCGCCCAACGGCGAGGCGGTGCTGGCGTTCAGCGCGCGCGTGCTGGGGGCGGTCGAGCGCCTGCAGGCGGCCTACGCCGGGCAACGTTTGCTGGTGGTCTGCCACGGCGGCGTGATGCGCCTGCTGCTGGCCCGGGCCCGTGGCTTGCCGCGCGAGCAGTTGCTGTCGGTGGAGGCGGGCAACGGCAGCCTGTTCACCCTGGCGGTGGCTGCCGACGGCGACCTGCGCGAGGAAGGCTGAGCCATGTTGCCGTTCTGGATCGCCCTGCAATTTCTCAGCAGCCTGCCCGTGCGCCTGGCCGGCATGCCGCCACCCCAGGCCATGGGCCGCTCGTTGTTGTGCTACCCGCTGGTGGGCCTGCTGTTTGGCGTGCTGTTGTGGGCGCTGAACCTGCTGCTGGCCGGCAGCCCGACCTTCCTGCACGCCGCCTTGCTGCTCAGCGCCTGGGTGCTGCTCAGTGGCGGCCTGCACCTGGACGGCCTGGCCGACAGCGCCGACGCCTGGCTGGGCGGCTTCGGCGACCGGGCGCGCACCCTGGAAATCATGAAGGACCCGCGCAGCGGGCCCATCGCCGTCGTCACCCTGGTGCTGGTGCTGCTGCTGAAGTTCTGTGCGTTGCTGGCGGTGGTGGACAGCGGTCATGGCGCAATCCTGCTGATTGCGCCGTTGCTGGGTCGCGCTTCGTTGCTGGGCCTGTTCCTCAGCACGCCTTACGTGCGTGCCGGCGGCCTGGGCCAGGCGCTGGCCGACCACCTGCCACGCGCGGCGGGGCGTGGGGTGTTGCTGCTCAGCGCCGTGGCCTGTGTGTTGCTGGCGGGCGTGAAGGCCCTGTGGATACTGGCCATCGCCCTGGCCGCCGGCCTCTGGCTGCGCCAACTGATGGTGCGCCGCCTGGGCGGCACCACCGGCGACACCGCCGGGGCGTTGCTGGAATTGCTGGAGATGATCGTGTTGGTGGCCTGGGTCCTGTAATGACGCGGCCCGCCGCCGGACGCAGCCTTCGGCAGCTGCTACGCGGATTGGTGTTATGGGCCCTCCGATCGTAGCAGCGGCCACAGGCCGCGTCCCGACGCAACGTGGCCTTATGGGCCCTCCGCTGCCCCCGTAGCAGCTGCCGAAGGCTGCGTCCTGCCATTGCGCGTTGAAAGGACAATCGCCACCAGGATCAACGCCCCACCCAGCAGCATCCGCAGCGTCGGCGTCTCGCTGAAAATCACCCAGGCAAACGCAATCCCGTAGACCGGCTCCAGGGCGAACACCACCGCAGCGGTGCGCGCCTTGATCACCGCCAGGCTGGCGACGAACAGGCTGTGGGCGATGCCGGTGCAGAACACCCCCAGCAGGCCGATCCACAACCAGTCCATGGCGCTGACCGCCGCCAATTGCGGCCACGCGGCCGGCACCAGGCACAGGGCGACCACGGCGTTCTGGCACAGCGCCGCCTGCACCGGCGGCACCCGCGTGCCACCTGCGCGGTTGACCAGCGACAGCACGGCGAAGGTCAGCCCCGAGCACACCGCCCACAGCAGGCCGGCGGTGGCCTGGCTGGCGACGTCGAACGCCGGGGTCACCAGCACCAGGCCGAGGCTCACCAGCAGTACCAGCAGCACCTCGTTGCGGCGAATGCGCTCGCGGAACACCAGGCCTTCCAGCAGCACGGTGAACGCCGGGAAGCTGGCGAAACCCAGGGTGGCCACGGCCACACCGGCCATTTTCACGGCGATGAAAAAACTCACCCAGTGCGCGGCCAGCAGGGCGCCGGCGCCCAGTAGCCGCCCCCAGTCGGCCCCCTGCAACTGCTGCCAGCCGCGCCGGGCCAGGCCGAGGAACGCGGCCAACGCCGCCACCGCGAACAGCGCCCGGCCGAACACGATGACCACCGCGCTGGCAGTGGCCAGCTTGCCGAACACCCCGGCCAGGCCAAAGAACAAGGCGCCGAAATGCAGGGCGGCGAGGGCGGTGCGGTGGTTCATGTGATGTCCTTATCCAGGGAACGGCGCTGTCATTTTATTGTTGCACGAGCGTCATGGTCATTTCATGACGCCGTCGCAAGCTTGTGCAAACCCTGACGGAAGCCTGCCCATGACCAGCGCCCAGTTTCCCAAGCCAACCGGCAAGCAGCGCGTGCGCACCTTGTGGATTTCCGACGTACACCTGGGCACTCGTGATTGCCAGGCCGAGCACCTGTCACGCTTCCTCAAGACTTACCACGCCGACCGCATCTACCTGGTGGGTGACATCATCGACGGCTGGAAAATGCGCGGCGGCATGTACTGGCCCCAGGCGCACACCAACGTCATCCGCCGGCTGCTGACCATGAGCAAGCGCGGCACCGAGGTGATCTACGTCACCGGCAACCACGACGAATTCCTGCGCCGCTATTCCAAGCTGATCCTGGGCAACATCCAACTGGTGGACGAGGCCGAGCACGTCACCGCCGACGGCCGCCGGCTGCTGGTGATCCACGGCGACCAGTTCGACGTCATCACCCGCTACCACCGCTGGCTCGCCTTCCTCGGGGATTCGGCCTACGAATTCACCCTTACCCTGAACCGCTGGCTCAACCACTGGCGGGCGCGCTACGGCTATGGCTACTGGTCGCTGTCGGCGTACCTCAAGCACAAGGTCAAGACCGCGGTCAGCTTCATCAGCGACTTTGAGGAGGCCATCGCCCACGAGTGCGTGAAGCGCGGCTTCCACGGCGTAGTGTGCGGGCACATTCACCACGCCGAGATTCGCCAGGTGGGCGAGGTGGAATACCTCAACTGCGGCGATTGGGTGGAGTCGTGCACGGCGCTGATCGAGCATTGGGACGGCCAGATCGAGCTATACCGCCTGGCCGACGCGCAGGCCGCGCAACTGGCCGAAGCCACTACCGTCACCCCGTAGCAGCGGCCAAAGGCCGCGTCCCAGGCCCCACGCTCACGCCGGCATATTGGCCAGTGCTTCGCGGTACAGCGAACGCTTGGGCTCGGCGAACACCCGCGCCAGCATCGGCTCGAAGAACGCCAGCGGCAGGTGCTCGTAGGCCGGGTCGAACGCCGCGGCGTCGTACTTGGCGCAGAACTCGATGGTCTGCCGGTACTGCGGGTGGTCCTGGAATTGCTCGCGCAGGTGGCGGTCCATGCCCAGGTGGTGGAAGAAGTAATAGCCCTGGAAGATCCCGTGCTTCTCCACCATCCAGTGATTCTCGGGGCTGACGAACGGCTTGAGAATGGCCGCGGCGATGTCCGGGTGGTTGTAGCTGGCCAGGGTGTCGCCGATGTCGTGCAACAGCGCGCACACCACGTATTCCTCGTCGCGGCCATCGCGGTGGGCGCGGGTGGCGGTCTGCAGCGAGTGGGTCAGGCGGTCCACCGGGAAACCGCCGAAGTCGCCGTCCAGCAGGCGCAGGTGGGTGAGAATACGCTGGGGCAACTGGCGGGCGTACTGGGCAAAGTCGTTGGCAATGATGGCCCAGTCCTGCTCGGTGCCATCCTTCATGTGGGTGAAGCGTGCTTGGTCGCTCATCTCGGCTCCGTCTGTCGCGGGTTGCGGCGAGTATAGACGCAGTTGTCAAAAGCCCACTTTGCCCACCAGCATGTCGCGGTACATCACGAAGTCGCCGAACAGGCTGTACAGCGGGTGGCGGAAGGTGGCCGGGCGGTTCTTCTCGAAGAAGAAATGGCCCACCCAGGCGAAGCTGTAGCCGGCCAGCGGCAGGGCGAGCAACAACAGCCAGCTGCTGCTGGCGACTATCCAGGCCACCAGGGCGATCACAAGGCTGGTGCCGACGAAATGCAGCCGGCGGCACGTGCTGTTGCTGTGCTCGGCGAGGTAATAAGGGTAGAAATCCCTGAAGCTTGCAAACTCATGGCTATTGTTCACGACGGCAGTCTCGCAGACGATCAATGGGACTACGTGGCACCTTATTTAAGTCTAGAGTGAACGACAAGGCGGACCAGTGGCCGAAGGCGCCAGTTTCGTATCTTTTGACACAATTGCCACGGTTTGAAAGGAATGGGGCGGCAGCGGCATGAGCGAACGGACCACATCGGCCAGTTGGGCCGGGGGCATTGTCAAGGCGCTGGAACTGGAAGGGCTGGACTGCCGGGTGTTGTTCGCCCAGCTGGGGCTCGACTACGGCGCGCTGGACGATCCCGATGCACGTTTTACCCAGGACTCCATGACCCGGCTGTGGACCCTGGCGGTCGAGCTGTCAGGCAACCCGGCCATTGGCCTGAACATGGCGCGGGTGGTGCGCCCGGCGTCCTTCCATGTGGTGGGCTATGCGCTGATGTCCAGCCGCACCCTGGCCGAGGGCTTCGAACGTCTGGTGCGCTACCAGCGCATCATCGCCGAAAGCGCCGACGTCAGCTTCAAGCTGCTGCCCGAGGGCTACGGCCTGATCGTCACCGTGCACGGCGACCACCTGCCACCCACCCGCCAGAGCGCCGAGGCCTCGCTGGCCTGCGCCTTGTCGCTGTGCGGCTGGCTGTGCGGGCGTGTGCTGCAGCCGCGCAAGGTGCTGATCCAGGGCAGCCAGCCCCATGACCTGGCGCCTTACCAGCAGGCCTTCCACGCGCCGCTGGTGTTCGGCGCGCCCTACGATGCATTGATTTTCGAACGCACTGACATGGAGGAGCCGCTGGCCACTGCCAACGAGGCCATGGCCGCGCTGCATGACCGCTTTGCCGGTGAATACCTGGCCCGTTTCTCCGAGAGCCGCGTGACCCACCAGGCGCGCCAGGTGCTGTGCCGGCTGCTGCCCCAGGGCGAGCCCAAGCGCGAGGCGGTGGCCCAGGTGCTGCACCTGTCCCAGCGCACCTTGCAGCGGCGCTTGCAGGACGAGGGCACCAGCTTCCAGGCGCTGCTGGATGACACCCGCCGCGAGCTGGCCGAGCAGTACCTGGCGCAGCCGCGCATGACCCTGCTCGAAGCCGCCTACCTGCTGGGCTTCGCCGACCCGAGCAATTTCTTCCGCGCCTTCCGCCGCTGGTTCGACACCACGCCGGGTGAATACCGCGCGCGCCTGCTGGGCAGCGAGCTGGTCGAGGTCAGTGCCGCCAGAACGCCGGCATGCACAGCACCAGCACCGTGATGATCTCCAGCCGGCCCAGCAGCATGCCGCCGGACAGAATCCACTTGGCGGCGTCCGGCAGCCCGGCGAAGTTGCCGGACGGGCCGATGGCCTCGCCCAGCCCCGGGCCCACGCCGGACACGGTGCTGGCGGCGCCGGTCAGCGCGGTCATCCAGTCCAGGCCCAGCAGCGACAGGGCCAGGGCGATGCCGCTGATGGTGATGGCGAAGAAGAACGAGAACGTCAGGATCGAGCGCACGATGTCTTCGTCCAGGCGGTGACCGTTGTACTTCTGGCGGATCACCGCGCGCGGGTGGATCAGCTGGTTGAGGTTGGCCTTGAGCAGGATGTAGGCCACCTGGAAGCGGAAAATCTTCACCCCGCCGGCGGTAGAGCCCGAGCAGCCGCCAATGAACCCCAGGTAGAAGAACAGCATCAGGGCGAAGTTGCCCCACAGGCTGTAGTCACCCAGGGCAAAGCCGGTGGTGGTGACCACCGAGGTCACGTTCAGCGCCACGTGGCGCAGCGCCGTCCACCACGGCAGGTTGGTCTGCCACCAGTACCAGGTGGTCATCACCAGCCAGGTCACCAGCAGCAGGCCGAGGAACCCCTGCACCTGTTCGTCGCGCAGCAGTGCCCGGCGGTTGCCGCGCAGGGTGGCCACGTACAGGGTGAACGGCAGGCTGCCGAGGATCATTACCACCACCGCCACCCAGTGCACCGCTGGCTGCGACCACTTGGCCAGGGACTGGTCGGAGGTGGAGAAACCGCCGGTGGAAATCGCCGACATGGCGTGGTTGATGGCGTCGAACACGCTCATGCCCGCCGCCCAGAAGGCCAGGCTGCCCAGCGCGGTGATGCCGATGTACACCAGCACGATGGACTTGGCCACCATGTGCGAGCGCGGCATGACCTTCTCCGAGCGGTCCGAGGACTCGGTCTGGAACAGGCGCATGCCGCCCACCCGCAGCAGCGGCAGGATCGCCACCGCCATGCCGATGAAACCGATGCCGCCCAGCCAGTGCAGCAGCGAGCGCCACATCAGGATGCCCGGGGACATGGTGTCCAGGCCGCTGAGCACGGTGGAGCCGGTGGCAGTGATGCCCGACATGCTCTCGAAGAAGGCGTCGGTGTAGCTGGTGTGCTCGGTGAGCACGAAGGGCAGGGCGGCGAACACGCACACCACCAGCCAGCTGGACACGGTCAGCAGGTACATGTCGCGCGGGCGCAGGTGCACGTTGTCCGGGCGGCCGGGGACCAGCAGCGCCAGGCCGGCGACGAAGGTGATCAGGCTCGACCACAGGAAGGACGGCAGGTCGCCGGTGTGGCCGAAGATCAGCAGGGTGGCCATGGGGATGACCATGCTGATCGCCAGGGTGATCAGGAAGATGCCGATGATAAAGCCAATGATGCGCAGGGTCGGCAACGCCATGGAGTCCGCTCGGGGCTGAAAAAAGAAGGGCGCCATTCTACCTGCGGGTCTGTGCATGTAAACCCGGCAAGGGTTTGCTCGTTATGTCTAGAATAGGTGCTCTTTCACTCTTCAGGAGGTGGCCGATGGAGGCCCTCGACGCATTGCTCAACCGTGTATCCGTTCCGCGCCTGGTGGAGCCCGCGCCGTCGGCGCAACAGCGTGAAGTGCTGTTCCAGGCCGCCCTGCGCGCGCCGGACCATGGCCAGCTGCGGCCGTGGCGGTTCCTGACCGTGGAAGGCGCGGCCCGCGAGCAGCTGGGCGAGATCCTGGCCGAGGCGGTGCAGCTCAAGGGCGACGCCACCCCGGCGGCGCTGGAGAAGGCCCGTGGCATGCCGCTGCGGGCGCCGCTGGTGGTCGTGGTGGTGGCGCGCCTGCAGGATCACTTCAAGGTGCCCAAGGCCGAGCAACTGCTGGCGGCCGGCTGCGCGGCGCAGAACATCCTGCTGGCGGCGTTCGCCCAGGGCATCGGCGCGGTGTGGCGCACCGGCGAGCTGGCCTACGCCCCGCACGTGGCCAAGGGCCTGGGGCTGGGCGAGGGTGAGGAGGTGATTGCCTTCCTGTACCTGGGCACGCCGCTGAACCCGCCGCGCGAGGCGCCGGTGGTCAGCACCGCCGACTACGTCAGCGCCTGGTCGGCCGGATCGGCCGGGGCTTTTGCCGCGGCCGGCGGCCGCTGCTACAGGGGTATGTTCCGTAGCAGCGGCCGCAGGCCGCGTCAGGCGGCGGTCACTGGGGTCAGCGGCAGGTCCAGGGTGGCCATGAAACCGCCCTGGGGGTGGTTGGCCAGGCTCAGGTTGCCGCCGTGGCGTTCCACCGCCCGCCGCGCAATGGCCAGCCCCAGGCCATGGCCCGCTGCGGTCTGCCCAGGCGCCCGGTAGAACGGCTCGCCCAGCTGCGCCAGGTGCTCGTCCGCTACCCCAGGGCCGTGGTCGCGTACGCTCAACTCCACGTGTTCGTTCACCAGCCGCGCGCTCAGCTCGATGGGTTGGTCCTCGGGGTTGAAGCGCAAGGCGTTGCGCACCAGGTTATCCACCGCCCGCTCGATCATGGTCGGCCAGCCGGTCAGGGTCAGGCCCGGCTCACACTCAATCTTGATCTGCTGTTCCGCCGCGCTCAGGCGCGCATCGTTGCGCACGCTTTTCAGCACCGTGGCCACGTCCACCGGCTCGGCGGTGGCGTGCTCGGCGTCCAGCCGCGCGAGGGTCAGGATCTCGCTGATCAGCGCTTCCAGGCGGTCGCACTCGCGGGTCAGGCGCGGCCACAGGCGTTCGCGCTGCTCGGGCTCGGCGCGCTCGGCCAGGGCCAGGGCGATGCGCAGGCGCGCCAGCGGCGAGCGCAGCTCGTGGGAGACGTCGCGCAGCAGCTGCCGCTGGCTGCCGATCAGGCTTTGCAGGCGGCCACCCATGCGGTTGAAGTCGTTGGCCAGCACGCCGAACTCGTCGCGCCGCTTGGCCAGCTGCGCCAGGCTGTTCTGCTGGTAGGTGGTCTGCCCCAGTTCATGCACCGCGCCGCGCAGGCGGCTGAGCGGGCGGGTGATGGACAGGGTCACCAGCAGGCTGAACAGCGTCAGCACCACCAGGGCGATGCCCAGCGCACTGAGTGGCCACACCAGGCTCTGGCGGCGCCAGGCGTCCAGCTCCGGGTGGGCGATGCGGTAGATCAACAGGTAGGTGTCGCCGGTCTTGGGGCTGGTGTATTCGGCGGTCAGGCGCCGCCAGGGCAGGGGCCGGTCGTCATTGCCGTCGCTCTGGCGCGCCTCGAAGGCTGCCGCGCGGCGCGGGAAGGTGCCGGGCACCACCGCTTCGCCGGCTTCGTTGAGCACCTGCACATCGATGTGGTAACGCCACTTGCGCTCTTCCAGTAGTTGCTGGGCCGCGTCCTGGCCGTCTTTCTCGTACGTCTGCACCCAGGTCTGCGCCAGGTTGTGCAGGCCGGGGTGGCGGCTGAGAATCCAGGTGTCCTGGTTCAATACGTGGCCCAGCAGGATCGACAGGCCGGCGACGAGGGCGATGGCCAGCCAGAAGCTTGCCAGGATGCGCCAGAACAATGATCGCAAGGGGAGTACCTCAAATGCAGAAGCCCGGACACGCGTGAGCGTGCCGGGCGGGGGTCAACGATAGGTGAAGCTTACTGGGCTTTCTGGTCCTTTTGGGCCTTCCACGCCTGGAACTCTTTCCATTCGGCGCGGCGCGCGTCCTGTTGCTTCTTCATTTCGTCGAACTGTTTCTGCTGCGTCGGGTTCAGCACGGCGCGGATGTCGGCGCGGGCCTTGTCATGCTTGGCGGTGATCTCGTCCTTCATCGCCTTCTGGTCGGCTGCCGGCAGCTTTTCCAGGTACTTGTGCAGCACTTCGCGGTCGATGTGGCGTTCTTCACCCATCAGCTGGCCGATTTTCTGACGCTGTTCAGGGCTCAGGTCCAGCTTGGCGAAACCGTCGCGCGGGCCGCGCTCGTGGTGCATGCCAGGGCCGCCGAAGCCAGGGCCGCCAGGGCCAGGACCGAAGCCTGGGCCATCGCCGCCTTCAGGTGCAGCCATGGCAACGGCGGGCAGGGCGGCGGCGAACATCAGAGCCATAAGGGTCTTGCGCATGGTGAATCTCCTTGTCTCGTTGCCGGTGGTATCAACCGGATGAGCTCAGTTTATGGAGATCAAGGTCAGCTGCAGTCAGTGGACGGTAAAGCTTAGGTAAAGACGTCTAGAGCGGGGGTTTACACAAACAACCGCGTGATCCCCATCGCGGCCAAGGCCGGCTCCTACGCCGATCGTGTAGGAACCGGCCTTGGCCGCGATGGGGATGACGCGATGTTTGAATAATCACTCGGCGTAGTAGTAGCCGCGGCTGCGCAGCGCGACGATGCGCGGGCGGCCGTCGGCGTGGGGGCCGATCTTCTTGCGCAGGTTGCTCACGTGCATGTCCAGGCTGCGGTCGTACAGGGTCAGCTTGCGGCCCAGGGCGATCTGCGCCAGCTCCTGCTTGTCCAGCGGCTCGCCCGGCTGGCGCAGCAGGGCTTCGAGCAGGCGGCTTTCGGAGATGGTCAGGGTGATGTCGTGCTCGTCGATGGTCACCACGCCGCGCGCCTGGCTGAAGCACAGGTCGCCCAGTTCCAGCTGGCCGCTGGCGGCGCTGGGGTGGCTGCGGCGCAGCACGGCGCGCAGGCGTGCGGTCAGCTCGCGTGGGTCGCAGGGCTTGGCCAGGTAGTCGTCGGCGCCCAGCTCCAGGCCCAGGATACGGTCCAGCGGCTCGCCGCGGGCCGACAGCATCAGCACCGGCAGGTCGGGGTGTTCGTTGCGCAGTTGCTTGAGCAGCTCCAGGCCGCTGCCGTCAGGCAGCATCACGTCCAGCACCACGGCCGCGGGGGACAGCTCGGCCAAGGCCTTGCGGGCGCTGCCGCCGTCATGGCAGGCGCGCACCACGAAGCCTTCCTGGCTCAGCCAGCTGCCCAGCAGCTCGCACAACTCCACGTCATCATCAATCAGTAACAGATCGCTCATGAAACTCTCAATTCAACCATTGCCGACGTTGTCTACGCCCGCCGCTGATAAAGATACCGCACATGGCGGCCAACAAGGCCACGCCGCCGCCGGTAACAAACCATTGCTGTTGCTCGGTCAGCAGGCGCACGCCTGGCGCCATCTTGCCCTGGGCTTCCTGCAACTGCAGTTTGAGCCGCTGGATTTCCTGGTTCAGGTCGGCCCGGGCCCGCTCGCTGTCCTTGAGCCGCTGCTGCAGGTCGCTGACCTGGCTGCCGGCGTTCAGTGCCAATGGCGTGGAAGGCTCGTCGGCCTGGGCATCGCCGGCACCGAGCAGGAGCAGCACGAACAGCGAAAACAGCACACTCTGGCGCATACAGACTCCCGATTCTGTCGATTGTTCGGCAGGTTGTCGGCAGTCGTGGGGGAATGATGAGCAATGGATCAGTACAAAGAAACAGTTTTTTGCAGCACAAACGACGTAGCCGCTGCCGTCAGGCTGCGCTGGCCTGTATCAACACCGGAAAACTCCAGCGAGGCACAGGGCCAGCGCAGCCTGGCGGCAGCGGCTACGCGATAGTGGCCGCGGGGGTTACGGCAGGGTCTGCTTGAACGGCTTGACCAGCACGTCGGCGTACACGCCGGCTTCCACGAACGGGTCGGCACCGGCCCATTCCTGGGCGGCGGCCAGGGATTCGAACTCGGCCACGATCAGGCTGCCGGAGAAGCCGGCGGCGCCCGGGTCGTTGCTGTCTACCGCCGGGTGCGGGCCGGCCAGGACCAGGCGACCGTCATCCTTGAGCTTCTCCAGGCGCGCCAGGTGGGCTGGGCGCACGCTCAGGCGCTTGTCCAGCGAGTTTGGCGTGTCGGTGGCAATGATTGCGTAGAGCATGTCAGTCCTCGGTCTTCGGGGTGGTGGTATCTGCGTCATGCAGGTGGCGGGACAGGTAGATGCCCTGGCCTACCAGGAACAGCAGGGTCATGCCCAGGCTGCCGAAGACCTTGAAGTCCACCCAGATGCTCTGGAAGGTAAAGGCCACGAACAGGTTGGCGGCGCCGCTGAACAGGAAGAAGATGATCCAGGCCACGTTCAGGCGCGCCCACACAGCGTCCGGCAGGGTCAGGGCGTGGCCCATCAGACGCTTGATCAGCAGGCGGTCGCCAATGAAATGGCTGCCGGTGAAGGCCAGGGCGAACAGCCAGTTGACCACCGGCGCCTTCCATTTCAGGAAGGTCTCGCTGTGGAACGCCAGGGTCAGGCTGCCGAACACCAGGCATGCGGCCAGGGTCAGCCATTGGCTCTTCTCCAGCTTGCGCTGGGTGATGAACAGGATGCCGTAGACGATGATCGAGCTGGCGATCAGCACGCCGGTGGCGCTGAAGATGCCACCCAGGGTGACCTGCTGGCCGGCGACTTCGACGGTGCGTGGGTCAAGCTTGTAGACGATGAAAAACAGGAACAGCGGGATGAAATCGATGAATTGTTTCACAGTGGCAGCCAGAAGCAGGATGTGACGGCATAATAACAAACATCAAAGACAGCGAAAGCGCCACCACATGAATGTTGACCTGCACTGCCACAGCACCGCCTCCGACGGCTCCCTCTCGCCGACCGAGCTGGCTGCGCGCGCCCACGCCAATGGCGTGCGGGTACTGGCGCTGACCGACCACGACACCCTCGAAGGCCTGCCCGAGGCCCGCGAAGCCACGCGGGCGCTGGGCATGCAGTGGGTGAGCGGGGTGGAAATGTCCTGCACCTGGGGCGGCGCCACCATCCACGTGCTGGGCTACGGTTTCGAGCTCGACGCGCCACCGTTGGTCGCCGCGGTGGAAGCCCTGCACACCGGCCGCTGGCTGCGCGCCGAGGAAATCAGCCGACGACTGGCGCTCAAGGGCATGCCCGGTGCCCTGGAAGGCGCGCGCGCCATCCAGCAGGAACTGGGCGACAGCGGCAACGCCCCGGCGCGCCCGCACTTCGCCGAATTCCTGGTGCGCCAGCACTACGTGAAAGACCGCGCCGAAGCCTTCCGCAAGTGGCTGGGCGCCGGCAAGCTGGGTGACGTCAAGCTGCACTGGCCTACGCTGGAAGAGACCGTCGGCACCCTGCGTGCCGCGGGCGCGTGGGTGAGCCTGGCGCACCCGCTGCATTACGATTTCACCCGCAGCAAGCGCCGCAAGCTGATTGCCGACTATATTCAAGCCGGTGGCCAGGCAATCGAAGTGGTGAATGGCATGCAGCCTGCCGAACAGGTGGGCACCCTGTCGATCCTGGCGCGCGAGTTCGGTCTGCTGGTCAGCGCCGGCAGTGATTTCCATGGTCCAGGGGCCTGGTCCGAGATCGGTGTGTACCGACCCGTGCCGGAGGACTTGCCACCTTTATGGTGCCGGTTCAAACATGAGCAGCCACTCGTCGTCTGACCAACAGGTAGAGAACGTGAGTCAATTCTTCCAGATTCATCCGGAAAACCCTCAGCCGCGCCTGATCAAACAGGCCGTGGAGATCATCCGCAAGGGCGGTGTGGTGATCTACCCCACCGACTCTTCCTACGCCATGGGCTGCCAGATCGGTGACAAGGGCGCCATCGAGCGCGTGCGCCGCCTGCGCAAGCTGGACGACAAGCACAACTTCACCCTGATCTGCCGCGACCTGTCGCAACTGGGGCTGTTCGCCAAGATCGACACCGGCGCGTTCCGCCTGCTGAAGGCGCACATTCCGGGGCCCTACACCTTCATTCTCAACGCCACCCGCGAGGTGCCGCGCCTGCTGCTGCACGACAAGCGCCGCACCATCGGCCTGCGCGTGCCTGACCACCCCATCTCCCACGCGCTGCTGGAAGAGTTGGGCGAGCCGCTGATGAGCGTGAGCCTGATCATGCCCGGCGAGACCTTGCCCATGACCGACCCCTACGAGATGCGCCAGCTGCTGGAGCACCACGTGGACCTGATCATCGACGGCGGTTTCGGTGGCGTGTCGGCGTCGACGGTGATCAACCTGGCCGACGGCGAACCGCAGGTGGTGCGCGTGGGCTGCGGCGACCCGTCGCCGTTCATGGCCGAGGCGTGAGTGGCGTGACCATCGCTGAAAACACCCCTGCCGTTGACGAACCGCGTGTGCCCGAGCAGCTGGCGCTGGTGTATGGCCAGTCGTTCACGGAAATGCCCGTGGACCTGTACATCCCGCCCGACGCCCTGGAAGTCTTCCTCGAAGCCTTCGAAGGCCCGCTGGACCTGCTGCTGTACCTGATCCGCAAGCAGAACATCGATATCCTCGACATTCCCGTGGCGGAAATCACCCGCCAGTACATGGGCTATGTCGAGCTGATGAAGACCGTGCGCCTGGAACTGGCCGCCGAGTACCTGGTGATGGCCGCCATGCTCGCCGAGATCAAGTCGCGCATGCTGCTGCCGCGCTCGGCCGAGGCCGAGGTGGAAGAAGATGACCCGCGCGCCGAGCTGATCCGCCGCCTGCAGGAGTACGAGCGCTTCAAGGCCGCGGCCGAGAACCTCGATGGCCTCAAGCGCCTGGGCCGTGACATTTACGTGCCGCAGCTGGATGCGCCCCAGGCCAAGGTGCGCAAGCTGGTGCCTGACGTGGCGCTGGAGGAGGTGCTGTTGGCCATGGCCGAGGTGATGCGCCGGGGGGACCTGTTCGAGAGCCACCAGGTGAGCCGTGAGGCGTTGTCTACGCGTGAGCGCATGAGTGAGGTGCTGGAGCGGTTGAAGGGCGGGGGCTTTGTGCCGTTTGTCGAGTTGTTTACGGCCGAGGAGGGCAAGTTGGGGGTGGTGGTGACCTTTATGGCCATCCTGGAGCTTGTGAAGGAATCGTTGGTGGAATTGGTGCAGAATGAGCCGTTTGCGGCGATTCATGTCCGCGCGCGCGCGGATTAACGCTGCGAACTGCTTTTGATCTTGATCCCGTGCGGCCTTTGATCTTGATTGTGTGCCCCATAAAGCGCCAGGGCCGACTGGAGGCGTTGACCGAGCGGTCCACGGCGTAGCCGGGGAAGACGGAACCGGAGGCGCTTCTATTCCGGGCCGTCGGCCGCTTGGGCGACGCCGGAGGGAGGGGACCCGCAGCGGAGCGGAGGGACCAAGCAGGGGCAAGCCTTTTTTGCTTATTTTTTGTCTGGGCCGGCACACCGGGCGTTTGACAAAAAGTGAGCCGCCGTAAGGGCGGAAAGGTGAGGTGGCATCTTCCGAAACAATGGATATGTTCATGGCCTTCGAATCTCGCTTCTGACGTTTCTGGACATATCCATTTTCGTGGTGCGACCACCGACCGTTTCGCCCTTACGGCGACTCCCTTTTTGGCAGTCGCCCCAAAAAGGAAGCAAAAAGGGCTCGCCCCTGCTTGGGCCCTCCGCTGCGCTACGGGTCCCCTCCTTCCGGCGTCGCTCAACGGGCAGACGGCACCCGCTATAGAAGCCTGCGGGTTACCGTCTCTTCGGCCTGCGGCCTCGGCCCTTCGGGCAGCCCGTTGATCGACGCCTCCAGTCGGCCCGGGCGCTTTACGGGGCCGAGATCAAAAGCCAGATCAAAAGCAAGATCAAGATCAAGATCAAGATCACTAGCAACGGCAAGAGCAGCAGAGAGCGTTGGATCAGAATTGTGAACAAGAGCCAATAGATGAATTTGACCGAACCCCGCGAGCTGGCGTCCCTGCTCGAAGCCTTCCTGCTCGCCTCGGGCAAGCCGCAATCGCTGGACCGCCTGTACGAGCTGTTCGAGGAAGCCGAGCGCCCCGAGCCTGCCGTGTTCAAGAAGGCCCTGGAGCTGCTGCGCAAAAGCTGCGACAGCCGCTCGTTCGAGCTGGTGGAGGTGGCCTCTGGCTACCGCCTGCAGATCCGCGAAAAGTTCGCCCCCTGGGTCGGCCGGTTGTGGGAAGAGCGCCCGCAGCGCTATTCTCGTGCACTGCTGGAAACCCTGGCGCTGATCGCCTATCGCCAGCCCATTACCCGTGGCGAGATCGAGGACGTGCGGGGCGTGGCGGTGAACAGCAACATCACCAAGACCCTGCTCGAGCGCGAGTGGATTCGCGTGGTGGGCTACCGCGAAGTGCCCGGGCGGCCGGCGATGTTTGCCACCACCAAGGCGTTCCTCGACCACTTCAACCTGAAGAACCTCGACGACCTGCCGCCGCTGGCCGAGCTGCGCGAGATCGAGCCCGAGCCGCTGGTCGAGGACCTGGATGAGGATCCGCCGGTGCCCGCGCACCTGCAGGCCCTGGCCGATGCCAGTGCCGAGCCGGGCGAGGAGGGCGAGGCGCCGAAGGAGGAAACCAGCTTCCACACCCTGCTGGCCGAACTCGACAGCATGGAACAGGGTCTCAAGACTGACTTCGACGATTTGCTCGACGCGCCCCTGGCCCCCTTCGACGAGACGGAAGACGGCGAGGAGGAGCAAGAGCCCCGCCACGAGTGAGTGCCCATGAGCAGCAAGGATCCCTGTATCGGTGTCTGCAAGTTCAACGACGACGTCTGCGTGGGCTGCGGGCGCACCAAGGGTGAAATCAAGGGCTGGAAGAAGCTGGACAAGGGCGAGCGCCGCGAGGCGCTGGCCCAGGCGCACCTGCGTTTGCTGGCGCTGGGTGCCACCGGCCGACGGAAAAAGAAATAACCCACGCTATTTCGACTAGTCTCAGGTGCGCAACGCCGCACATGCGCGTATGATTCGCGACCCTTCGGGCGACATGAACGCCCCACATCACACACCGGGAGGTGCTAAAAGATGAGTGAACCTATCAAGCCAGAAGTCCAGGAAATGGGCCCCGCCGGCGAAAAACTGCAGAAAGTCCTGGCCCGTATCGGCGTCGGCTCGCGTCGCGACGTGGAAGCCTGGATCGGTGAAGGCCGCATCAAGGTCAACGGCGTGGCTGCCACACTGGGCCAGCGCGTCGACCTGCACGACGCCATCAGCGTCGACGGCAAGGTGATCAAGCGCGAAGAAGCCTCGGAAACCGTGCGCCGCGTGATCATCTACAACAAGCCGGACGGCGAGATCTGCACCCGTGACGACCCGGAAGGCCGCCCGACCGTGTTCGACCGCCTGCCGCGCCCGCGCGAAGGCCGCTGGATCAACATCGGCCGCCTGGACATCAACACCACCGGCCTGCTGATGTTCACCACCGACGGTGAGTTGGCCAACCGCCTGATGCACCCGTCCTACGAGATGGACCGCGAATACGCCGTGCGCGTGCGCGGTGAAGTCGACGACGACATGCTGCTGCGCCTGAAGAACGGCGTGATCCTGGAAGACGGCCCGGCGCGTTTCACCGACATCCAGGTGGCACCGGGTGGCGAAGGCTTCAACCACTGGTACCACTGCGTGGTCATGGAAGGCCGCAACCGTGAAGTGCGTCGCCTGTGGGAATCCCAGGGCCTGGTGGTCAGCCGCCTGAAGCGCGTGCGTTTCGGCCCGGTGTTCCTCAACTCCGACCTGCCCATGGGCCGCTGGCGCGAACTGAGCCAGCACGAAGTGGACGTGCTCAGCGCCGAAGTAGGCCTGAGCGCCGTGGCCATGCCGACCATGAGCACCAAGAGCAAGGACAAGCTGGACCGCATGCAGCGCAAGTCGTCGCGCCCCATGGCCCGCAGCGAGCGCGTGCGCACCCTGCGCCCGGCCCACGACGGTGCCGCCGGTGCCGAACGCCCAGCCCGCGCGCCACGCCTGGAAGAAGGCGAGCGCCCGGCGCGCAAGCCACGCGGTGACGCACCGGCCCCGCGCCGTGGCGAAGCACCGGCCCGCAAGGACGGTCGTGGTTCGGCAGTGGCCGAGCGCCCGGCCGACATGAACAAGCGTCCGGCCAAGCCAGGTGCCCAGCGCCCAGGCCTGAAGCTGTCGGACGACAGCAAGCGCCGTGGCCCAGCCGCGGACAAGCGTGCGCCGGTCACCCGCCGCAAGCCCAAGCCTGAGTAATCAGCGCGCTTGAACTGCAAACGCCAGCCTTCGGGCTGGCGTTTTGCATTCTGGCGTGTGGAAAATTGTCGTTGCGCGTTGTAAACATTTGTTTACGATTATGGTTGCCATGTTTTTTTTGTGGGAGCGGGCTCTGCCCGCGAAAAGTACGCCTCCAATAGCCCGGTTTTACGCGGTGTCTGCTTCGCGGGCAGAGCCTGCTCCCACAACTAGGCATCAAACGAAAAATCATCGTGTAAAGAAATATTGCCACTCGTGCACTAAATTGTAACATTCCCTGCCTTTTTGCCCTCTTGCCAGCCTCAACCCCTCGCGCTCTGATGCCCGGCGTGTACAATGCGCGCCCTTTACTGTGGCACCCTGCGTTAACGCGCGCCTGTCTACCGCCTCATCACGAGTGGGGCGGGTCCGTTCCGTCACAGATAAAAATAACCAGGTGACCAACACAATGAGTGCACAAGACTCATCCGGCCAGCTCAAGCGCGGCCTGAAAAATCGACACATCCAATTGATTGCCCTCGGCGGTGCCATCGGCACCGGGCTGTTCCTCGGCTCGGCCGGGGTGCTCAAGTCGGCCGGGCCCTCGATGATCCTCGGCTACGCCATCTGTGGTTTTATCGCCTTCATGATCATGCGCCAGCTGGGCGAGATGATTGTCGAGGAGCCGGTGGCCGGCTCCTTCAGCCATTTCGCGCACAAGTACTGGGGCGGCTTCGCCGGCTTCCTGTCGGGCTGGAACTGCTGGGTGCTGTACATCCTGGTGGGCATGTCGGAACTGACCGCGGTCGGCAAGTACGTGCACTACTGGTGGCCGGAGGTCCCGACCTGGGTCTCGGCCGCGGTGTTCTTCGTCATGATCAATGCCATCAACCTGGCCAACGTCAAGGTGTTCGGCGAGGCCGAGTTCTGGTTCGCCATCATCAAGGTGGCGGCCATCGTCGGCATGATCGCCCTGGGCAGCTACCTGCTGGTCAGCGGCCACGGCGGCCCGCAGGCCTCGGTCAGCAACCTGTGGGACCACGGCGGCTTCTTCCCCAATGGCGTCAAGGGCCTGGTGATGGCGCTGGCGATCATCATGTTCTCGTTCGGCGGCCTGGAAATGCTCGGCTTCACCGCTGCCGAGGCCGACCAGCCCAAGACCGTGATTCCCAAGGCCATCAACCAGGTCATCTACCGCATCCTGATCTTCTACATCGGCGCCCTGGTGGTACTGCTGTCGCTGACCCCGTGGGATGGCCTGCTGCAAACCCTGAACAGCGCCGGCGACGCCTACAGCGGCAGCCCGTTCGTGCAGGTGTTCTCGATGCTGGGCAGCAACACCGCGGCGCACATCCTCAACTTCGTGGTGCTGACCGCGGCGCTGTCGGTGTACAACAGCGGCACCTACTGCAACAGCCGCATGCTGCTGGGCATGGCCGAGCAGGGCGACGCCCCTGCGGCGCTGGCCAAGGTGGACAAGCGCGGCGTGCCGGTACGCGCCATCCTGGTGTCGGCGGCAGTGACCCTGGTGGCCGTGCTGCTCAACTACTTCATGCCCCATGACGCGCTGGAACTGCTGATGTCGCTGGTAGTGGCCACCCTGGTGATCAACTGGGCGATGATCAGCTTCTCGCACCTCAAGTTCCGCCAGCACCAGGTGCGCAACGGCCAGGTGTCGTCGTTCAAGGCGCTGTGGTCGCCGTGGGGCAACTACATCTGCCTGGCGTTCGTGGTGTTCATCCTCGGCATCATGCTGATGATCCCGGGGATCAATGTCTCGGTGTACGCCATTCCTGTGTGGGTGGTGGTGATGTACGTGGCGTACCTCGCCAAGAACCGCCGCGCCGCCCTGGCGCTGGGCTGATTCGCGCCATCCTCCGCGCGTAGCCGCTGCCGCAGGCTGCGCTGGCCCTGAGTCGCGCTGGGTATCTCCAGTGCACGCGTGGGCCAGCGCAGCCTGCGGCAGCGGCTACGCGCGTGATGGTGTACCCTTGCGGTCTTTGACCCTGCCGAAACCCCTTCATGCTGGAAATCTCCAACAACGTCCACCTGCCCGATGCCGAAATCGAGCTGAGCGCCATCCGCGCCCAGGGCGCCGGCGGGCAGAACGTCAACAAGGTGTCCAGTGCGGTGCACCTGCGCTTCGACATCAACGCCTCGTCATTGCCGCCTTTCTACAAGGAGCGGCTGCTGGCCCTGCGCGACAGCCGCATCACCAGCGAAGGCGTGATCGTGATCAAGGCCCAGCAATACCGCACCCAGGAGCAGAACCGCGCCGACGCCCTGGAGCGGCTGCGCGAGCTGATCGTGAATGCGGCGAAGGTGGAAAAGGCGCGGCGGCCCACCAAGCCAACCAAGGGCTCGAAAACCCGTCGGCTGGATGGCAAGAGCAAGCGCGGCGCCATCAAGGCAGGCCGCGGCAAGGTCGACTTTTAAAGCGCGGCGTCCGGGTGGCGCGGCTGGTTGAGGGTTTGCCGGTACAGGTACAGGCTCAGCGCCAGGCCGGCAAACGAGGCGATGCCGGCGAACAGGAAGATCGAACTGAAGCCGAAGCCGGCGGCAATCGCGCCCGCCAGCGGGCCGGTGATGCCCAGCGACAGGTCGACGAACAGCGAGTAGGCACCCACCGCCGCGCCACGGCTGGAGGCCGGCACCAGGTTCACCGCTTCCACGCCCAGGGCCGGGAACACCAACGAGAAACCAAAGCCGGTCAGGGCTGCGCCGGCCATGGCCAGTTCGGCGCTGGGCGCCAGCCACAGCAGCAACAGGCCGATGGTCTCCACGGTCATGCAGCCGATGGCCACGCGGAAGCCGCCGATGCGGTTGATCAGGTTGCCGAAGATCAGCCGCGCGACAATGAAGCAGGCGCCGAACAGGCTCAGCGACAACGCGGCGTTGTCCCAGTGGTTGGTGGCGTAGTACAGGGTGATGAAGGTGGCGATGGTGCCGAAGCCGATGCCGCCCAAGGCCAGGCCGGTGCCGTGGGGCAGCACCTTGCCCAGCACGTGCATGAACGGCATGCGCTCGCCGGCGACGATCGGCGCCGGGGTCTTGTTCCAGGCCAGGGCAATGCCCAGTGCCGCCAGCAGCAGGATGCTCACGCCCATGGCCCACAGGCCCAGGTGTTGCACCAGCAGCACGCCGGCCGGGGCGCCGATGGCCAGGGCGCCGTAGCTGGCGATGCCGTTCCAGGAGATGACCTTGGCGGTGTGCTGTGCGCCCACGCGGCCGATCCCCCAGCCGATGGAGCCCGAGCCCACCAGGCTTTCGGCGCTACCCAGCACCAGGCGGCCGACGAACAGGCTGGCCAGGCTCACCACCGGCAGGCTCTGGGTGAACGCCGCCAGCAGCATGAACAGCCCGCTGGCGCCACAGCCGAACAGGCCGTAGATCACGGCCTTCTTGCTGCCGTGGTTGTCGATGATACGGCTGGCGTACGGGCGGCTGAGCAGGGTGGCCAGGTACTGGACGCTGATCACAAGGCCCGCGATCACGGCGTTGAAGCCCAGGCCGGTGTGCACGAAACCGGGCAGCACGGCCAGCGGGATGCCGATGTTCAGGTAGCCGATGAAGGTGAACAGCACGATGGAAACGACTTGCAGCGTGACCGCCAGCGGCCGCGGGTTTGAAGACATTGGGAATTCCAGGGGGATAGGTGTCGGGTGCTAGCACACTAGACGCTTATCATAGGGCGGCGAGCCACACAGTGCACGACCAGCGGCAAGATTTTATCTCGCCGAAGGCTCAAGCCTGCGGCTGTGCCAGCAGTCGGGTGGCCACCAGGGCGGCGAGGGCGTTTTCCTGGGTGCCGAAACGTTGCAGCAGGGCTTGCTGTTTTTCCGGGGAGAGGCGGGCCCAGATGTCGATCATCTGTTGCGCGGTGTCGATCACCTGCGCGGCCTGTGCTTCGTTGAAAGTGTCTTGCATGAGGGGCTCCGTTCAGCGCTGAGGTGGTGCGATCACGCGGCATGGCCGCCGTGGGGATCGTACCACCTGCGGTCGGCGCTTAGTCGTCGCGATCAGCGCTCGAGGCTTCGTCGGCCTCGTTTTCAGTGGCCTGGCTGGCCGATTGTGGCGGTTGAGGCTGCTCTGGTTGATGCAGGCTCGGGAAAGGAAGGTTTGGGATCTCGTGCATCGTCATCGCTCCTCGCAATTACAGGTTGAGGGTGGCGCTGGATAGCGCGTGCTGGTTAAAGCCGGGACAGGATACAGCACTGCGCATGACAAACAGACTTCGCAGGCGGCCATTGGTCGCACAATGAACGGATTTTCATGGAGGACGGACCACAGGTTCGTAGCAGCGGCCAAAGGCCGCGTCCAGGCCGCTCAACACACCTTGGCGAGGGCAGCCGCCAGTTCGTCCAGGCGGCTGGCGTCGATGCCGGCGACGTTGGCGCGGCCCGAACGCACCATGTACACGCTGTGCTCGTCGCGCAGGCGGTCTACCTGCTCGGGGCTGAGCCCGGTGTAGGAGAACATCCCGCGCTGTTCGCCAATGTGGGCGAAACGCGCCGACAGCCCGTGCGGCCCCAGCGCCTCGACCAGCCCGGCCCGCAGCTGGGCGATGCGCGAACGCATGTGCTCCACTTCATCCGCCCACAGGCTCTTCAGCTGCGCATCACCGAGGATGGTGGCAACCACCGCGGCGCCATGGTCCGGCGGCGTCGACCACAGGTTGCGCGCCAGGCCGGCCAGTTGGCTGCGCACATCCAGCAACTGTTCGGCGGTGCGCGTGCAGGCGATCAGCGCGCCGGTGCGTTCGCGGTACAGGCCGAAGTTCTTCGAGCACGAACTGGTGACCAGCAGCTCCGGCAGTTCCTTGGCGAACATCCGCACGCCCCAGGCATCCTCGTTCAGGCCATCGCCGAAGCCCTGGTAGGCGAAGTCGATCAGCGGCAACAGCTCGCGGCGCTTGACCACGTCCAGCACCCGGTGCCAGTCGTTGTGCTGCAGGTCGAAACCGGTGGGGTTATGGCAGCAGGCGTGCAACAACAGCACGTCGCCGCGCGGTATGTCTTCCAGCGCCAGCAGCATGGCGTCCACGTCCAGGCGGTTGTCACGGCCCACGTAGGGGTAGTGATTTACCTTGAGGCCCACGGCGGCGAAGATGCTTTCGTGAATGGGCCAGGTCGGGTCGCTGAGCCAGATGCCCTTGCCGGGCAGGCAATGGGCAATGAACTCGCCGGCCAGGCGCAGGGCCCCGGTGCCGCCCGGGGTCTGGGTGGCGCCGGCGCGCTCATGGGCCAGCAGCGGCGAGTCCTTGCCCAGCACCAGCTCACTGACCAGGCGGCCGAACGCCTGGTCGCCGTGGCCACTGACGTAGGTCTTGCTGGTCTGGTGGTCGAGCAGGAACCGCTCGGCCTGCTTGACCGCCGACAGCACCGGGGTCAGGCCCTGGGCGTCCTTGTACACGCCCACGCCCAGGTCGAACTTGCGCGGGTTGGGGTCGCGGGCGTAGGCGTCCATCAGGCTCAGGATCGAGTCGCCGGGAATTCGCGGGATCGCGCTGAAGTGCATTATTTGCGGCCCTCGGCCCCCTGGCTGACGTCGTCGGTACGGGCGGCCATGATGAAATCGTTGCGGTGCAGGCCCTTGATCGAGTGGCTCCACCAGGTCACGGTGACCTTGCCCCATTCGGTCAGCAGGCCCGGGTGGTGGCCCTCGGCCTCGGCGATCTCGCCCACGGCGTTGGTGAACGCCAGGGCGTGCTTGAAGTTCTTGAACAGGTACACCTTTTCCAGCTGCATGACGCCGTCACGCACCTCGATGTTCCAGTCCGGGATCTGCCGCAGCAGCCCTGGCAGCTCCTCGTCGCTGACCTGCGGGGCGTCGGCGCGGCAGGCTTCGCAATGGGCCTGGTTCAATGGGTTCATGGTTGCTTCCTTATAGTAGTTAAAAGCGGGTCAGGCCGCCTTGGGCGGAAATTTCGGCGCGTGCAGGCCCAGCTGCTGGGCGCGGGCCACCAGGGCCATGATGTCCTCGTGGGCCAGGTCGAACAGGCGCTTAAGGTCCGGCAGCACGAAATACAGCGGCTGCAGGATGTCGATGCGGTATGGGGTGCGCATGCATTCCAGCGGGTCGAAGGCCTGGTGTTCGGGGGCGTCCGACAGGCTGTAGAGGGTTTCCTTGGGCGACGAGAGGATGCCACCGCCATAGATGCGCCGGCCCTGGGGCGTGTCCACCAGGCCGAATTCGATGGTCATCCAGTACAGGCGCGCCAGGAACACCCGTTGTTCCTTGCTGGCCGCCAGGCCCAGCTTGCCGTAGGTGTGGGTGAATTCGGCGAACCAGGGGTTGGTCAGCAGCGGGCAGTGGCCGAAAATCTCGTGGAAAATGTCCGGTTCCTGCAGGTAATCCAGCTCTTCGGGCGTGCGTATGAAGGTGGCCACGGGAAAGCGCTTGCTCGCCAGCAGTTCGAAGAAGGTCTGGAAGGGGATCAGTGCCGGCACCCGTGCGACCTGCCAGCCGGTGGTGCGGGCCAGCACCTGGTTGACCTCGGCCAGTTGCGGAATGCGCTCGTGGGGCAGGGCCAGCTGCTCGATGCCGTCCAGGTATTCCTGGCACGCGCGCCCCTCTACCAGCTTGAGCTGGCGGCTGACCAGGGTGTGCCATACCGCGTGCTCGGTGTCGGAGTAATGGATGAACCCCTGAGCATCCGGTTCGCGGGCCACGTAGTGGGTCTGCTTCATGCTGTTCTCCAGCGCACATTTTTATTATAGATGGGCCCGCACACATCCCCGTAGCAGCTGCCAAAGGCTGCGTCCGCAGACCCCACGCTCCAATTGATAGCCCACCGCCCCACGGCTGTCAGCCCCACCTAGCGCCCCGCATCGCAGCCACAGCCCACACTTTTCGTAAACTATTCGATACAGCTACCGCGTTCATCGGCGCCCATGTCTTGTCGTCAGCCTAAAATGTCACATATTCTTTACGAATATCTTCGCCCTTCGGCAAAAAACAGGCCCCTCCATGCGCATCAAAGTCCACTGCCAGAACCGCATCGGCATCCTGCGTGACATCCTCAACCTGCTGGTGGAATACGGCATCAACGTCGCCCGTGGCGAAGTGGGTGGCGAGCACGGCAACGCCATCTACCTGCATTGCCCCAACCTCATCAACCTGCAGTTCCAGGCCCTGCGCCCCAAGTTCGAAGCCATACCCGGCGTGTTCGGCGTCAAACGGGTGGGGCTGATGCCCAGCGAGCGCCGGCACATGGAGCTCAATGCGTTGCTGGGGGCGCTGGAATTCCCGGTGCTGTCCATCGACATGGCCGGGTCAATCGTCGCCGCCAACCGCGCCGCCGCGCAGCTGCTGGGGGTGCGGGTGGACGAGGTGCCGGGCATGCCGCTGTCGCGCTACGCCGAGGACTTCGACCTGCCGCAGCTGGTGCGCGACAACAAATCGCGCATCAACGGCCTGCGGGTGAAGGTGCGCGGCGACGTGTTCCTCGCCGACATCGCCCCGCTGCAGTCCGAGCATGACGACAGCGAAGCCCTGGCCGGTGCGGTGCTGACCCTGCATCGCGCCGACCGCATCGGCGAGCGCATCTACCACGTGCGCAAGCAGGAACTGCGCGGTTTCGACAGCATCTTCCAGAGCTCGAAAGTGATGGCCGCCGTGGTGCGCGAGGCGCGCCGCATGGCGCCCTTGGACGCGCCGCTGCTGATCGAGGGCGAGACCGGCACCGGCAAGGAATTGCTAGCCCGCGCCTGCCACCTGGCCAGCCCTCGCGGCCAGTCACCGCTGATGGCGCTCAACTGCGCCGGCTTGCCCGAGTCCATGGCCGAGACCGAGCTGTTCGGCTACGGCCCCGGCGCCTTCGAAGGCGCGCGCGCCGAGGGCAAGCTGGGCCTGCTGGAGCTGACGGCCGGCGGCACGCTGTTCCTCGATGGGGTAGGGGAGATGAGCCCGCGCCTGCAGGCGAAATTGTTGCGCTTCCTGCAAGACGGCTGCTTCCGCCGCGTAGGCAGTGACGAAGAGGTGTACCTGGACGTGCGGGTAATCTGCGCCACGCAGATGGATCTGTCGGAGCTGTGCGCCCGCGGCGAATTCCGCCAGGACCTGTACCACCGCCTCAACGTGCTGTCGTTGCACATTCCGCCGCTGCGCGAATGCATGGACGGCCTCGACCCGCTGGTGGAGCACTTCCTTGACCAGGCCAGCCGCCAGATCGGCTGCCCGCTGCCGCGCCTGGCGCCCGCCGCCAAGGACAAGCTGGCCCGCTACCACTGGCCAGGCAACGTGCGGCAGCTGGAGAACGTGCTGTTCCAGGCCGTGTCGTTGTGCGACAGCGGCTGGGTCAAGCCCGAGCATATCCGACTGCCCGACTACGGGGTGCGCCAGCCGCTCGGTGACTTTTCGCTGGAGGGCGACTTGCAGCAGATCGTCGCGCGCTTCGAGCGCGCGGTGTTGGAACAACTGCATGCCCAGCACCCCAGCAGCCGCTTGCTGGGCAAGCGCCTGGGGGTGTCGCATACCACCATTGCCAACAAGCTGCGCGAGCATGGCTTAGGCAAAACTGAACCGGTACTCAGTCCAGCGGGTAAGGTTCCAGGAAGCTGATGCTCATGCTGGCCTGGGGGAACAGTAGCTTGAGCTGCGGCAGCACGATGGCGCCACATGAACGGCAGGTGTCCATGCGCGTGAACACCTGCAGGTCGGTCACTGGCTGGCCGCGCAGGTCGGCCTTGAGCACCGTGGCGATCAGGCGCTCGGCGTCCTGGTCGCGGGGGTGGGGGCGGATGATCTTGCGTTCAGCGTGACGCACCACCGCCAGGCTGGTCATTTGCGGATCAGGGCCGCGAGTACGCATGATCGCGCGAGCATCTATCCATTCCACCCCGTCGAGGGTCTGGCGCGGGCCGCTGGCTACATCGATTTTCAAGCGGATCGCCGCCGCACGTTTGCCGCCGGACAGGGCGTAGTAAACCATCTGTCGTCCATCGGCCAGGCGCACCCGGATGAAGGCGAGGTTGGCCTGCGCCATGGTCTGGCGCAGTGCGGCATGCACGCTGGCATCGCCGAGGTTATCGGCGGTGATGGCGGGGAAGCTGCCTGGCGAGGTGCCTTGCGGTGGGGCCAGGCTGTTGAGCACATCAATGTGTGCCTGTTGCACGTTCCTGGGGCGCGTGGTGAGGAAGCCGCGGTCGGGGATCAACGCCTGCATCCGCTCGAACAGGCGCAGCTGCTGGCTATTGCCCGCCAGGATATGGGTGGCGTAGCCGAGCAACTCGTTGTGTCTACCTGTAGCCTCCGCGTAGGCGGCATAGGTGGGGAAGGCGTCGAGGGGAATGTCGCCGGGGTCGGGCTGGTGCTTGGCCAGGTCAAACAGCAGCGTGGCGATGTTTTCCCGGTCGCGGGTAGCGGACGGCGTGCCACTGACGATGCGGTAGGTTTCGCTGGTGGTGAGGAAGCGGTTGATATCCTCTTCGGCGGTGACGCGCTCGAAGCTCAGTTCGCCGGGACGGTCCAGCGCACGGTAGATCACGTGGGTATCGGCCTCCACTTCAATGCACGGGCCCTGAGGGGTACCCATGATGTGGCCGCGCAGGATGCGTCGGTCCCCCACGCCGGCCACCAGTTCGTCAAGCTCCAGGACGGGCAGCGTGTCGTTGATCAACCCGGCCTGCTCGGCGGTCAGTGAGGGGGCCAGGCCAAAGCGGCTGTCGGCAGAGCGTCGGCCGCTGATGCTCGGCAGGTAGTGCACCGACGCACCGTTGGCAGTGGGCAAGGGCAGGCCAAAGGTAGCGCGTTCGGCATCGGTGACCGGTACCAGGCGCCCAGCGCGCGTCCGTTCGCGCCGCCACAGGGTGCCATCCATGACCACCACATCCAGGTTCGCGGGCGCCTGGCTGCTGCTGCCACCGGCAATCGCCAGGCTCGCGAGCCGGTAGCTACGCGCCTGCCAGGCATGTGCGGCATGCTCCCCGGCGGTCGCCTGGGTGGGCAGTGCAGTGACAGGAAGTTGGTGGGTGTACAGGCTGGCGCACCCCGGGGCGTCGGCTGCCCGCGGGATGCGGCACGGGGTGGCCGTCTCGATCATGCGGCGGGGTTTGCGCAGCGTGCCAAGGTGATCATGGCGCACGTAGTATTTGCCGCTGATTTCCTGGCTCAAGCGGTACAGGTGGCCATCAATGAGCACGTCCACGCTGCGGTCGGCCCGGGGGATGAGCATGACCTGGCTATCCACGTGGCTGCGCAGGTAGCGCAGGCCATCGGGCCCGCGATGCAGGGCCAAGGCGCCAGGGTCGAGCCCGGGGCGGGCCATGGCGAAGGCTTCGATGAAGGTGCGCTCGGCGCCGCCGGGCGTCAGGTCCAGCAGCGGCGGGCCGTAGGTGCGGCTGATCTGGGCGGGCTGGAGGTGCCAGATGCCCTGGCTGGGGCGCGCCACTTGCCCTGTGGAAATCCCCAGGTCCCTGGCGAAATCGAAAGGAAGACGGCGTTGGTGAAGGTTGAGCCAGCGGCTCACCGCGAAAGCTGTATTTGCCAGTGGCGAGCGACCGCCGCTGTGCAGCAGGCGGTTAATGAGGCGACGGTTGGCCACCAGTGTTCTGAATACAGGCGTTACCGCCGTCAGCGGCAAGGTCACTGCATCCAGCACGCACATGGACACGCCGCCGCTGCCCTGGGTATCGAAGCAACTGGCAAAAGGCACGCCGATGCGTGCCAGGTGGGCCGCCAGGCTGCGGCCCTGGATGCTTTTTTGCTGCAACTCCAGTTGGGTCATGCCCCGGCACTGCTGCCTCAGGTCGTCGAAGTGGTGCATCCACACGTGGTCCAGCGCGATGTCGACCAGGCGTGCCAGTGGCCCGGGAGGCAGCAGCGGCCCTACCGCCTGCACGCCCCCGGCGGTGCTGTAGGTGAATGGGTGCTCGGCGTCGTGGTAGTCCTCGAACTGCAACTGCAGGTGTTCGCGTGCCCACCGCTCCATTGGCACTCCCTGGCGGTCGATGGCCCGGCTGTCCCACCGCCATTGCTGGGGAAACCAGCGGTACAAGGTTTCGCCCTGGCTGCCCTGGCACAGAATCAGCAGGGCGGGGCAACGGCGCAGGGCCCATAGCTCGGGATCGGCATCGCCCAGTGGCGGAATGCTCATCTGGTTCGGCCCGATGAATTCATGCCAGTGCACCGCGTACGCCTGCAGCGATGCTGCTTCCATTCCCGCGCGGTCGTTGTCGGGGAGCCGCTGGATGAACAGCTCGAGCAAGTCTTTCAATGCGCGGTGGCAATGGTCGCGGTAGGCGCTGAACAGTTGGTCGAACTGCGCGGTGATGTTGGTGGCGGTGGTTTTCTTGAGTGCGGCATGGCGAAAGCCAGCGCCGCTGTCGAGCAGGCGCTCCAGGTGGGAGGTCTTGCGATTGCCCGCGACAATTTCATGCGGCTTGATGCCAAATGATTCCAGGTAGTCGATGCCCATTTTTATGCGCGAGGGTGGGCTGCTCAGTTGTGCCAGTGTCGCCATGATGTCGAAGGCGTCGAGGGCGGCGTTGATGTCGGCTGGCGTGTACCAAGGTTGCCTCGGCAGTATGCGGTTGTGCTCCGCCCATTGCATGACGAGCGGCGCGCGGACGAGCAGGATTTTGACCTGGTCTTCCTCCGTGATCGCTTGCGCTTGTTTCAGCAGCGCCACCTGCAGCGCCGTCTCGGGCGTCAACAGCCACGGATCGCGCTCCGACAGGCTGATGCCCAGCCGCAATTGCACGGAGTACAGGTCCGGCAGGTGCTCGAAGTCAGGCGGCAGGTCTTCGAGCAGCAGCAGCGGGGCTTGTTGGCGCAGCAACAGCGGTGCTACCAGTGCCAGTTCGGCAGGGCTGCAGTTCAGGTGTGCCGCGAGCGCCTGGTCCAGGCGTGCACGTAACGCCTGTGCGTTGCCCTGGGTGGTGAGCGACACGCCGGCAAGTTCACCCTCGATGCGCGAACTGCGAGGGGCGAGATAGTCGACGATGGCCTGCATCGCCAGTTCGCGCTGCAGATAGTGGGGCGGCGGTACCCATTGCAGGTCGTCAATCACTGCTTTTTCGAAGGCGTTGAAGGTAGCGCAACCAAACAGGCAAGGCATCAGCCGCCGTGGCTCGGTGGTGCAGGCCAGGGCGAAATCCATCTGCAGGTAATCGAGCAGCCGCGCCATGCGCCCGCCGCCCACGCGTTTGTGCAGGACACGGGAGACGCACGCCGACAGGTCTGTACCCAGGTGGCTGAAAGCGCCGTTCCGGGTTTGCAGCGGGGGCTGCGTGGGCGTGGCTTTGCTGGCCAGGCTCGGATACAGCAGCAGGCAGGCCAGCCAGGCGCAATCTGTCGCACGTGCGAAGGTTGCCTGTAGCCACAGGTGGCTGGCGGCGCTGAACACCCGGCGTCCAGCCTTGGCCCGACGGGATACCTTGCGCAGTGTTGCCGGCAATTCCGGGTCCACGTCGCGCAAGGCTTGTGTTGCCTGGGCCTGCAGGTGCTGGCCTAGTTGCGCGGCGTCTACGCTGGCGTTGGTGTTCAATGAGCGTTGAATCAGCGCGACGACGGCGGGGTTTGCGCACAGCGCTTCAACGTTATCGAGCCATTGAAAGTCACTGCCCAGCGGATCAATGCTGGAAATATCTTTGCACTGAAACAGCGATGTCAACAGTGTGCCAACGGTTGGGGTGGTTTTTTTGATTAAGGGAACAGCGGAAGGGAAATAAAGCGCCATGCAAACTCCGAGGTACTGATAAGGGCGAACGAAAAGTTCGGCGCATCATCAAGCGTTCGGGTGGCGTGCAGGTATTGAATAATTATTCGATCAATTAAATAGGCCAGCGCCTCCTGAAGAGGCGCTGAAGCACTGTGAACTTATCCGTTCGAGCAGCCGTTGCCCATCACGCGGTATTCAAGAATGTGTTTCTGGCCAGTGGAGTCCAGGTAGGTCATGCGTGCCGGCACTACTTCGCAGACGTTGGGGATTTCGCTGGTGCTGATGACCTTGGCGATATCCAGGTGCTGCGAATAGTTGTAGTGCTCCACCGGAACTTCAGTGTTGGCGGTGTTCGAAACTTCATCAGCCATGGCTGCCAGCGAGAATGTACTCAGGGCCAAGACAATTAAAGCTTTCATTTTAAAGTTTACCTTTGTGCGGTCGTCAGGGGGCACGCAATCCTTGTGGGACTGCGTGTGTTGCTAGGGAAAGTTAGAGTCGGATTAACGTGCCTTCGTGGGGGCTGTTGCGTGTGTTAATCACAGTGCCGGTTGGCGAGGTGAATTTTAGGGCGATGGCGGGGGGTTAAACAGACAGAGTTTTGATAAACAGTTTTATCTGAATCTGTAACAATCAATTTCGTAGCGGTCGGCGGCACGCTTTTTCCTGCAAAGACACGCGGCCGTCGTGGCGCCTCGCGCCCGGGCTTGAGCCTTGCCGCCCGCCGTCATCAAAGAGTAGGGTAATGGTTACTACCATCGTCGAATGGCCTCGGCGTGCGCTTAGCCTTACAACGAGGTCATACAAAAACAACTACATAGCTCCGAGGTAAGAAAGATGAGTGCGGCGTCCCTGTATCCCGTTCGTCCCGAGGTGGCAGCCACCACGCTGACCGATGAAGCGACCTACAAGGCCATGTACCAGCAGTCGGTGGTGAACCCTGACGGCTTCTGGCGCGAGCAGGCCCAGCGCCTGGACTGGATCAAGCCCTTCACCAAGGTCAAGCAGACCTCTTTCGATGACCATCACGTGGACATCAAGTGGTTCGCCGACGGCACTCTCAACGTCTCCTACAACTGCCTGGACCGGCACCTTGCCGAGCGCGGCGACCAGATCGCGATCATCTGGGAAGGCGACGACCCCTCCGAGCACCGCAACATCACCTACCGCGAACTGCACGAAGAAGTCTGCAAGTTCGCCAACGCCCTGCGTGGCCAGGACGTGCACCGCGGTGACGTGGTCACCATCTATATGCCGATGATTCCTGAAGCCGTGGTCGCCATGCTGGCCTGTACCCGCATCGGTGCCATCCATTCGGTGGTGTTCGGCGGCTTCTCCCCCGAGGCCCTGGCCGGGCGCATCATCGACTGCAGCTCGAAGGTGGTGATCACCGCCGACGAAGGCCTGCGTGGCGGCAAGAAGACCGCGCTCAAGGCCAACGTCGACCGCGCCCTGACCAACCCGGAAACCAGCAGCGTGCAGAAGGTCATCGTCTGCAAGCGCACCGGCGGCGACATCGAGTGGAACCGCCACCGCGACATCTGGTACCACACCTTGCTGGATGTGGCGTCCAGCACCTGCGCGCCGAAGGAAATGGGCGCCGAGGAGCCGCTGTTCATCCTCTATACCTCCGGCTCCACCGGCAAGCCCAAGGGCGTGCTGCACACCACCGGCGGCTACCTGGTGTACGCAGCCCTCACCCATGAGCGCGTGTTCGACTACCGCCCGGGCGAAATCTACTGGTGCACCGCCGACGTCGGCTGGGTCACCGGCCACAGCTACATCGTCTACGGCCCGCTGGCCAACGGCGCCACCACGCTGCTGTTCGAAGGCGTGCCGAACTACCCGGACATCACCCGCGTGTCGAAGATCATCGACAAGCACAAGGTCAACATCCTCTACACCGCGCCCACCGCCATCCGCGCCATGATGGCCGAGGGTACTGCGGCGGTGGAGGGCGCCGACGGCTCCAGCCTGCGCCTGCTGGGCTCGGTAGGCGAGCCGATCAACCCCGAGGCCTGGGGCTGGTACTACGACACCGTGGGCAAGCAACGCTGCCCGATCGTCGACACCTGGTGGCAGACCGAGACCGGTGGCGTGCTGATCAGCCCGCTGCCGGGCGCCACCGCGCTCAAGCCGGGCTCGGCGAGCAAGCCGTTCTTCGGCGTGGTGCCGGGGCTGGTGGACAACCTGGGCAACCTGATCGATGGCGCCGCCGAGGGCAACCTGGTGATCCTCGACTCGTGGCCGGGCCAGTCGCGCAGCCTGTACGGCGACCACGACCGCTTCGTCGACACCTACTTCAAGACCTTCCGTGGCATGTACTTCACCGGCGACGGCGCGCGCCGCGACGAAGATGGCTACTACTGGATCACCGGCCGCGTCGATGACGTGCTCAACGTCTCCGGCCACCGCATGGGCACCGCCGAGATCGAAAGCGCCATGGTCGCCCATCCCAAGGTGGCCGAGGCCGCGGTGGTGGGCGTGCCCCACGACATCAAGGGCCAGGGCATCTATGTGTACGTGACCCTCAACCATGGCGTGGAAGCCAGCGAGACCCTGCGCCAGGAACTGAAGAACTGGGTGCGCAAGGAGATCGGCCCGATCGCCTCGCCGGACGTGATCCAGTGGGCGCCGGGGCTGCCCAAGACCCGCTCGGGCAAGATCATGCGCCGTATCCTGCGCAAGATCGCCACCGGCGAGTACGACGCGCTGGGCGATATATCCACCCTGGCCGACCCGGGCGTGGTGCAGCATTTGATCGATACCCACAAGGGCATGAAGGCGGCGTAAGGCTGCTGCGCTAACCCTGGAACCCCGCCCGTTGGCGGGGTTCTGCATTTCTGTAGCCGCTGCCGCAGGCTGCGCTGGCCCTCTGCCTCGCAGGGCATCTCCAGCGTACTGACGGGCCAGCGCAGGCTGGCGGCAGCGGCTACAGGAATCACGCGCCTCTCAAGAATGCAGGGATATATCGGTGTTACCGTCCGTCACCTTTTCGTGCGCCAAAAGGAGGCGAAACGCCACAAACCGGTGCGCCGGTCCTACGAAAAATGACAAAGCCAAACGCCAGGGTTGCCGGATTACAAGGCTTTGCCAATAATAGGCGCGCAATTTGCTTGATAGATCGGTTCCCTGTCATTTGCCTTTGCATAAACCTCAAAGGCTGTCAATAATCTCGGGTCGTATTCTCGGTGCATCTGTAACTAGTTGTCGCATTGAAGAAATATCGGCTTCGGGGCTGTCGCTAAAATGCCGGTCACTCGCCGTCGCCCGATGAGCCATGCTCCCGAGCCGCGCGCCGCTATCTGCGTTGTACCCATTCGCATATTGGGCCTGTGCTCACTCTGCCATTTATTGCCCTTTACCGATGGAGTCCTGAGATGAAGAAACTCGTGCTTCTTGGCGCCCTGGCGCTGTCCGTGCTGTCGCTGTCCTCGTTCGCCGACGAGAAGCCTTTCAAGATCGGTATCGAAGCGGCCTACCCACCGTTCGCCTCCAAGGCTGCCGACGGCAGCATCGTGGGTTTTGACTACGACATCGGCAACGCCCTGTGCGAAGAGATGAAGGTCAAGTGCCAGTGGGTCGAGCAGGAATTCGACGGCCTGATCCCGGCGCTGAAAGTGCGCAAGATCGACGCCATCCTGTCGTCCATGTCCATCACCGAAGACCGCAAGAAGTCGGTTGATTTCACCAACCGCTACTACCTGACCCCAGCGCGCCTGGTGATGAAGGAAGGCACCACCGTCGCCGACAACCTGGACGGCCTGAAAGGCAAGAAGATCGGTGTGCAGCGCGGTTCCATCCACGAGCGTTTCGCCCGCGAAGTGCTGGCGCCAAAAGGCGTGGAAGTGGTGCCGTACGGCTCGCAGAACGAAATCTACCTGGACGTGACCGCTGGCCGCCTGGACGGCACCCTGGCCGACGCCACCCTGCTGCAGGACGGCTTCCTGAACACCGACGCGGGCAAGGGCTACGCCTTCGCAGGTCCATCGTTCACCGACGTCAAATACTTCGGTGACGGTGTGGGCATCGCCGTGCGCAAGGGTGACAAGGCTGACCTGGACAAGCTCAACGCTGCCATCGCCGCCATCCGCGCCAACGGCAAGTACAAGCAGATCCAGGACAAGTACTTCAACTTCGACATCTACGGCCAGTAACTGGCTGTAAGCGTCACCCGACAGATGGTGCAAGCCGCAGGCGCTGAGGCTTGCACCATTTTTTCATTTCCACGGTCGAGGAAATTTACATGTTAGAAGGCTACGGGGCAGTCATCCTCGATGGCACCTGGCTGACCTTGCAGTTGGCCCTGTCGTCGATGGCGCTAGCCATTGCCCTGGGATTGATCGTCGTCGCACTGCGGCTGTCGCCCGTGCGTTGGCTGGCCTGGCTGGGGGCGACCTATTCCACGGTCATCCGCGGCATTCCCGACCTGGTGCTGATCCTGCTGATCTTCTTCGGCGGCCAGGACCTGCTCAACCGCGTCGCGCCCCTGCTGGGCTTCGACGACTATATCGATCTCAACCCCATGGCGGCCGGCATCGGCACGCTGGGCTTCATTTTCGGGGCGTACCTGTCGGAAACCTTCCGCGGTGCGTTCCTGGCCATCCCCAAGGGGCAGGCCGAGGCTGGCCTTGCCTATGGCATGAACAGCCGCCAGGTGTTCTTCCGCGTGCTGGTGCCGCAGATGATCCGCCTGGCCATTCCCGGCTTCACCAACAACTGGCTGGTACTGGTCAAGGCCACGGCGCTGGTGTCGGTGGTGGGCCTGCAGGACATGATGTTCAAGGCCAAGGCCGCGGCGGACGCCACGCGCCAGCCGTTCACTTTCTTCCTGGCGGTGGCCGCGCTGTACCTGGTGATCACCAGCGTATCGCTGCTGGTGCTGCGGTTCCTGGAAAAACGCTACTCGGCTGGCGTAAGGGTGGCTGAACTATGATTTTTGATTACAACGTGGTCTGGGACAACCTGCCGCTGTACTTCAGCGGCGTGCTGGAGACCATCAAGCTGTTGCTGCTGTCGCTGTTCTTCGGCCTGCTGGCGGCCTTGCCGCTGGGCCTGATGCGCGTGTCCAAGCGGCCGCTGGTGAACCTGCCGGCCTGGCTGTACACCTACGTGATCCGCGGCACGCCGATGCTGGTGCAGCTGTTCCTGATCTACTACGGCCTGGCGCAGTTCGCCGTGGTGCGCGAGAGCATCTTCTGGCCGTGGCTGTCCAGCGCCACCTTCTGCGCCTGCCTGGCGTTTGCCATCAACACCAGCGCCTACACCGCGGAAATCGTCGCCGGCAGCCTCAAGGCCACGCCCCATGGCGAGATCGAGGCGGCCCGGGCCATGGGCATGTCGCGGGTCAAGATGTACCGTCGCATCCTGCTGCCGTCGGCCCTGCGCCGGGCGCTGCCGCAGTACAGCAACGAAGTCATCATGATGCTGCAGACCACCAGCCTTGCGTCGATTGTCACCCTGATCGACATCACCGGCGCGGCACGCACGGTGAACGCGCAGTACTATCTGCCGTTCGAAGCCTACATCACCGCAGGCGTTTTCTACCTGTGCCTGACCTTTATCCTGGTTCGCCTGTTCAAGCTGGCCGAGCGCCGCTGGCTGGGCTACCTGGCACCACGCAAGGGCTGAAGACATGCAACGCATCGATCATCCATTGCCCTGGAGCACCCTGGGCAGCGAGCGTCACCTGAGCGTGTTCCGCTTCGGCAGCGGCGAGCGCAAGGCCTACATCCAGGCCAGCCTGCACGCCGACGAACTGCCGGGCATGCGCACCGCCTGGGAACTGAAAAAGCGCCTGCTGGCGCTGGAGCAGGCCGGCCAGCTCAAGGGCGTGGTCGAACTGGTGCCGGTGGCCAACCCCATCGGCCTGGGCCAGTTGCTGCAGGGCGCCCACCAGGGGCGTTTCGAGTTCGGCAGTGGCAAGAACTTCAACCGTGACTTCCACGAGCTGAGCGAGCCGGTGGCCGCCGCGCTGGATGGCCAGCTGGGTGACGACGCCCACGCCAACATCCGCCTGGTGCGCCAGGCCATGCGCGACACCCTGGCCGCGCTGCCGCCGGCCGCCAGCCAGCTGCAGGGCCTGCAACGCCTGCTGCTGGGCCACGCCTGCGACGCCGACGTGGTGCTGGACCTGCATTGCGACGCCGACGCCGCGCTGCACATGTACGCGCTGCCGCAGCACTGGCCGCAGTGGCGCTCGCTGGCCGCGCACCTGAACGTGCGCGTGGGCCTGCTGGCCGAGGACTCGGGTGGCAGTTCGTTCGACGAAGCCTGCTCGTTGCCGTGGCTGCGCCTGTCCCGGCGCTTCCCCGAGGCCCAGCTGCCGCTGGCCTGCCTGGCCACCACCGTGGAGCTGGGTGGCCAGGCCGACACCGCGCGCGACGACGCCGAGCGCCACGCCGAGGGCATCCTGGCGTTCCTCGCCGAACAGGGGCTGATCGCCGGCGAGTGGCCGCCAGCCGCCAACGAACCGTGCGAAGGCATGCCCTTCGAAGGCACCGAATTGCTGTTTGCCCCGCACCCCGGCGTGGTCAGTTTCCTGCGCGCGCCCGGTGAATGGGTAGAGGCGGGCGACCCGCTGTTTGAAGTGATCGACCCGTTGGCCGATCGCGTTACCGTCGTGTGTGCCGGCACTGCCGGCGTGCTGTTTGCCATCGAACGACTGCGTTACGCCCAGCCAGGTTTCTGGCTGGCCAAGGTCGCCGGGCGCCAACCCCTTCGTCGCGGGCGCCTGCTCAACGACTGACTGCTTTGTGAGAACCGCTATGTACAAACTTGAAGTCCAGGACCTGCATAAACGCTACGGCAGTCATGAAGTGCTCAAGGGTGTGTCCCTGGCCGCGAAGGCCGGCGATGTCATCAGCATCATCGGCTCCAGCGGCTCGGGCAAGAGTACCTTCCTGCGCTGCATCAACCTGCTGGAGCAGCCGCACGCGGGCAAGATCCTGCTCAACAACGAAGAGCTGCAACTGGTGGCCAGCAAGGACGGCGCCCTCAAGGCCGCCGACCCCAAGCAGCTGCAGCGCATGCGCTCGCGCCTGTCCATGGTGTTCCAGCACTTCAACCTGTGGGCGCACATGACCGCCCTGGAAAACATCATCGAGGCGCCGGTGCACGTGCTGGGCGTGTCGAAGAAAGAGGCGCTGGAAAAGGCCGAGCACTACCTGAACAAGGTTGGCGTGGCGCACCGCAAGGACGCCTACCCAGGCCACATGTCCGGCGGCGAGCAGCAGCGCGTGGCCATCGCCCGTGCCCTGGCCATGGAGCCCGAAGTCATGCTGTTCGACGAACCCACCTCGGCGCTCGACCCTGAGCTGGTGGGCGACGTGCTGAAGGTGATGCAGGACCTGGCCCAGGAAGGCCGCACCATGGTGGTGGTCACCCACGAGATGGGCTTCGCCCGCGAGGTGTCCAACCAGCTGGTGTTCCTGCACAAGGGCCTGGTGGAAGAGTCGGGCTGCCCGCGCGACGTGCTGGCCAACCCCAAGTCCGAGCGCCTGCAGCAGTTCCTGTCCGGAAGCCTGAAGTAGTCGTCATTTGATACAAACGATGACTGCCACGTTGTTGTAGAAAGGGGCATGCTGCGCGTCTTGGCAGCATGTTCCTTCCATCCGCTCTGCCGAGCATTGATCCTGAACAGGTTTCGGACCGCACCCCATGACAGCCCAACGAATCGGTTTTCTCATCTGGCCGAGCACCAAGGCCCTGACCCTGGCGCTGGCTGAAGAGGCCCTGGATGTGGCCCAGAAGGTGCACCCCGAAGTGGCCTACGAGATGGTGTTCCTGCACGCCGAGCCTGCCCCTGAAGGCGGCTGGCAGTTGCCGGGCGAGCCGTGGGCGGGGCGCCTGGAAGGCTGTCAGAAACTGTTCCTGCTGGCCGACGAACCGCCGGCCGCGCTGGCGCCGGCCCTGGCCACCGCGCTCAAGCAGCTGGTGCGTTCGGGCTGCGTGATTGGCGGCCTGTCCGCCGGCGTCTACCCCATGGCCCAGGTCGGCCTGCTGGACGGCTACCGCGCCGCGGTGCACTGGCGCTGGCAGGATGATTTCGCCGAGCGCTTCCCCAAGGTGATTGCCACCAGCCACCTGTTCGACTGGGACCGTGACCGCATGACCGCGTGTGGCGGCCTCTCGGTGCTGGACCTGCTGCTGGCGGTGCTGGCCCGCGACCACGGCGCCGAGCTGGCTGGCGCGGTGTCGGAAGAACTGGTGGTGGAGCGCATCCGCGAAGGCGGCGAGCGCCAGCGCATTCCGCTGCAGAACCGCCTGGGCTCCAGCCATCCCAAGCTCACCCAGGCGGTGCTGCTGATGGAGGCCAACATCGAAGAACCGCTGACCACCGACGAAATCGCCCAGCACGTGTGCGTGTCGCGCCGCCAGCTGGAGCGCATCTTCAAGCAGTACCTGAACCGGGTGCCGAGCCAGTATTACCTGGAGCTGCGCTTGAACAAGGCGCGGCAGATGCTGATGCAGACCAGCAAGTCGATCATCCAGATCGGCCTGTCGTGCGGTTTCTCGTCGGGGCCGCATTTTTCCAGTGCCTACCGCAATTTCTTCGGCGCAACGCCGCGGGAAGACCGCAACCAGCGCCGCAGCAGCAGCCCGTTCGAGCTGTCGTCGGTGCCCGCCGAGCGCGGGTAGCCACCATTCCGCAACGCCTGCAAACCCGTAGCCGCTGCCGCCAGGCTGCGCTGGCCCCTGAGTACGCTGGAGATTTTCAGTGTGGCTGAGGGCCAGCGCAGCCTGACGGCAGCGGCTACGGATAGTGGTGAGGCTGGCGGGTGCATGCCTTGGTTTTTTTGGCGCTCTTGAGATCGAGCGCCGCCCGCGCGGCGCAACGCAGCCTGGCGGCAGCATCTACATTTGTTGCACCGTGCCATGGCCTGGTGGATCGGCGTTGTCCGCCTTGTGCGCATGGCAGGGATCTTCGGGCGCCTATGCCACATTCGCGCGACCAAACCGTTGCCTGATGCAATAATATGTCGCATTACCGAAAACCCCCCGTTTTCACGGTTTGGCGCTGTAAGAAGTTGTCGCTTGGCGACAAGGACAAGCGCTGGCCAGTCCTTACAATCCCCCCATCGCTCGCCAATACCAGGCGGGCGTTCCTCTTCAGGAGACTCCGATGTCCGTTGAGCATGCCCAGGTGCAACGCGCCGATTTCGACCAGGTGATGGTCCCCAACTACGCCCCGGCCGCCTTCATTCCCGTGCGCGGCGCAGGTTCCCGGGTGTGGGACCAGGCAGGTCGCGAACTGGTCGACTTCTCGGGCGGCATCGCCGTCAACGTGCTGGGCCACGCCCACCCGGCGCTGGTCAACGCCCTGACCGAGCAGGCCAACAAGGTCTGGCACGTGTCCAACGTGTTCACCAACGAGCCGGCCCTGCGCCTGGCCCACAAGCTGGTCGACGCCACCTTTGCCGACCGCGTGTTCTTCTGCAACTCCGGCGCCGAGGCCAACGAGGCCGCGTTCAAGCTGGCCCGCCGCGTGGCCCACGACAAGTTCGGCCCTGAAAAATACGAAATCATTGCCGCCACCAACAGCTTCCACGGCCGCACCCTGTTTACCGTGAGCGTGGGCGGCCAGCCCAAGTACTCCGACGGTTTCGGCCCGAAGATCACCGGCATCACCCACGTGCCGTACAACGACCTGGCTGCGCTGAAAGCGGCCATCTCGGACAAGACCTGCGCCGTGGTGCTGGAGCCTATCCAGGGTGAAGGCGGCGTGCTGCCGGCGGACCTGGCCTACCTGCAAGGCGCCCGCGCGCTGTGCGACCAGCACAATGCGTTGCTGGTGTTCGACGAAGTGCAGAGCGGCATGGGCCGCAGCGGCGAGCTGTTCGCCTACATGCACTACGGCGTCACCCCGGACATCCTCTCCAGCGCCAAGAGCCTGGGCGGCGGTTTCCCGATCGGCGCCATGCTGACCACCACCGAGCTGGCCAAGCACTTCGCCGTGGGCGTGCACGGCACCACCTACGGCGGCAACCCGCTGGCCTGCGCCGTGGGCGAGGCGGTGATGGACGTGATCAATACCCCGCAAGTGCTGGCTGGCGTCAAGGCCAAGCACGAGCGCTTCAAGGCCCGCCTGCAACAGATCGGCGAGCAATACGGCGTGTTCACCGAAGTGCGCGGCCTGGGCCTGCTGATCGGTTGCCAACTGAGCGATGCCTGGAAGGGCAAGGCCAAGGACTTCTTCAACGCCGCCGAGCAGCACGACCTGATGATTCTGCAGGCCGGCCCCGACGTGGTGCGTTTCGCGCCTAGCCTGGTGATTGAAGACGCCGACATCGACGAAGGCCTGGACCGCTTCGAACGTGCCGTGCAGCAACTGACCCAAGCCTGATTCCGCGTCGGCAAAAGGCGAGCGCCACGGCGCTCGCCGTTTTTTCAAGCAATTCCAAGGAGTGACACCATGCTGGTAATGCGCCCTGCGCAAATGGCTGACCTGGCCGAGGTCCAACGCCTGGCCGCGGATAGCCCGATTGGTGTCACGTCCCTGCCGGACGATGCCGAACGCCTGCGCGACAAGATCGCGGCGTCCGAAGCCTCGTTCGCCGCCGAGGTCAGCTTCAATGGCGAGGAGAGCTACTTCTTTGTCCTCGAAGACAGCCAGACCCAGCGCCTGGTGGGCTGTTCGGCCATCGTCGCATCGGCGGGCTATTCCGAGCCTTTTTACAGTTTCCGTAATGAGACCTTCGTGCACGCCTCCCGCGAGCTGAAGATCCATAACAAGATTCACGTGCTGTCCCAGTGCCATGACCTGACCGGCAACAGCCTGCTCACCAGCTTCTACATGGTGCCGGACATGGTTGGCAGCGCCTGGTCCGAGCTGACCTCCCGGGCGCGCCTGCTGTTCATGGCCAACCACCCCGAGCGCTTCGCCGACTCGGTGGTGACCGAGATCGTCGGCTACAGCGACGACAACGGCGACTCGCCGTTCTGGGACGCCATCGGCCGCAATTTCTTCGACATCAACTACGCCGAGGCCGAGCGCCTGTGCGGCATCAAGAGCCGGACCTTCCTGGCCGAGCTGATGCCCCATTACCCGATCTACGTGCCGCTGCTGCCCGACGCCGCCCAGGAAGCCATGGGCCAGGTGCACCCGCGGGCGCAGATCACCTTCGACATCCTCATGCGCGAGGGTTTCGAGACCGACCACTACATCGACATCTTCGACGGCGGCCCGACGCTGCACGCGCGGGTCTCGGGCATTCGCTCCATCGCCCAGAGCCGCGTGGTGCCGGTCAAGCTCGACAGCGGCAACAGCGACGTGGTCAAGGGCGGCCGCCCGTACCTTGTGGCCAACGCCCAGCTGCAGGACTACCGCGCGGTGCTGCTGGAACTGGACTGGGTGCCCGGCAAGCCGGTGACCCTCAGCCTGGAAGCGGCCGAGGCACTGGGTGTGGGCGAGGGCGCCAGCGTGCGCCTGGTAGCAGTTTGATACCTGTCATTCACAGGTCGAGTTCTGCGGGTTGCCACTGCGGCCCGCGCAAGGAGAAAGCATGATCGTTCGTCCCGTACGCAGCAGCGACCTACCGGCGCTGATCGAGCTGGCACGCAGCACCGGCACCGGCCTGACCACCTTGCCGGCCAACGAGGAGCGCCTGGCGCACCGCGTTGGCTGGGCCGAGAAGACCTTCCGGGGCGAAGCCGGGCGCGGCGACGCGGACTACCTGTTCGTGCTGGAGGATGACGACGGCAAGGTCGTCGGCATTTCCGCCATCGCCGGCGCCGTTGGGCTGCGCGAGCCTTGGTACAACTACCGGGTGGGCCTGACGGTCAGCGCCTCGCAAGAGCTGGACATCTACCGCGAGATCCCCACGCTGTTCCTGGCCAACGACCTGACGGGCAACAGCGAGCTGTGCTCGCTGTTCCTGCGCAGCGAATACCGCACCGGCCTCAACGGCCGCCTGCTGTCCAAGGCGCGGCTGATGTTCATCGCCGAGTTCCCGCAGCTGTTCGGCAACAAGATCATCGCCGAGATGCGCGGCATGTCCGACGAGCAGGGCCGTTCGCCGTTCTGGGAAAGCCTGGGCCGGCACTTCTTCAAGATGGAATTCAGCCAGGCCGACTACCTCACCGGCGTGGGCAACAAGGCCTTCATCGCCGAACTGATGCCCAAGTTCCCGCTGTACACCTGCTTCCTGTCGCCCGCCGCGCGCGAGGTGATCGGCCGCGTGCACGCCGACACCGAGCCGGCGCTGACCATGCTCAAGGGCGAAGGCTTCAGCTACCAGGGGTATGTCGACATCTTCGACGCCGGCCCGGCCATCGAGTGCGAGACCGCGAAGATCCGCGCCGTGCATGACAGCGAAGCGCTGGTGCTGGCCGTGGGCACCCCCGGTGACGACGCCACGCCGTTCCTGATTCACAACCGCAAGCGCGAAGAGTGCCGCATCACCGCCGCCCCGGCGCGCCTGGCGGCCGGCACCCTGGTGGTCGACCCGATGACCGCCAAGCGCCTGCGCCTGAGTGCTGGCGACCAGGTGCGCGCTGTCGCCCTGTCGCCGCAGCCCGTACGGGAGGTACGCAAATGAGCACGTTGTACGTGGCCGGCCAATGGCTGGCAGGGGCGGGCGAAGCCCTGCAATCCCTCAACCCGGTGACCCAGGCCGTGGTGTGGCAAGGCCGCGCGGCCAGCGCCGAGCAGGTCGACCAGGCTGTGTTTGCCGCGCGGCAGGCCTTCGTCGGCTGGGCGTCGCGCTCGCTGGACGAGCGCATCGGCGTGCTCGAGACCTTCGCCGTCACGCTCAAGGCGCGCGCCGATGAACTGGCCCGCTGCATTGGCGAGGAAACCGGCAAGCCGCTGTGGGAAGCTGCTACCGAGGTGACCAGCATGGTCAACAAGGTCGCCATTTCCATCCAGAGCTACCGCGAGCGTACGGGCGAGAAGAGCGGGCCGCTGGCCGACGCCACCGCCGTGCTGCGCCACAAGCCCCACGGCGTGGTGGCGGTGTTCGGCCCCTACAATTTCCCCGGCCACCTGCCCAACGGCCATATCGTGCCGGCGCTGCTGGCCGGCAACGCCGTGCTGTTCAAGCCCAGCGAGCTGACGCCGAAGGTGGCCGAGCTCACCGTGCAGTGCTGGATCGATGCCGGCCTGCCCGCCGGTGTGCTGAGCCTGCTGCAAGGCGCCCGTGACACCGGCGTGGCCCTGGCGGCCCATGACGGCATCGACGGCCTGTTCTTCACCGGCTCAAGCCGCACCGGCAACCTGCTGCACAGCCAGTTCGCCGGGCGCCCGGACAAGATCCTGGCCCTGGAGATGGGCGGCAACAACCCGCTGGTGGTGGAAGAAGTGCAGGACCTGGAGGCGGCGGTGTACACCATCATCCAGTCCGCGTTCATTTCCGCCGGCCAGCGCTGCACCTGCGCCCGCCGCCTGCTGGTGCCCGAAGGCGCCTGGGGCGACGCATTGCTTGAACGTCTGGTGCAGGTGGCCGGCGACCTGGTGGTCGGCCCGTACGACCAGCAACCGCCGCCGTTCATGGGTTCGGTGGTGTCCCTGGCCGCGGCCCAGGCGTTGCTCGATGCCCAGGCGCAGCTGCTGGCCAAGGGCGCCACGGCGCTGCTGGCCATGACCCAGCCCCAGGCGAATGCCGCGCTGCTCACCGCCGGTATTCTCGACGTGACCGCCGTGCAGGCGCGCCCCGATGAAGAGTGGTTCGGCCCGCTGTTGCAGGTGATTCGCTACGGCCGCTTCGAGCAGGCCATCGCCGAGGCCAACAATACCCAGTACGGCCTGGCCGCGGGCCTGCTGTCCGATTCGGCCGCCCGCTACCAACAGTTCTGGCTGCAAAGCCGCGCCGGCATCGTCAACTGGAACAAGCAGTTGACCGGCGCCGCCAGCAGCGCGCCGTTCGGCGGCGTGGGTGCCTCGGGCAACCACCGCGCCAGCGCCTATTACGCGGCGGATTATTGCGCCTACCCGGTGGCTTCGCTGGAAGCCCCTGCCGTCAGCCTGCCGGCCAGCCTGACCCCGGGCGTGAAGCTGTAAGCGTGAGCACAATAACGAGATCCATGGAGCCTGGCCGATGAAAGCCTATGAAGTGAACTTTGATGGTCTGGTAGGTCCGACCCACAACTACGGCGGGTTGTCCTACGGCAACGTCGCCTCCCAGAGCAACAGTCAGCAGGCTTCCAACCCGCGTGAAGCGGCGCGCCAGGGCCTGGCGAAAATGAAGGCGCTGATGGAGATGGGCTTCGTCCAGGGCGTGCTCGCACCCCAGGAGCGCCCGGACATCGCCGCCCTGCGCGCACTGGGCTTCGGCGGCAGCGACGCCCAGGTCATCGAGCGCGCCGCCCGCGAGGCCATGCCGCTGCTGGTGGCCAGTTGCTCGGCGTCGAGCATGTGGGTGGCCAACGCCGCCACGGTCAGCCCCAGCGCCGACACCGCCGACGGCCGCGTGCATTTCACCGCCGCCAACCTCAACTGCAAATACCACCGCAGCATCGAACACCCCACCACCAGCCGCGTGCTGGGGGCGATGTTCGCCAATGACCGGCACTTTGCCCACCACGCCGCCTTGCCTGCCGTTGGTCAGTTCGGCGACGAAGGCGCGGCCAACCACACGCGCTTCTGCCGCAGCTACGGCGAGCCCGGCGTGGAGTTCTTCGTGTTCGGCCGCAGCGCCTTCGACACGCGCTACCCGGCGCCACAGAAATACCCGGCACGCCAGACGCTAGAGGCCTCCCAGGCGGTAGCGCGGCTGCACGGGCTGGGCGAGGAGGGCGTGGTGTTCGCCCAGCAGAACCCGGCGGTGATCGACCAGGGCGTGTTCCACAACGACGTGATTGCGGTGGGCAACGGCGAGTTGCTGTTCCACCACGAGGACGCGTTCCTGGACACCGCGCCGATGCTCGCGCAACTGCAGGCTAAACTGGCGAAAAGGGGCGGCAACTTCCAGGCGGTGTGCGTGCCGCGCAGCGAGGTGTCGGTGGAGGACGCGGTGCGTTCCTACCTGTTCAACAGCCAGCTGCTGTCGCGCGCCGACGGTTCGATGCTGTTGATCGTGCCCGAGGAGTGCCGCAGCAACGAGCGCGTCTGGAGCTACCTGCAGCGCCTGACGGCCCAGGGTGGCCCGATTGCCGAGGTCAAGGTGTTCGACCTCAAGCAGAGCATGCAGAACGGCGGCGGCCCGGCGTGCCTGCGCTTGCGCGTGGCGCTCAACGAAACCGAGCTGGCCGCGGTGAACCCGGGGGTGATCATGACCCCGGCGCTGTACGACACCCTGACCCAGTGGGTGGACCGCCATTACCGCGATCGCCTGGGCGAAGCGGACCTGGCCGACCCGCAATTGCTGCTGGAATGCCGCACGGCATTGGATGAACTGACGCAAATCCTTAAACTGGGCGCGGTTTACCCTTTCCAACTTCAACCTTGAGAGATTTTCCCCATGTCCGACGCCCTGCGGCTGATTCTTGAAGACACCGATGGCACCCAGCTGGAAACCTCCTGCACCCGTCTTGCCGTGGTCTGGCAAGGCAAGGAGCTGTGGATTCAGCAGGACGGCCGCGGCCAGCTGCTGATTGGCGTTGACGTAGAAGAAGGCGACGCCGAATACGCCAACCTGCTGCTGCGCCCACTGGCCACCAACCTGGTCAGCCTGCAACTGGAAATGGAACCGGCCGACGCCGGTGAAGACGACGACCATGTGCATGGTCCGGACTGCAACCACTAAGGACTGACGCCTATGCTCGCCCTCGGCAAGCTGCTTGAATTGACCCTCGCCGGCCGTGAGCCGGCAGAGAAGACTCAGCTGACGGTCGAAGGCGTGCGTATGCGCTGGCTCGGCGAGGGGGCACTTGAGGTCCGCCCGCCCGAGGCCCGCGACAATGGCCTGGATTTGCTGTTGTCGGCGGGCATCCACGGCAACGAGACAGCGCCCATCGAACTGCTCGATGGCCTGTTGCATGACATCGCCCGCGGCAGCCTCAAGCCGCGCGCCCGCATTCTTTTCCTGTTCGGCAACCCCGAAGCGATCCGTCGCGGCGAGCGTTACCTGGAGCAGGATGTAAACCGGCTGTTCAACGGCCGCCACGAGCTGTCCAGCGGCCCCGAGGCCCTGCGCGCCTGTGAGCTGGAGCGCCTGGCGGCGACGTTCTTCAGCCAGCCTGGCCGCACCCGCCTGCACTACGACCTGCACACCGCCATTCGCGGCTCGAAGATCGAGCAGTTCGCGCTGTACCCGTTCAAGGAAGGGCGCGAGCACTCGGCGCGCGAGCTGGCGCGCCTGGAGGCGGCCGGCATGGAAGCGGTGTTGCTGCAAAGCAAGACGTCCATCACCTTCACGGCCTACACCTACGAACAGCTGGACGCCGAAGCCTTCACCCTGGAGCTGGGCAAGGCGCGGCCGTTCGGGCACAACCAGCAGGTCAACCTGACGCCGCTGGAAACCCGGCTCAAGCAGATCATCGAAGGCAGCGAGCCTGAGGTCGAGCAGCCGCAGCACTTGAAGCAGTTCCGCGTGGCACGGGAAGTGATCAAGCACAGCGATGCGTTCCGCTTGCACTTGCCGGCGGACGTGGAGAACTTTTCCGAATTGCCCCAGGGCTACCTGCTGGCCGAAGACCTGGCCGAGTGCCGCTGGATCGTGGAGGAGGAGGGTGCGCGCATCATTTTCCCCAACCCCAAGGTCAAGAACGGCCTGCGCGCCGGCATTCTAATCGTCCCCGCTTGACTTGTAGCCGCTGCCGCCAGGCTGCGCTGGGCCTGTGCCTCACTGAACATCTTCAGCGTACAAAAAGGCCAGCGCAGCCTGGCGGCAGCGGCTACGGGATTTGCGTCGTAGCCGCTGCCGTAGGCTGCGCTGGCCCTTCAAGCCGATAGAAAGCTATCAGGCGACTTTGTGCTGCGCAGTCAGGCGGCGCAGGGCGCGGACTTTCTGCAGGGTGTCGGCGCAGGTGTTCGCTGCTTCGTGGCCCTTGTGCAGGAAATGCTTGAAGAAGTAGTCGTGGTGTTCCTGGCCGTGGAAGTTGTGCGGGGTCAGCGACACCGAGAACACCGGCACTTCGGTTTCCAGCTGCACTTGCATCAGCGCGTCGACCACGGTGGCGGCGACGAAGTCGTGGCGGTAGATACCACCGTCCACTACCAGGGCTGCGCCGACGATGCCGGCATAACGGCCGGTCTTGGCCAGCAGCTTGGCGTGCAGCGGGATTTCAAAGGCGCCGCCCACTTCGTAGAAGTCGATGTCGCTTTCCTGGTAGCCCAGCTGGGTGATCTGCTCGACAAAGCCGATACGGGCCTGGTCGACGATATCCTTGTGCCAGCAGGCCTGGATAAAGGCGATGCGCTCGTTTGCGTGGCTTTTGCTGTCGATTGCGGTGGGTTGCATCTACGTTGACTCCTGTTTGTATGAAAAACAGGGCAGTTGGATCGAATGGGATTCAAGGGTACGCGGTATGCCGTCGGCCCATGTGTACCAATCCCGTTCTCTCTTCATCCGGACTATGACCGTCGGCCCCGGAATCACACCGGGTCTGCTGACCTTGCCAGGCCCGTGGCCTGCCAAGCGCTCGCGGGCTAGACGCCTTGCGCGCCATTACCGCCGGTGGGGAATCGCACCCCGCCCTGAGAACGTTGCCACCCATTGGTAGGTGGCGAACGATTTTTAACATACTTTTTTGCACTATGCATCGCCCCTGCGCTAGCGATTTAGTCGTAGACGACATCAATCCCGTAGCAGCGGCCACAGGCCGCGTCACTCCCACAACGGCAAGAAGGTCATCCGTGCGCGCCCATGACGCGGCCGTTTGGCCGCTGCCACGGGGGCCGTGCGGGTTTTTTTTTCGCGAATTAACCGTATATTGACAAGCTGAGCACTGTATATAATACGGCCCTTTGCCGTCGAAACGTCCAAGTACGTTACGCACTGGCCTATGGCCGCAGCCTGTCGTGGAAGAACCTAATGAAAAGCGCAGAAATCCGTGAAGCCTTCCTTCGCTTCTTCGAAGAGCAAGGCCACACCCGTGTAGCCTCCAGCTCCTTGATCCCGGGCAATGACCCAACCCTGCTGTTCACCAACGCGGGCATGAACCAGTTCAAGGATTGTTTCCTGGGCCAGGAAAAGCGCGCGTACACCCGCGCCGTCAGCAGCCAGAAGTGCGTGCGTGCCGGTGGCAAGCACAACGACCTGGAAAACGTTGGCTACACCGCCCGTCACCACACCTTCTTCGAAATGCTGGGTAACTTCAGCTTCGGCGACTACTTCAAGCGCGACGCCATCACCTACGCCTGGACCTTCCTGACTTCGCCGCAGTGGCTGAACCTGCCCAAGGAGAAGCTGTGGGTAACGGTCTACGCCAGCGATGACGAAGCCTACGACATCTGGACCAAGGAAGTCGGCGTGCCGGCCGAGCGCATGGTGCGCATCGGCGACAACAAGGGCGCCCCGTACGCCTCCGACAACTTCTGGACCATGGGTGACACCGGCCCGTGCGGCCCGTGCACCGAGATCTTCTTCGACCACGGCGCCGACATCTGGGGCGGCCCACCCGGTTCGCCGGAAGAAGATGGCGACCGCTACATCGAGATCTGGAACAACGTCTTCATGCAGTTCAACCGCACTGCCGACGGCGTGCTGCACCCGCTGCCAGCGCCGTCGGTGGACACCGGCATGGGCCTGGAGCGCATCAGCGCCGTGTTGCAGCACGTGCACTCGAACTACGAGATCGACCTGTTCCAGAGCCTGCTCGCTGCCTCGGCCCAGGCCATCGGCTGCAGCAACGACAACCAGGCTTCGCTCAAAGTGGTGGCCGACCACATCCGTTCCTGCGGCTTCCTGATTGCCGACGGCGTGCTGCCGTCCAACGAAGGCCGCGGCTACGTGCTGCGCCGCATCATTCGTCGCGCCTGCCGCCACGGCAACAAGCTGGGCGCCAAGGGCAGCTTCTTCTACCAGATCGTCGCGGCCCTGGTGGCCGAGATGGGCGAAGCCTTCCCGGAACTGAAAGCCCAGCAGGCGCACATCGAGCGCGTGCTGAAAGCCGAGGAAGAGCAGTTCGCCAAGACCCTGGAGCAGGGCCTGAAGATCCTCGAGGCCGACCTTGCCGAGCTGAAAGGCAACGTGGTCCCGGGCGACGTGGTGTTCAAGCTGTACGACACCTACGGCTTCCCGATGGACCTGACCGGCGACATCGCCCGTGAGCGCGAGCTGACCCTGGACGAAGCCGGCTTCGAGAAGGAAATGGAAGCCCAGCGCGTGCGCGCTCGTGCTGCCAGCTCGTTCGGCATGGACTACAACGCCCTGGTCAAGGTCGACGTGCCGACCGTGTTCACCGGCTACAGCAACACCCAATCCAGCGCCAAGGTCGTCGCCCTGTACAAGGAAGGCGTCTCGGTGCAGCAACTGGCCGAAGGCGAAGAGGGCGTGGTCATCCTCGACCAGACCCCGTTCTACGGCGAGTCCGGCGGCCAGGTCGGCGACCGTGGCTACCTGCTGGCTGGCAATGGCCGCTTCGACGTGCGTGACACCACCAAGACCGGCGGCGCGTTCCTGCACCACGGCGTGGTCTCGCTGGGCAACCTGAACGTCGGCGCCGAGCTGACCGCCCAGGTGGACGGCGACATGCAGCACGCCACCTCGCTGAACCACTCGGCTACCCACCTGCTGCACGCGGCCCTGCGCCAAGTGCTGGGCGAGCACGTGCAGCAGAAAGGCTCGCTGGTGGACAGCCAGCGCCTGCGCTTCGACTTCAGCCACTTCGAGGCCATCAAGCCCGAGCAGATCAAGGCGCTGGAAGACATCGTCAACGCGCAGATCCGCAAGAACAGCGCGGTGGAAACCGAGGAAACCGACATCGACACCGCTCGCGAAAAGGGCGCCATGGCCCTGTTCGGTGAGAAGTACGGCGACCAGGTGCGCGTGCTGAGCATGGGCGGCGACTTCTCCGTCGAGCTGTGCGGCGGTATCCACGCCAAGCGCACCGGCGACATCGCCCTGTTCAAGATCATCAGCGAAGGCGGCGTGGCCTCTGGCGTGCGCCGCATCGAAGGCGTCACCGGCGCCGCGGCCCTGGCGTACCTGAACGGTGCCGAAGAGCAGCTCAAGGAAGCCGCGCAGCTGGTCAAGGGCAGCCGCGACAACCTGATCGACAAGCTGTCGGCCGTGCTGGAGCGCAACCGCCAGCTGGAAAAACAGCTGGAGCAACTGCAAGCCAAGGCCGCCAGCGCGGCCGGTGACGACCTGTCGGCCGCGGCCGTGGACGTCAAGGGCGTTAAAGTCCTGGCGGCACGCCTGGACGCCATGGACGGCAAGGCGCTGCTTGCGCTGGTCGACCAGCTGAAGAACAAGCTGGGCGAGGGCGTGATCCTGCTCGGCGGCGTGCACGAGGAAAAAGTGGTGCTGGTGGCCGGTGTCACCAAGGAACTGACCTCGAAACTGAAGGCCGGCGACCTGATGAAACAGGCTGCCGCGGCAGTCGGTGGCAAGGGCGGCGGTCGTCCGGACATGGCCCAGGGTGGCGGCGTCGACGCCGGCGCGCTGGATGCAGCCCTGGCCCTGACCGTGCCGTTCGTCGAACAAGGTCTCTGATTCACCCTCGCGGGTACCTGTTGTCTAGTAGCAGGTTCCCGCGTTGTAGCGTTTGAATGTTTAATGGGCGCCCTTCACGGGCTGAGGCGGCTTTGAAATGGCTTTGATCGTACAAAAATTCGGAGGCACCTCCGTCGGCAGCATCGAGCGTATCGAGCAGGTAGCCGAGAAGGTTAAGAAATTCCGCGAAGCCGGCGACGACCTGGTGGTTGTACTGTCTGCCATGAGTGGTGAAACCAACCGCCTGATCGAGTTGGCGAAACAGGCCAGCGGCGGCGACCAGCCGGTCCCGCGCGAGCTGGACGTGATCGTCTCCACCGGTGAGCAGGTCACCATTGCCTTGCTGGCGATGGCGCTGATCAAGCGTGGCGTGCCGGCCGTGTCCTACACCGGCAACCAGGTTCGCATCCTGACGGACAGCTCGCACACCAAGGCGCGCATCCTGCAGATCGACGACCAGAAGATCCGCTCCGACCTCAAGGCCGGGCGTGTCGTGGTCGTGGCGGGCTTCCAGGGCGTGGACGAGCACGGCAACATCACCACCCTGGGTCGTGGCGGCTCCGACACCACCGGCGTGGCCCTGGCTGCGGCGCTGAAGGCCGATGAGTGCCAGATCTACACCGACGTCGATGGTGTCTACACCACCGACCCGCGCGTGGTGTCCACGGCCCAGCGCCTGGACAAGATCACCTTCGAAGAGATGCTGGAAATGGCCAGCCTCGGTTCCAAGGTGCTGCAGATCCGCGCCGTCGAGTTCGCCGGCAAGTACAACGTCCCGCTGCGCGTGCTGCACAGCTTCCAGGAGGGCCCGGGCACCCTCATTACTATCGATGAAGAGGAATCCATGGAACAGCCGATCATTTCCGGCATCGCCTTCAACCGCGATGAAGCCAAGCTGACCATCCGTGGCGTACCGGATACCCCGGGCGTGGCGTTCAAGATCCTGGGCCCTATCAGTGGCGCCAACATTGAAGTGGACATGATCGTGCAGAATGTTTCGCACGATAACACCACCGACTTCACCTTCACCGTGCACCGCAACGACTACCAGTCGGCGCTGCAGGTGCTGGAAAACACCGCCAGCGAAATCGGCGCGCGCCAGGTCATCGGCGACACCAAGATCGCCAAGGTGTCCATCGTCGGCGTCGGCATGCGTTCGCACGCCGGTGTTGCCAGCCGCATGTTCGAGGCCCTGGCCAAGGAAAGCATCAACATCCAGATGATCTCCACCTCGGAAATCAAGGTGTCGGTGGTTATCGAAGAGAAGTACCTGGAACTGGCGGTGCGCGCCCTGCACACCGCTTTCGAACTGGACGCCGCCCGTCAAGGCGAGTAAGCGTTCGAGTGCACGAGGCGCGGCTTAGCCGCGCCTTTTGCTTTTTTGCAGATTGTGTTTGTTCCCACTGCGGTGGGTGAGGAGAAAAGGTAATGCTGATTCTGACTCGTCGGTGCGCGGAAAGCCTGGTGATTGGTGATGGCGAGATCACCGTGACCGTGCTCGGCGTCAAGGGCAATCAGGTGCGTATAGGCGTCAACGCCCCGAAAGAGGTGGCTGTACACCGCGAGGAAATCTACCTGCGGATCAAGGAAGAGCAGGCCGAAGAACCAAGTGCTTAATTAATTTAGGTTTTTTTGAAAAAAGTGCTTGCGTCGAAAAGGGGCTATCGATAATATACGCCCCGTGTTGCGGAGAGCTGGCCGAGTGGCCGAAGGCGCTCCCCTGCTAAGGGAGTACACCTCAAAAGGGTGTCGGGGGTTCGAATCCCCCGTTCTCCGCCATTATTTCTTTAGGGCGTTGAAAGCTGGCTTTTTAGGTAAGTTGTTGAAATTACTGAAAAAAGTGCTTTACAAAAGTTTTTAACGAACTATGATGCGCGGCAACATATGCACTCGTAGCTCAGCTGGATAGAGTACTCGGCTACGAACCGAGCGGTCACAGGTTCGAATCCTGTCGAGTGCACCATTTAAGAGGCTTGTTTCGGTAACGGAAGAAGCAGCTTGCAACAAACCAGAGGTGATCTGGTCCATCAAGTACCATCGTGCACTCGTAGCTCAGCTGGATAGAGTACTCGGCTACGAACCGAGCGGTCACAGGTTCGAATCCTGTCGAGTGCACCATTTTACGAAGGTTGTTTCGGTAACGAAAGAATCTTCAGCTTCAACCAGAGGTGATCTGGTCTACCAAGCGCCAACCCTGCACTCGTAGCTCAGCTGGATAGAGTACTCGGCTACGAACCGAGCGGTCACAGGTTCGAATCCTGTCGAGTGCACCATACAAGTGAAAGCCCGCCTTCTTCTGAAGGCGGGCTTTTTGCTTTTCTGTTTTTAAATAATCGGTCGCCCCGGCCGCCCGGCTGCGCGGGCCCGCATGGATGATGAACATCTCCACCGGGGCGCAGGGCCAGCGCAGCCTGCGGCAGCGGCTACGGGGATTCGCTCTGGCGTTTGAGTTCGGCGTCCAGCTGCTTGCGCTCCGTCCGCTCCTTGGCACCCGAACGCTCGCTCTTGCTGCTCAAATGCGGGTGGTAGGCCTGCTGCAGGCTCTGCAGCGCCCCTGGCGGGCATTGCTGGGTGGTGAACGTCAGGTGCCCGTCTTCATCCTCGCAACGCGACACGGTCTGTGCCAGCGCACCCAGGGCAGGGCACAGCAGCAGCCCTGCCAGTAGCCAACGCTTGGTTTGCATCGAACGTCCTCCATGACTATGCGGTCCAAAGCGTAACGGCAATTGCGCTGCCTGGGGCTGTGATTTCTTTTCCACATGCGTCGTCGCAATTCCCGGTACTCGAACCGCGCCCAGATTTCGCGCGCAAGCATTTGTTCTTGCCAGATTTTTTCGCGTTAAAAGCCGGCAGCCGGTGTATCATTGCGCCCGTCAGCCCCGCCGGGGCTTTGGATTATTTCCATGGACTTACCCAGTAGTTACTCAATAGCTCGCTACACCTATCAAGAATCGACCGATTGAACCTCCGGCGTGCTCCGCTGCTGGGGGTGGAGTTCGCCTATGACCGAAGTAGAAGTTAAAAAGCCGCAGGACAGCCTGCAGGATCGCCTGGCCCAGGTGGTCGACCTGCTGCAGCGCCAGCGCGTGGTCGAAGACCTCACGCACCGCCAGGAAGGCCAGCATGGTGATCTGGTCGAAAACCTGGTGCACCGCCAGAACCTGGTCGAGCTGCAGCGCAAGCTCGACGACCTGCACTCCGCCGACGTCGCCTACATTCTTGAAGCCTTGCCCCTGGAAGACCGCCTGACGGTCTGGCAGCTGGTCAAGGTGGAGCGCGACGGCGACATCCTCCTGGAGGTATCCGACTCGGTGCGCGAGACCCTGATCGCCGACATGGACGATCACGAGCTGCTGGCCGCCGCCAAGGAGATGGACGCCGACGAACTCGCTGACCTCGCCCCCGAGCTGCCCCGCGACGTGGTGCACGAGCTGATGGAAAGCCTCGATGCCCAGCAGCGTGAGCGCGTGCGTTCGGCGTTGAGCTACGACGAGGAGCAGGTTGGTGCGCTGATGGACTTCGAGATGGTCACCATCCGCGAGGACGTCAGCCTGGAAGTGGTGCTGCGCTACCTGCGCCGCCTCAAGGAGCTGCCCGGCCACACCGACAAGCTGTTCGTGGTCGACCACGACGGCGTGCTCAAGGGCGTGCTGCCGATCAAGCGCCTGCTGGTCAACGACCCGGAGAAGCAGGTGGCCGAAGTCATGGCCAACGACCCGGTGTCGTTCCACCCTGACGAGGACGCCTACGACGCCGCCCAGGCGTTCGAGCGCTATGACCTGATCTCGGCCCCCGTGGTGGACAAGAACGCCCGCCTGATCGGCCGCCTGACCATCGACGAGATGGTCGACCTGATTCGTGAAGAGAGCGAGACCGAAGTCCTCAACATGGCCGGCCTGCGCGAAGAGGAAGACATCTTCGCCTCGGTGTGGCGCTCGCTGCGCAACCGCTGGTCGTGGCTGGCCATCAACCTGATCACCGCCTTCGTCGCCTCGCGCGTGATTGGCCTGTTCGAAGGCTCCATCGAGCGCCTGGTGGCCCTGGCCGCGCTGATGCCCATCGTTGCCGGCATCGGCGGCAACTCCGGCAACCAGACCATCACCATGATCGTGCGCGCCATGGCCCTGGACCAGGTGAGCCCTGGCAACAGCAACACCACGCGCCTGCTGCGCAAGGAACTGGCAGTGTCGTTGATCAACGGCATCGTCTGGGGCGGGGTGATCGGCGTGGTGGCCTACCTGCTCTATGGCAGCTGGTCACTGGGCGTGGTGATGACCGCGGCCATGACCCTCAACCTGCTGCTGGCGGCCTTCATGGGCGTCATAATCCCCATGACCCTGGCCAGGTTCGGCCGCGACCCGGCCATGGGCTCCAGCGTGATGATCACCGCCATGACCGACAGCGGCGGCTTCTTCATCTTCCTGGGCCTGGCGACCCTGTTCCTGATGTAGGTCGAACCCGCGCCCACAAAAAAGCCAGCTTTCGCTGGCTTTTTTCATGGGCTTTTGGCGAGCGCTCACGAGGCGTCGGCAGTGGCCTCGGCGTTGTGGTCGATCAGCGACACCAGCGCGTTCTGCTGGCGGTGCGACAGTTGGCGGAAGCGTTGCAGCAGTTCACGCTCGTGCAGCGACAGCTCCGGGCTGTCCAGGCGCATGCTCAACTCTTCGCCCAGGGCGCCTTCTTGAATCAGGCTCTGTTCCAGGCGGGCGATGATTTCCGAGTTCATGCTACGGTGATGATTACGAGCTACCTCTGCAATGCGCTCACGCATTCCATCGGGAAGGCGTACGACGAATTTGTCAGCCGTACGGCTGGAGTAAATAGCCTGTTTCATTGGGCGCATATATTTGACCGTTTAGTTCAGGGGGAGCGGTTCTCGAAATTAGCCGCACGATGTGTTTACGACAGTCGATACAGCAAAAGTTCAACCTGAATTGTGAAAGAGGCTTCTATGATGCCTCATAGTCGCCATTTCGTTGGCGCCAATTCTGTGACAAATATTGAACTGAATAAGGGCTTTTTGCCAGCACCAATTGTCGAAAATGAGTACTGGTTGGAAAATCCCCGTTCGCCTGTCGACTGCCCGGTTTCGTCCCGCTATCTCGAGAGGTGCTCTGGCTCGTCCGGTACAACCTGTGCACAATGACGCGCGAGCTACCCTATGATTCAGCATAGTGGCATTTTGGCAGGTTGCCAGCATGCTGCCATACAGAGCGATGAGATGTCAGGACGTTTGATCTACCTGATGGGGCCTTCCGGGGCCGGCAAGGACAGTGTCATCGATGCGGCGCGCGGCGCCTTGCAGCGGGCTGACGTGCACGTGGTGCGACGGACCATCACGCGGTCCGCCGAAGCCGTTGGCGAACATGCCATCGGCGTCAGCCCGGAAACCTTCGCGCGCTTGCGCGAGGCGGGCGAGTTTGCCATGAATTGGCAGGCCAACGGGTTGCAATATGGTATCGGCCGTGACATCAACGCACGGCTTGCCGGCGGCCACCACGTGCTGGTCAACGGCTCCCGCGCCTGGCTGCCCCAGGCCCTGCAGCTCTACCCCGAACTGATCCCGGTGCTGGTCACCGTCGACAGCGCCGTGCTGCGCCAGCGCCTGCAGGCCCGCGGGCGCGAAACCGCGGCGCAGATCGACGAGCGCCTGGCACGCAACGAGCGCCTGCAGGCCGAGCCGGGGCAATGGGAGGAGGGGAGCGTGCGCATCGAGGCGCTGGACAATTCCGCCGACCTTGCGTCAGCGGTGCAGCGCCTGATGGCGCTGCTGGCCCGTCACGGCATCAGCGCAGCGACGGATCGAACTTGATCTTGCGGCCGCGCAGCAGCGCCAACAGCAGCAGCGCGGTCGACACCCCACTGGCAATGCCCAGCACCGCGCTGGCCTGGCCGGCATCCGGTGGCAAGGTCACGGCCGCCAGGAAGCTGGCGAGGGCAATCAGAAAAAAGGCCCATGCGCTTTTCGACATGTGCTGCTCCTTCAAAAGGTATAGCGGTCAGTATGGATCACCGGCACCGATTCGCCCTGTTCCTGCTGCGAGGTCAGTACCGACATCCCTCTGTGCGGCTTCATGTCCGCCACCTGCGCGGCCGGCCGGGCCATGAAATGCTCCGCCTGGACATGCACCAGGGCGGCATCGGGTTGCGCCTCGTCATGGAAATGAAACGCCACCAGGGCAACGAGGGCCAACGCATTCAGGGCAAAGAGGGTGCTGTTCATGGGGCTTGTCTCCGCAGAGTGAAGGGCTGCCTGGCCACTTTTTATGCAAGTGAATACAGCAGGCGCCGTGCCAACTCTGAAAGTCGGATAAAACCCAATGATTTCAGTAGTTTACAGGGTTTTGGCGGCAGTGGCAGGTTGCAATCTGCAAGATGGCATTCTGGCAGCCTTGCAAAATGCACGGTCGCCGCAGGCCCCTGTGCCAGAGCGTTCGCGCCGCCATCCGGAAAAGTTCCCTCGGCGTTCACCTTGCCTACAGGCAAAAAGGCCACGGATGACATGACAAATGCGGGGCGGCTGGTTAACATGCTCGCCGTCCATCGTGCTGCGGGTTCCTCGCAGCGCTCAGCAAGGTCTCAGTAGCTCAATTGGATAGAGCATCCCCCTCCTAAGGGGAAGGTTGGCAGTTCGAACCTGCCCTGGGACACCATAATCAAGGCTTTTAGCAGCTCTACTTCTTCCCTGAAACATCTCATGGGTGCACGGTGGGTGCAGCTGCGCAAACGTATTCGATTTTCTACCCATAAGGAGTTGGTTATGAGCGTTGTCTACACACTGCGAAAGAAAGGAAATACTTCAGAAATTCATATTTTCCTCGCTGACAGCAAGCCAGACGGAAATTGCGTTTCCCGCCTAAATGCTATCTGTCGGAAAGCCGCTAAGGACGATACTCAGATTGTCGAGAAGGCAACCTGCCTCAGCGAGCAACAGGCCCGCGTAAAAAGTGCAGAGATGGGTAGGAAAGTCTGCGGTACCTGTGTAAGCCATCTTTACGAAACATATTGATTGCAGCGAACGCCGATCGGTGTGAGGCAATTGTCGGTCGCTCACACGTCAAGTGTGTCTCTGATTCTTAGCACAGTGGTGGTGCGGAAAAAGAATAGACGCCCTCAATTTGAGGGAGTCTCGGCGACATTGATTACCCTGCCACCGAATCCCTGAACCGTAATACGGTAGTGGTGGAGCACCCGGCGTGCCTTGCCGTGGCCCGGGTACCCAAGCCGGCCTTCAGCAACTCCTTCACACGGTTGTGCAAGTCTGCGTCGACGGGGCGCCCCTGATATTTGCCTTCGGCCCTGGCTTTTTCGATGCCTTGGGCCTGGCGCTCCCGGCGCTGCTCGTAGTCCTTCCTGGCGATAGCGGCCATCATCTCCACCAGCATCGAGTTGATGGCCGCCAGCGTCCGGTCAGTGAACTCGTCACCCTTCGTGTCGCGGAGCCCCTGGTGGCTGGTGGGCAGGTCCAGCGCTACGATGCGCAACCCCTTGGCATCGATGGCCCCTTTTAGCTCGGCCCAGTCGTCTGCCGGCAGACGGGACAGGCGATCAATGGATTCAACCAACAGCACGTCACCCTTGCGAGCATCCTTGCGCAAGCGCAGCAACTCTGGCCGATCCGAAGCGGCGCCGCTAGCGTTCTCCAGGTACCTGCACGCGATGACCTTGTTGTGCTCAGTGACGAACGCCTCAAGGGAGGCGCGGGCGCGACCGGCGTCTTGCTCGTCGTGGATGCTCGGAGGTATGCGCGGATGAACATGAGTGCGTTCTGTATCAGTCAGGGGGGGCCACTAATGCTGTTGCACTTTGGGTGTTACTTTTCAAGTCAAAAACGCAAATTTACCTAGGTTTGTGCGTATCAGCTCAGGCATACCTTAACGAACGGGGCAACTTCGAAGATGATGTCGTTTTGCCCTAGGAGAAAAATAATGGAACACCGGTATATCGCTCCAGCTCCCCGACTTGAGTCCTTCACCTGCGTTCATTGTGGGGTGGTAGCCCAGATGCACTGGTCGGACCTTGCTATTCCGCATAGTCGTGGCCTCTCCGGAACGTCCTGGAGGATCTGCGTCTGCCAACATTGTAGAGAAGACACAATCTGGAAGGTTAACCCACAGAACACTGCAGATGTTTCGTTGGCCTATCCGAATCTAGTGAGTGCGCCTGCGGCCCATCAAGACCTTCCCGATGTGTGTAGGGTCGATTTTGAAGAGGCACGAAGCATATGCGGTTTATCTCACCGCGGCGCGGCAGCGCTTCTACGCCTTTGCCTCGAAAAACTTTTGGGGCATTTAGGGGGAACCGGGAGCGACATTAACAAAGATATCGGGGCGTTGGTGAAGGCCGGCTTGGATCCTCACATCCAGCAGGCCTTGGATGTCGTGAGGGTGACGGGTAACAATGCCGTTCACCCACTCGATATGAGCAAGGAGGATCTGGAGGATTACGTGCCAGTGATGTTCGATATGATCAATCTTATTGTAGAGGAACGTATCGCGCGGCAGCGGAGAATCGCTGAGCGCTTTGCTGGTCTCCCTGAAAAGGCTAGAGAAGCTATTGAGCGCCGTGACAAACCCAAGGGGTAGTGGACGACTAGCCGTATCGTGCTTAGCCACGGCTCCAATGTGCCGAGGGCGCATCGATCCTCTGATTACCTGGTAGGAGGGTTCGCGCGCGCCGTTCTGGAAAAGTGGTATGCATTCGGCGGGGTAGTTTTGAAATTCGGGATGGAGCGTTGCCGAGGTCATGGCACTAAGCCTACCGCTCTCCTCGAGCGCCGCTCGTATACCAGCGGGAGTCGCTGGCCGGATCTTTGTCATTAGGTGGCTGGTGATTGCCTCCTGCGCGTTGTAAACGGAGACCATCAGCTTCTTGATCCCATCAACCGTCCTCAGACCGACGTTGGTATCCGCTTCGGCAGATGCCGAGCCGTCGCGCTGAACTGTGGCGTTGATGTTGTTGACTTGGGCCATACCGGATGCCGAGCTATTGGCTGCCCAGATGGCCGTACCGCCAGCGGTGGTCACAGGGATGACGTAGACACCGTCGGCGGGGAGTGCAACTTTGAGCGTGAAGCTAAGGAATATTGCGCTCTCTTGAATTCCTGGCCTAGCTAAAAGAAGTGCGCGCCATGAAATGGCAGGTCAAGGCTTCGTGGAGCGACCTGTTCCGGCCTGCTCTCAGAAGCGGCCCTTATATGGAGAATTTTCAGCGGCACTCAGCGGGCGAGCTGTTCTCAAATCTGAGGATGTCTCCACTGCAGTGCGGATGTTCTCTTTGGCCTGGCATCCCATTTCGGTATGGCGGGCGAGGTGAGCGAATCGTTCAGGCGGCCGATGCCCGCAGAGGGGGCAAAATAATTGCAGACCTCCGCCGCGGTTAACCGCGAGCTGATCAAGTGCAGCAGAATTTGCACGTGCCTGAGGTGTACTCAGAAGTGAGCATGTCCGGACTCCAATTCGCCCCATTTTGGGCGCATCGAAACTCAGGCCGAATCCACTGGTTTTGTACTCCGATTTTCGGATCATGCTTGGAGCAAGCATCCTGTACGGTTGGAGTAGCGATCGTTGAACAGATGCTGGGCGTGGGCTGTTAGTGGCAGTGTGAAACACGCCAACGGTGGCGAATGTGATGGTTGCTATACGTTAAGTCGCAGCGACAATCAGTGCTGTGGGATCAGCGCGCCACTTGTGCAAAGGACGCCGTTACGCTAAACGTACTTAATTAACTATCGGAGGTAGGCTATGAGTACACGAATTTTTCTTCTGATCAAGGTTTTCGACAAGGAAGAATATGCAGATGAATTTATTCGGACAGGAGAAATGTTTTGCAAGACAATTAAACAATTTAAAGAGATAGAAGGTGATGAGGCACGAGGAGATAGGTACGAAGCAGTCTCGGGGTGGCATCAGCCAGAGAGTGTCACCTTAACTATTTCATATAGAACGCCCGATGGCGAAGAGAAGTCTATGCCGATAACTGAATTGGCAGGGCCTTTGATAACTCAGAGATTGGCGCACGATCGCTTGAATGCCTATTGCATGTACTCTATCACGGAGCCGGAATTTAACGAATCTTTCGAAACGGAAGAGGAACGTCTGCGCGTGGTAGAAAAAATCAACGCTATGTTGAGAGCGCACACGGCTGTTGATGACGATATGCTTGCACTTGGAGAGCATGCGGTTGTCATCATAAATGTGCCTGAATTTGTAAATAAGGTAACTGAAGCAGCAAGAGCGGAAGGTTATAATTCGTGGAATAGGCTAGTGGAATATTTCGACCCTGAAACTTTTAGTGGTAGCTTTAACGAGATTGAGGCTGTATTCATGAAGAGAAATATATACTCGTATCAAAAGGAATTTAGATTTGTTTTTGATTCGGATGGCTCCGAAGGTGCAAAGTTTATTTGGGCGGGCTCTTTGGAAGGGATTGCTTTAAAGCTCAAGACCTCGGAAATCAACACCAAGATTCAACTAAAACTAAATGAGAATCCAATCGTTTAGTGGCACGTGAGTTCGGTCATGATGCCGCGTCCGTACGTGCCTCGATACGCACGGGAAGCACCCATCGTCGGCACGTGCGGCCATAGCCCCTCAGCCAGGTTCGCACGCTTCAAAGCGCGAATGTGATTGCCAGCTTCACGTTAATTGCCAGCCGATCGTGCTGTCGCCTTAGCAGTGTCCAATGTTGGTAACCGTCTGAGATGCGCTCAACGCTAAGCATATCCAAGCAACAAGCGAAGCAGAAATTCCTGGTTTGGTAGCGCTGCCACCGCAGCCGTGACGTCAGGCTTGGGGTTGCCGCCTGCGGTCGCCGAGGAAAAACTTAACGCAGTGTTGGGATCAGTTGACCACTATATTTTCACGCTACCCTCGGCCTGACTGTCGTCGCGAGCCTAGAGAGTTTTGTACATGTGGCCGGGACGTGCAAGAAATCGCACCCAGCTTTCCTGCCTGATCTATTGAGCGCTGCTTGGAGGGCAGAAGATGGCGTTGCCGACGAGTGGTAGCGTATTTCCTAAAACTACACGGTAGTTTTGTTGGGTGGCGATTTGCCACTTTAAGGGGTTAGCGATGGAACGTTATAGCAATTTAGGGGGGGACTCGAATGTCACTCAATTCGAAATCGGACCAGGCAGTATCGTAGTCGAGTTTGGCGACGGCTCGCGTTATCTCTACGATTCGATGCGGCCGGGGGCAGGGGATGTAGCAGAGCTTCAGCGGCTTGCGAGGGCCGGTCAAGGCTTAAACAGCTACATCGGACGGTTCATCCGAAAAAACTTTGCACACAAGCTGCGGTAAACAGAGTTGGGGTATGGTCCTTCCCATACCCCTTGCAACAGTATCAGCACACTGAGAGGTGCTGTCCGAGCGCCGAGCCTACAGCTTGCACAAGAACTGCAAGCGCCCGAAGGACAATTCTGACCAGCACATACCCCAGGCTAATGCCTTTGTTTCATCATGGAGTCGGATTTACGGCCAACTTATCGAGGCTTTTTTCCTGAGCTTTCAGTGGCTGATCAAGTGCCAGATCATCCACAACCGCCCCCGCCATCTCATTCAAATACACCGCCGCCCAAGCCAAATACGCACCACCATCCCCCATCGCACTATCCAGCATCAGCTTGCTGGCGCAGTCGCGCAGATGAGCGCTGTACTCCAACGCCGCCTGAACCGGCACATCGGGATTGACGCTGAATAGCTTATGCCGCCCCTCATCGCCGCATTTCGCGAACGAGGTGGTGCCAAGGGTGGTGTGTTGATCGATTTCGTTCATGGGTGAATCTCCAGTGTTTATCAAGAGACCCATCACGCTTCTGCCGCCAAGCAGGGGAGGGTGACGGGTTGCGCGAGGTTGGCGGACCGGAACACTGGGACCGGCACTCCCGAAGGAGTCCAAGCGCAACCCGCCATAACACAATGTCGCGGGCACAAAAAAAGCGCCTGCAACAGGATATGCGCGGCGCATTGCGCCAGTGTTCGTGGGCCGCCAAGCCCAATCGCTAATGTGTAGCGACGGTTAAGGGTATCGTTTCGACTCGCGAGCGACAAGCGTCGTGGTCAAACGCCCCCAGGTAGGTGCGCCGGCCTAGCGTTTCCTGGCGGGCGGGTGGCAAAAATACGCATGGAGTACAAATGTTCTCCCGTCGTATTCTCCTCTATATATAGAAGCACCGCCTTGTCCCGGATGCTGGCTAAATCCCCAACACCAACCGCCCCGACTGACTCCGCGAACAGCACAGCGCCATCTGGTCATTCAGCTCCTTCTCCCCATCACTCAACACGCTATCCCTGTGACACGGCGTCCCTTCCAGCACCCGCGTCAGGCACGCCCCGCAAAACCCCTGCTCACACGACACCGGCACCTCAACCCCTGCCGCCATCAACGCCTGGGCGATGGATTGCTCGGCCGGTACCTGCACCACCTGGCCGGTGGAGTTGACCTGTACTTCGAACGCATCGCCGACCACCGGCTCAGCCGCCACCGGGGCGAACGCTTCTTGATGGATCTGCGCTGGCGCCCATCCCAGCCCCAGCGCGCGCTCGGTCATGTGGCGCATGAAGGGCTCGGGGCCGCACAGGTATAGATGTGCGTTGGGGGCGGGGTGCAGGAGGTCGTCTGGCAGGTGCCGGCGTGGGCTTTTGTCCTGGTCGCTGTGGTGCAACTGCACCTGCCCTGGGGTGAACTGGGTTTCCAGCCGTTCGGCGTAGGCCGCTTCGGCGCGGGTGCGGGTGTAGTAGTGCAGGGTGAACGGCTGCTGCTGTTCCTTTAACACGCTGGCCATGGACAGCAGTGGCGTGATGCCGATGCCGGCGGCGACCAGCACGTGGTGGCCGGCGGGCTGCAGGGCGAACAGGTTGCGCGGTGCCGAGATCTCCAGCTGGGCGCCAACCGCCAGGTGCTGATGGATGAAGCGCGAACCGCCCCGCGACTCGGGTTCGCGTTTCACACACAGCTCGTAGTGGTCCCGGTGGGAAGGCGCGCTGGCGATCGAGTACTGGCGGGTAAGGGCGCCGGGCAGGAATACGTCGATGTGGGCGCCGGCGCTGAATGCTGGCAGCGCCTGGCCGGGCAGCGGCTCCAGGCGGACGCCCAGGTTGCCGGCGCCTTCGGCGGCCAGTGCGGCGACGGTGACGGTGAGGCGGTTCATGGCGGGCCCCTCAATACAGGAAGAATTGGCTCAGGCCCTGGTTGCGCAGGCCCTTGCGGTAGGCGATGGAGCTCATGTCGGCGGGGATGTGCACTTCCAGCATGGGGTCCAGGGGCAGGCGCTCGGGTTTCTGCGACTCGACGATCAGGCGGTCTTCCTCGAACACCTTGAGGTTGAAGGCGTGGCAGTCCTCCACGGGCAGGTCCTTGTCGAAGTTGCGCGCGATGGGCGCGAACAGGCGGGTGACCTTCGACGATACCGGCGAGGCGGCGTTCATGATCACCAGCCGGCCGTCGTTGGGGAAATGCACGGTGAGGGTGGCGGTGAAGGGCAGGTGCACCTGGAAATGCCGCAGCCAGTTGAAGTCGTCCGGCGCCTTGCCGTCGACCCCGATGGGGTAGTTGCCCACCGAGCTGTTGTAGTGCACTTCGAAGCCGCTGCCGGTTTCCACCGGGCGGTAGGGCGGGATCTGGGTGTTGTCGGGGTCGCCGAAGGTGTCGGTGTGCACGAAGCCGAAGTGGGCGACGTCGAGGAAGCCTTCCAGCTGACGGCCAGCGAACGCCTGGATGTCCACGGTGGGGCAGATGATTTGCTGGAATTGCGGGTCGTCCCAGTGGGGCATCAGCGGGATATCGACGCTGTCGCTCTGCAGGTCGAGGCAGGTCCATACCAGGCCGTAGCGCTCCACGGCGGGGTAGGTGTGCAATTGCATGCGCGCCGGGATGGCAGCGTTGGGGCTGGCGGGCACTTTGTTGCAGCGGCCGCCGTTGCCGAAGCGCAGGCCGTGGTAGGGGCACACCACGCCCTGGCCGTCGCTTTTGCCCATGGTCAGCGGCACGCCGCGGTGCGGGCAGACGTCGCGGGCCACCACCAACTCGTCGTCCATGCGGTACAGCACCAGCGGTTCATCCAGCAGCATGGCCTTGACCGGCTCGCGGCCGACGGCGGCGGATTGCGCGATGGGGTACCAGTGGGCGGCAAGGATGCGCCAGTCGCTTTCAATGAAGGTGCAGTGCAGGGGGAGGGAGCGATCTTGGTTCATGGTGTGTCACTCATCAGGCTTCGGCGGTCTGTAAGGTGCGCTGTAGAGCGCTTATGGGATGGACTTTAGAAGTGCGCCGTGATGAACTCCAGCATCGTTTTTTCACTGTCGCGTTGCAAAAAAGGCAACACATGTTCCCGTTCTCGCGCTTCACCCGTTACTTTCTGGAAGTGGCCAGGCACCGCAGCATCCGCCGCGCGGCGGAGGTGCTGCATGTGTCGGCGTCGGCCATCGACCGGCAGATCCTCAAGGTCGAGGAGGAGTTGGGCGTGCCCTTGTTCGAGCGCTTGCCCAGCGGCCTGCGGCTGACGGCGGCGGGGGAGTTGCTGTTGGCCAACGCCCGCCAGTGGCAAAAGGACTACGGCCGCACCCGCGAGCAGATCGATGAAATGCAGGGCCTGCGCCGCGGCCATGTGGAGATCGGCCTGATCGACGCCTTGAGCGAGGGCATCGTCGCCGAGGCGGTGGCGGCGCTGATGGCGCAATACCCGGGGCTGACGTTTGGCATGAAGGTGGCGGACAACCAGAAAGTGGCGCAGATGATCACTTCGGCCGAAGTGGACTTTGGCCTGATGCTCGACGCCAGCGACAGCAGCGAGCTGGCCATCAATGCCAGCGCTCCGGTAAGGATGGGCATTGCCATGCCGGTGTCGCACCCGCTGGCCGGCAAGCCGAGCCTGCGGCTCAGCGAGACCCAGGGCGAAACGGTGATCTTCCCCGCCGAACCGCTGGTGGTGCACAAGCACGTGCGCACCCTGCATGACCAGTTGCACCTGGACGTGCGGCAGCGCGTGGCCTGCAACGACCTGCGCATGATGCGCTCGCTGATTCGCCAGGGCGTGGGGGTAGGGATGTTGTCCTGGTTGGACGTGGCCAGCGAAGTAGCCGAAGGGACAATCGCCTTCGTGCCGTTGACCGGCATCCATGTGAGCCACCCGGTGCTGTGCCTGTGCGTAGCGCCCCACCGGCAGCTGTCGCGCGCAGCACTGCTGGCGCTGGCAGACGTGCGGGAGAGGATGATGGGGTTGGGGTCTATATAGAAGAGAGATTGGGCCAAGAGGGGGGCAGGTCCATGTCTTGAGGTTGCATTAAGGCCACCAGGTGCCAGTCGTTGTTCTTCTGGCGCCCTTGAGATCGAGCGCCGTTCGCACGGCGCGACCCGGCCTCCGGCCGGTGCTACATCTACGGGCCAATCCCACCATTGCCATCGGTTTGTGCGTGGGTACCACCAAGGCGCCCCCGGGAGATGCCACTGACATAATTGGCCCGAAACAAACGGGTAGCACCGGCCGAAGGCCGGGTCGCGCCGCGCGGGCGGCGCTCGATGCCATGAGGCATGAAACCCTCAAGGCATGCACCTGGTGGCCTTCATATGGTGGCCCGCGGGGAAGCTTTTGACTTTAAAGACAATTCCTCGAAATTAACCCTTGACGCCCCCGCAGATCTCTCTATAATTCGCCCCACTTCCGGCGCAACCGAAACGGAAAACTCCTTGAAACTCAACGAGTTAACCGAAGTAAGCAGCTCCGAAAGGTTTCGATCTTAACGTCGAAAGCGGTGAAAAAGGCAGTTGACAGCAACGCAAGTTGCTGTAGAATTCGCCTCCCGCTAACGAGAGATCGAAGCGAGCCAAGTGGTTGAAGTTGTTAGAGATTCTCTGAGAAACTTCAAAATAAACGCTTGACAGGCTCTGAGGAAGGCGTAGAATGCGCGCCTCGGTTGAGACGAAAGAATCAACCAACCGCTCTTTAACAATTGAATCAAGCAATTCGTGTGGGTGCTTGTGACTCAGACTGATAGTCAAAAAGATTATCAGCATCATAAGTTACTCCACGAGAAATCATGGTTTAACCAACGATTGCTGAGCCAAGTTTATAGGGTTTTCTCAAAACCCGATTGCAGTATTGAACTGAAGAGTTTGATCATGGCTCAGATTGAACGCTGGCGGCAGGCCTAACACATGCAAGTCGAGCGGATGAAGAGAGCTTGCTCTCTGATTCAGCGGCGGACGGGTGAGTAATGCCTAGGAATCTGCCTGGTAGTGGGGGACAACGTTTCGAAAGGAACGCTAATACCGCATACGTCCTACGGGAGAAAGCAGGGGACCTTCGGGCCTTGCGCT